>JANXXJ010000080.1 GCA_025350665.1 Gemmatimonadota bacterium | reverse complement strand
CGAGGCCGCCGGAAAAGGCGAGCGCGATAGTCGGTTTCTGCATAATGCATAAAAATGCAAGAAATCGGCCATCCCCGCAAGACCCCGACCGAAGTCGGGACCTCAGCCGCGGTCGGCAGGGGCGAGCATCACTGACGATCGGTGCCGGCGGGCCTCACCCGAAATCGGTGCGGGCGGCCCTCAGCCAAAATCGGTAAGGGCGGGCGTCAGCCCGCCCCGCCGAACGAACGATCTCGCCCCCCGTCAGCCCGGCAGCCGGATCCCAACGCCGTAGGGATTCGTCCGGATGGGAGGTTGTGCCCACTAAGAGGCGCGCATCCACCGCAAGCGGGTGCTCGGACCCCATCGGGAGGATGCGGCGGTCTCCCAGGGGAACGAGTAGCGCACTTTGAGCGGTCCGAGACCAATGCGGGAGCTCATCGAGAAAGAGGGATCCTCGTGCGGCCAGCTCGAACGCCCCTTTTCGGGTCGCCGTCCCAGACAAACCGATCGGCCACATCCCGGCGATAGGTCTCGGTGGAGAGATCGACGCGCCGTTCGCGGGCGAGGACACGGCGGCCGAGGGCGTCGTACCAGTACTCCTCCCACGCCCCGGACGCCGGGGCCGTGATATAGGACAGCCCGAGATCGGGCCCGAAGGCGCCGAGGGCGGTGCGCTGGACGACGCGAAGCTTGTCGTCGGCGCCGTAGTAGTCCCGCTCCAGGGTCCAGCTGGCGACCTGGCTCGTGAGCCCGCCCCGATAGGTGTGGGTCGTTTTAGTCAGGACGTTGCCGGAGCCGTCGTAGCTGAGCGCGGTGGTGTCGGGATAGCGGCTCGTCGAGAGCACCGGCGACGGCACCGTGCCGACCCGCTTGCGATCTCAATGCCCTTGCCCACGAAACGTTTCATCCCTACGCCGATGCAGACGTTCGTGGACCGTGTGCCGCTGGCGCTGGCGAAACAGCTCGCGGCCTAACCGGACACCCAGGACGATCCCTGATCGTCAGGTCGAGTACTCGCTTTCACAGGTTAGGCCTGGTTGCGCTCCATCCGCTTGAGCCTGGTGAGGATCGCCGGCTCCTCCTTCAGCTCAACAAGCGGCGTCAGCCGTTCGTAAATGGCGGGCCAGTCCAAGCGGCCCTGCTGCCGGGTCGCCACGTTGCGAACGTCCACCCAATCCTGATCGCGCGACGCGAAGGCCTTGAGCACAATCAGGTCCTCAGCCGAACAGGTTCGCAGCCGGATATCGTCGCCATAGTCACCCAACGACGATCGCTCGACGAGCTCGCGCTCGAATGGCAAGCCACCGAGCGAGATATCGAGACCGTCGCCACCCGGGGTCTTGAGCAAGACTACCCGGCGGGTCAAGGCGAAATCCTTCGCGTCTGCGAGGCGGGCCCGAAACTGGGCAAGGAGCTCGTCGATAGCGGGCTCTTCGTTACCGAACCCGACATAGACGGTGGCATCGATGTCTTGGGTTAACCGTGGCGTGCCCCAGCGAAGAAGGGCTAGCCCACCAATGAAGCAGAAATGCCAGTGCCGATCCTCAAAGAACGCTTGGACTTCGCTCGCCTGGCGGACGAGGTCGACCATCACCGCAGTCTCGCAAACCAGCGTTGCTGCTCGACCAAGCCGGACATGGGCAGAGGGGGGAAGTGGCGTCTAGCATAGAGGAACGCACCGGCCAACGCTCGAACGGCATGGCCCGTATCGACGCGGAGAAGCTCGGATTGGCGAATTCGCTCGAGGTCTGGTCCGGCCAGGCGCCAAGCAGCCATCCAGCGCTTCGGGTCGGGCAATTGTGATGGTTCAGGCATGGTTCGCAATACTCCTCGCGAAAGGTAAACTCGGCGTGCCGCCCCCGCTCAGGGGCCCCGACTCGGCGGGTGTCGGTCTGGACCAGCCGAAGGCCGACCCTGATGCCGACCCCGGCCTGGCCGATCCCTTTGAACGATCGATCGATTCTTCCACTCTCGTGACGGGGGGCCTACGGGATAGAGGTCGAGTCGACGAGACGGTCCACGACTTCACTGTCAGGTGGGCATCGCTTCGCGGACCTTTGCCGTGTCCACGAACGGTTCAAAGCGGACGATGGACTTGCCCCGAAAAAATGGACGCGTAAGTGAAAGTAACTACGCGGCCATCGGTAACTGCGCTTCGTACTCTGCCGGACTGACGTACCCGAGCGTGGAGTGCCGCCGTGTCCGGTTGTACCACGTCTCAATGTACTGGAAGATCGCGTCGTCGCGGGTGGGCCAGTCGCTCGTCATCACCAGCTCGAACTCCAGCGTCGCGAATAAGCTCTCCGCGACGGCATTGTCATAACAGTCGCCCTTCCCGCTCATGCTCGCCAGCATGCCGTGCGCCGCCAGCTCGGTCCGATACGCCTCGGACGCATATTGGGTGGATTCAATCGGTCGTCGCAACACCTCACTAGAAGGGGGTTGCGATGTCGACGAAGAGAAGGCGGTATTCGGACCGGTCCGGGCGAGCCACGTTGCGGTCGCCCGGCCGGCCCTCGGTGGCACGAACGTGACGAGCAGCGACGGTTCTGGGTCGCGATTGCCGCGGGGCGCCCGAGCGAGGAGGCCGCGAGCGCCGTCGGCGCATCGCCAGCCGTGGGCGTCCGATGGTTCCGGGAGGCGGGCGGGATGCCACCATCACACCTTGCGCCGTCCACTCCGCTGTGGTCAGGGCGGTATCTTGCGATCGCGGAACGCGCGGAATTGGCGCTCCTGCGAGCGCTCGGGTACGGCGTCCGCGAGATCGCCCGTCGCTTGGCACGGGCCCCATCGACGATCTCTCGAGAATGGCGTCGCAACGCGGCCACGCGCGGCGGCGGGTTCGCATACCGAGCGACGACCGTGCAGTTAGCCCTACGATCCGGCCCGTACAGGGGCGCCGGGACCACGACGGCTGCCGGGGCGGATCCAGCCGAAATCGGTAAGGGCGGGCGTCAGCCCGCCCCGTAGAACGATCGATCCCGGCCCCCGACGACCCCCGGCCGGATCC
>JANXXJ010000007.1 GCA_025350665.1 Gemmatimonadota bacterium | reverse complement strand
CAAGTCCAAGCTCCCGGCGACCGGTCCCCGCCCCCCTAGAACGTTCCCAACGCAGCGGCCGACCAGAGCGACGTCCCCGCGCTGCAGAGCGTCGGACCGAGGTTGGCCGTCCCGGCTACCTGGGTTGACCAGGTGCCGGTGGCCGACGTGGCGGGCAGCCAGGTCGGGTCGAACCCCGCGAGGCCCGTGAAGTCCGGCATGGCGAGCGTCACCTGGCTTCCGGTGAACACTGATCCGGCATACACGAGCGCCACCAGTCGAAGTGGCGCTTGACTGATGTAAGTCAGACCGCCGCCCGGGGCAAACGCCGGCACCGTGGGAATGACCGCCTGGAGCCGCTTGTAGGGCCCCGTCAGCGTGGTAACGGCGGTGCCCGCGATCGACGGCGGGAGGGTAACGGTCTGATTGGCGAGGGTGTGGAACACGGACGAGTAGGTCCGCGAGGACGTATGGCCGATGATCGGCGTCCCGGCCCCGGTCACAGCCGACACGATGAGATAGTGGTAGTCGTCAGCCCGCTGAAGCGAGCCCGGTATGCCCATGGCCGTGAGCGGCGACGGGTCTCCGGCCGAGGTCTGATAGAGCGACGAGAGAACGCATTCGGGCCGGGTCAGGTACTGCATCGCGTGCGTCAGCTTCTCACCGACGACCGTGCCGGGCAGAGTAATCGTCGCCGTGGCCGCCGCGAATGACTCCGACCCGGTCAGGTCGACGATACCGACCGAGCCGAGCGTGGGGATGTTCTGGTCGCGGCGGAGGAACCCGCGATCTGGATTGGGGTGGCCGTTGGACTCGCCCGCCGGGTCATGGCGCCAGCCGATCAGGTCCTGGGGACCGTTCAGGACCGAATTCAGGCCGAAGTTGAGGTTGTTCACCGACGCGAGGCCGATGCTTCCGCCCATCGAGATGGTGGCCCGGTCAGAGCCGGTGAGACCGGCGGCGGTCCCGGAGATGCTCTTGGTACCCGGAGGCACTCCACCCCCGGCACCGCAGAAATCGACGGTGGCGGCGTTAGTCAGATAGGCCTTGGGGAGATAGTTGATCTGGGTCTGGAAGCCGCCGCCGCTCGGAAACACCATCGCCACCCCGGCATAATTTCCAGTCACCGAGATCCGGTACACGTTGGGGCTGACGGTCGTAGCCCGGGTCCATGCGCCCGTCCCGTCCTGGTAGGCCACCCAGATGGGGGCGAAACACGCCACGCTGATCTGCACGGTACCACTGCCGGAAGGAGCGGTCACCGTCACCGCGACCGACGCGGTCTGATCGGGGAGGCCTGAGGCGGTCCCCGTGATCCCGACCGTGTAGTTGCCGGGCGCCAGCCCGGCTGTGGCGGTGATGGTGAGGGTCGAACTGTTGCCCGTGGTGCTCGCCGGTGCGAGCTGGGCGCTTAGGCCGGCTGGAACAGTCGTGGCCGTCAGGGCCACGCTCCCGGTAAACCCGCCGGTCCGGGTGATGGTCACGGTCGAGTTGCCGTTGGCGCCCGCGGCGATACTCAGAGCCGTAGCCGCGAGACTGAAGTTGCCACCCACGGTCACCGTCAGCGAGAAGGTGGCGGTGGCGTTGGAGACACCGCTCCCGGTCCCGGTCACAGTCAGGGAGTAGTTCCCCGCCGCAACCGACGCCGCCACGGCGACGGTGATGGGGGCCGTGGTACTGCCGCCGCTGGTCTGAGGTGCGCCGATGGTGCCGGTCACGCCGGTTGGGGCGCCGGTGACGGTCAGGTCGACCGTCCCGCTGAAACCGCCGCTCCGGGTCAGGGTCGCGGTGACGATGGTCGAGCCACTCTGGGGGACCGACGCCGAGGTCGGGCTCAGGGACAGGGAGATCGACGGGATGGGACCAGGGCCGGTTGAACCACCGCTCGAACTGCAGCCCGCCACGACAGTCCCCAGCATCATTGCCACAACCCCCGGTAAGGTACGAACCCATCCCATATAGCCCCCTGTGATCGGCGTATTCCGAAGCGATGTCAGGCCCGGACGGAGTCCGGGGCCTGGTTCTTCGGTTCATAGTGCGCAAAAGGGTGCCAAAAACCGTCACGGCGAGAGGAGCGGGGTGAGGAGGTGCTGCTTAGGGAAATTCCTTGACGAAGCGGACAAGATCATCGCCGGGAGCGAAGTGATCCAGCACCCGCTCGATGATCCGGTAGCCGTGGCGTTCGTAAAAGGCGCGGGTCGGGGCATAGTCATCACGCCCGCTCGTCTCCACCAACAGCCGCCTGACCCGCCCCGCGATCCGCCGATCCATCTCGGCCAGCAACAGCGAGCCGAGCCCCCACCCCTGGATGTTGCGATCAACCACGATCCAGTAAAGGTCGAAGGTCCCTGGCTGGTTGGGAGTCGGACCCCAGGAGGCCCAGCCGGCGAGGCGCCCGTCGATCTCAACGCCGGTCGACTCATAGTCAGGATCAATCCGCCCCGACGCGTTCGCGCCGGTGGCATCATCGAAAACTTCCATGGCAATCGGAATTTCCCAGTCCCAGAACAGACCGGCCGCCCGAGTCATCGCCTCCACCCGGTCCCGGTCAGCGGGCCCGAGGGCGCGAATCCGTGGGGCGGCCGGCGGGCTCACACCGTGATCTTGAGGTACTGCGCCTCGGCCTCGCGCCGACGACCGGCGCGCTCGAGGGCTTCTTCGACGACTTTGAGGATGAGGGTGTTGTAGTCCCAGCCGCGGGCCCGGGCCATGTTGGCCAGGCCGGCGTCGGCGGAAATGTCGGGATTGGGGTTCACTTCGAGCACATAGGGCTCGCCGTCCGGCGCAATCCGGATGTCGACCCGTCCGTAGCCATTCTCCTGACCGATCAGCCGCCAGGCAGCACGAGCCACGGTCGCGACCCTCCGGGCCAGCTCGGGAGACAGCGGCGCCGGGCATATCGGAATGGTGCCCAGGTCCTCGGCGCTGCCCGCGTCCCACTTGGCGGCATAGGTCACGATCGGCCAGCTGCCATCAGGCATGTTCTTGAAGTTGATCTCGGAAATCGGCAGCATCTCACTCCCGACGAAGCCGACGTTGACCTCCCGGCCCGGAACGTACTCCTGGACCAGGGTGTCTTCCCAAAGCCGAGCGGCCTTCTCGAGCCGCTCCTTGAGCGCCTTCCTGGTGGTGCAGACCGAACCCGAATCGATCCCGACGCTGGCGTCTTCACCGGACGGTTTGACGATCACCGGGAACTTGAGTTCGGTCGGCGTCGATCCGACCTTGGCCAGGACGAACGGCGGCACCGGCACGCCGTACGCCTTGAACAGCGTATTGGCGATGTGCTTCCGGTGCGCGATGGTCACGGTCCACGAGGTGCAGCCGGTGAACGGTACCCGGGTGAGATCGAGGGCGGCCACGGCATAGTCCTCGTACCGGGCCATGCCGTTGACGCCCTCGCACAGATTGAAGATGGCCTGGCAGCGCTGAACCTTCTTGAGCCAGGTGACGTCACCGAGGGTGACGGGAATCAGGGTCGTCTCATTTCCGCCGGACCGAAGGGCCCTCTGCACCGTGCGGACGTTGTCCAGCACGGCGGCGACATCCTTCGGATCCCAGTCTCCGCTTCCGGCGTCGTAGACGATCCCGATCTTCAAGCCGCCACCTTGGCGATCAGCGACTTGCTGCTGATCCGGCGCCAGGCGATGTCCGCGACGGTCTGGATCAGGGCGTCATAGGACATGCCGGCCTCCCGAGCCGCTTTCGGGAAGCAGGAATTGTCCTTGGGGTTCGGGAGAATGCCGGGAAGCGGATTCACCTCGACCACCATCGGCCGGCCGGCGGCATCGCAGCGAACATCGACCCGCGACCAGTCGCGGCAACCGAGGATCCGATAGGCCGACAGCGCCACGGTCCGGATTTCCCGGGCCAGGTCCTTGTCGATCCGGGCCGGGCACTCGAACAGCTCGAGCGGCCGCTCCGGCGTATCCCAGAGCCACTTCGCCTCGTAACCATAGATCGGCGGGGCGTTGAGCGGCAGCTCGTCGAACTTCATCCCGACGATCGGGAGGCAGCGGGACTCGCGCCCGTTCCCGATGATGGCGACCGTGAACTCCTGGCCCGGGAGGTAGGTCTCGATCAGGACCGGCTCCTGGTAGACGTCGAGCAGCTCACCCACCACGGAGATCAGCTTGGCGCGGTTGGCACACAGGCTCCGGGTGGTGATTCCCTTGCTCGACCCCTCGAGCGCCGGCTTGGCGAAGAGGGGGAACGGGAGGGTGACGTTCCGGGCGTCGCTCCGGGAGTTGGCGACGATGAACGGCGCGGTCGGGACACCGTGATGCGCCAGAATCTCCTTGGTCCGGCCCTTGTGGAGCGCCAGGCTCAGGGTCAGCGGATCGGAGGCATGGTAGGGCACGCCAAGGAACTCACAGATCGCCGGGACGTGGGCCTCGCGGTTCACCCCGTAGAGGCCTTCAGCGATATTGAAGACGAAGTCCGGGCGGGCCGCCATGAGCTTCCGAGGGAAATCGGCGTCGGCCTCGAGGCGGATCACCTTGCCGAGACCGGAGAGAGCCTTCTCTACGGCATCGATGGTCTCGGGTTCGTCCCACTCGGCGTAGAGATCCGGCTGAGGGAGATCGGAGCGGAGACCGCGAGCGGTCGGTGCGGGGGCACCGGACGGAGCAGCTTGATCGGGAGCGGATACTGCGGGTTTGAGGTTGTAGGCAAACCCTATTCGAACCGCCAAAAGGTCTCCTTGTCGAGGTCACTCAGTCATGCGCCAGTGTTCGGCGAAGTGTCTGTTGCCACTACGCTCATACAAAATAGGAAATTGATGCCGATCGCACAATACATTTCGACGACAAAAGTCAGGTCAAGTTGTCTCAAACCAAGGATTTCGGAGGTCAGATTGACTGCAAAACGCCATGCGAGCGTCCTCCCATCGCTCATCTTCATCGTTTTTCTCGTCGCCCCGGTGGTGATCGCACCGCTCGGCGCGCAACAAAACGCCGATCGAGTGATCGTCGTCACCCTCGACGGGATGCGATGGCAGGAGGTCTTCGCCGGCGCCAATCGCGGGCTGATCACCGGTCCTGACGGCGGGGTGGCCGACTCGGGCTTCACCCTGCAGCGCTTCTGGCGGGATGATCTCGACCAGCGAAAGCAGGCAATCCTCCCATTCCTCTGGGGGACCGTCGCACGGAAGGGACTCCTCCTCGGTGATTCCACCCTGGGGAGCGCCGTCCGCGTCACCAACGGGCACCGGTTCTCCTATCCGGGCTACAACGAGCTTTTCTCGGGCGCACCCGACGACCGGATCGATAGCAACGACAAGATTCCGAACCCCAACGTGACCGTCCTCGAGTGGCTGGCGGGCCGGCCGGGCTTCGCACACTCGGTCGAGGTCTTTGGCTCGTGGGATGTCTTCTCCGCAATCTTCAACGTCGGCCGAAGCAAGCTCCCGGTGAACGCCGAAGGGCTGCCCTTCCCCGCTCCAACCACCGAGCGCCAGCGCCTGATGAACCGGATGGCCGAGTGGGCGCCGACCCACTGGAAGAGCGAGCGGCTCGACCTCGCCACCATGGCGGGCGCGCTCGACGCGCTCAAAACCCGGCACCCTCGCGTCCTCGCGGTTCTCCTTGGAGAAACCGACGAATGGGCCCATGAACGCCGCTATGATCTCTACCTCGACGCCGCCCGCCGCTCGGACCGGTTCATCCAGCTGCTCTGGGAAACGGCCCAGTCGATGCCCGAATACCGCGGTCGGACCAGCCTCATCATCGCGACCGATCACGGCCGAGGCTCGGCCAGAGACTGGTCGGATCACGGGAATGAGGTGCTGTCGGCGGGGCGGATATGGATGGCGGTGATGGGCCCGAAAGTGACGATCAACGGTATCGCTAGGGGCCAACAGGGGACTCAATCACAGTTCGCGGCCACGATCGCGAAACTGGTCGGCGAAGACTGGCAAAGTGCAAGACCGGGAGCAGCCGCGCCTATCCGCGTATCCGGCGATATTCGCGGAAAGTGAACCCGTAGGCGTGTCGATCATCGGCCGGATGGAATTCCTCCGACTCGATGACCCAGGCGGACTGCTCGAACTCAGGAAACGTGGTGTCGCCCTCGACGGTGGCGTGCACCAGCGTGAGGTAGACGCGGTCCGCCCGGGGCAGCGCCTGGCGATAGATCTCGCCGCCACCGATGACGAAGACTTCCGTCTCGGTGGCAGTAAGGGCCAGGGCTTCGTCGAGCGAGGAAACGACCGTCACGCCGTCGGGACGAAAAGCGCGGTTCCGGGAAATCACGACGTTCCGGCGGTTGGCCAGCGGGCGGCCGACCTCGTCGAAGGTCCTCCGCCCCATGATGACGGTATGATCGATGGTGAGTCGCTTGAAATGCTTGAGATCGTCCGGCAGCCGCCACGGGAGCCCGCCGTCCCGCCCGATGACTCGGTGCTCTGCCATCGCCACGACCAGCGAGACGATCACACCGCCACCGGGGCCGAAATGGCCGGGTGCGGCTGGTATCCCTCGATGGTGAAATCCTCATAGCAGAACTCGAAGATCGACCGGACGTCGGGATTGATCGTGAGCGCGGGCAAGGGCCGCGGGTCGCGGGACAACTGCAGCCGGGCCTGATCGACATGATTGTTGTAGAGGTGGATGTCGCCAAAGGTGTGGATGAAATCCCCGGGCTTGAGGCCCGTCACCTGCGCCATCATCGCCGTGAGCAGGGCGTACGAGGCGATGTTGAACGGAACGCCCAGGAAAATGTCCGCGCTTCGCTGGTACAGTTGGCAGGAGAGCCGACCCTCCACGACATAGAACTGGAACAGCGCATGGCAGGGAGCCAGCGCCATCTTCGGGATATCGCCGGGATTCCAGGCCGAGACGATGATCCGGCGGGAATCGGGGTTCTCCATGAGCTGGCGGACGGCTGCGCTGATCTGATCGATCGACCCGCCTCGCGCAACCGGCCATGACCGCCACTGAAATCCATATATAGGACCCAACTCGCCCTGGGCATCGGCCCATTCATCCCAGATCGAGACGCCGTGCTCCTTGAGATACCGGGTGTTGGTCTCGCCCCGGAGGAACCACAGCAGTTCGTGGATGATCGATCGGGTGTGGACCTTCTTGGTCGTGAGGAGGGGGAATCCGTGGGCGAGGTCGAACCGGATCTGGTGGCCGAAGAGGCTTCGGGTTCCGGTGCCGGTCCGATCCGACTTGGGGACCCCGGTGTCGAGAACCAGCTTCAGCAAATCCAGATATTGACGCATGGCGGGAAGCTAATCGTCGGCCGGAGTCCCGTCACCGTCGTGGTTCCGGGATCCCTCCAGCCGATCTCCGCCCCCGCCGGTCTCCGGCCCGCCGCCGATCTCCGGTGTAAGGGCGACCGTAAGGTCGCCCTTACGACGATCCCGGCCGATCGAGGATCGAGGCGACGGCGGCGATCGCGCGATCGATGTCGGCGCGGGAGACGTCGAGATGGGTGAGCGCCCGGATCCCGTCCCGCCCCGATGGGAGCAGCAGGACGCCCTGATCCCGGAGCCGGGCGGCGAAGGTCGCCACCGGCATCGAGGTCACCCGGAACCGGATGATATTGGTCTCGACGGTGGCCGGATCGAGGGCGATCCCGGGCAAGCCGGCGATCCCATCGGCGAACGCCCGGGCATTGACGTGATCCTCAACCAGCCGCCCGCGGTGATGCTCCAGCGCGTGGAGCGCCCCGGCCGCGATGATCCCGCCCTGACGCATCGAGCCGCCGATCTGCTGGCGGAATCGGCGGGCCCGGACCATCGCCACACGGGTTCCGGCCAGGCAACTGCCTACCGGTGCCCCCAGACCCTTGGAAAAGCAGACGCTGACGGTGTCGAACGGCGCCGCATACTCGCCGACACTGATGCCGCTCGCCGCCGAGGCATTCCAGATCCGGGCGCCGTCGAGGTGACACATCAGCCCCGCTGCCTTGGCGACCGCGGCGACGTCCCGAATTCGTTCGATCGGCCAGATCCGGCCACCGCCGGCGTTGCTGGTGTTCTCGACCGACACGATCCTGGGCGGCGAGGCCAGTTCGACCGGGACGAACGGATGGACCACGCCGATCGCGGCCTCGAGCGCCTCGGCCGTGAACACGCCCCGGTCCGTCGGCACCGCCCGGAGGGTCAGTCCCGAATACGCCGACGCCGCCCCGCCCTCGCTCACATAGATGTGAGCGCCGTCCGCCAGCAGCAGCGTGTCGCCGGGTTCACCGTGGATCCGGAGGCCGATCTGGTTGGTCATCGTGCCGGTGGGCATGAAGACGGCCGCCTCCTTGCTCAGGAGACCGGCGACGATCGCCTCGAGTGCCGCGACCGTGGGATCGTCACCATAGACGTCATCACCGACCGGCGCCTCGGCCATGGCCCGGCGCATTGCGGCGGTGGGGCGGCTCACGGTATCGCTGCGGAGATCGATCACGGCTCCTCCCGGATCAGTGGATCGTCGGCGAGATCGAGCCTCGCGGCGCTGTAGCCGGCCTGTTTTTCGAGGCGGCGGAGACCGGCGGCGATGTCGGCCGGGATGGCAGGCCCGGTGGTGCCGGCCTTGAGCGACCGGATGGGATCGTGCGGTTCGCCGATCTTCACGCCGGGGTTCATGATGCCCGCCGGGTCGAACGCGCGTTTGATCTGCCGGAAGACCTGGTTCATCTCAAAACCGAAGATCCGCTCGACCACGCCGGCCCGGAGCCGGCCGTCGCCATGCTCGCCGGCGGTCGTGCCCCCAAGCGTCAGAACGAGCTGGGTCTGATCTTCGAAAATGGCCCGAATCCGTTCCTCCCAACCGGGCTGGGTGACATCGGGCAGCAGATTGGCATGCACGTTCCCGTCGCCGGCGTGGCCGAACATGACCATAGGAACATCGCGTTTGGCCGAGATGCCATGCATGGCCGTGAGGTATTCGCCCAGGCGATCGACCGGCACGGTGCCGTCTTCGACCACCTGGAGCGACCGCCGAGTGTCACCGAGCGAGGCGAGCTTGGGGCTGGCGGCGTGGCGAATCGCCCAGAGCGACTCGACTTCCCGCTCGTCGGGCCCCACGGCGACCTCGAGGCTGTCGGACCGGACGATACCGACGGCTCGTTCGAGGGTATTCTCGATCAGGGCCGGATTGTCACCCTCGAATTCGACCATCAGCACGGCTCCGGCGTCGCGCAGGCGGTCGCCGCGCGGAATGGTCTTGAGCTCCTCGTCGACGAAGCGCAGGAAGGTCTGATCGAGGAATTCAACCCGCGACGGTTCCAGCTCGAGGAGCGCCGGCACCAGACCGCCCAGGCGGTGGGCATCGCGAAGCGCGGCGCGGAGCCCGCCGCGGTGGGGAGGAATCGGCTCGAGGCGCCAGCGCACTGCGGTGACGAAGCCGAGCGTCCCCTCAGCGCCGATCACGAGGTCGAGCAGGTCACCGGACGCGAGGAAGTGGTCGAGCGCGTAGCCCGAGGTGTTCTTCCGGACCTTGGGAAAGCTCGCCGCCACCCGCCACCGGGCGAGACGCAGGGCGTCGCCCAGGGAGGCGTCGAGCCGGCGGGACAGCGCCGAAGGGGGCAGCGGGACGCCGCGCTCGAGCGGGAGAACCTCGCCGTCGGTCGTGACCAGCGTGACGCCCTGGACCCAGCGGCGGACCGGCCCGTACTTGACCGTCCGGGTCCCGGCGGCGTTGGTCCCCACCGTTCCGCCCGCCGTGGCGAACCGCTCGCTCGACGGATCCACCGGCATCCGGAGCCCATGCCCGCGGGCCGCCTCGGCCAGGGCGCCTAACGTTACGCCGGCTCCGGTCGTGGCGATGCAGCGGACCGGGTCGACGACCAGGGGGGTCCCGTCGAGCGCGGTGAGATCCACGACCACGCCCTCGCCGACATTCCCGCCGGGCATCCCGCTCCCCGCGCCTCGCGGGACCAGCGGCACGCGGTGCGCCGCAGCCCACCGGACCAGTGCGGCCAGCGCGCGGGTGGTGGACGGCACCGCCACGGCCCGGGGAATGATCCGGTAGATCCCGGCGCCCTCGGAGTAGGCGGCGCAGGCGCGGTCGTCATCGCGCCAGATCCCGGCGAACACGGGGCGTTCCATCGGCGGGGTCAGGACCGTTTCGTGGTGTCGGCCGCGGCCTTCACCTTCGTGGTATCGGTCGGAGCCTTGGTACCCGTCGTGGCGGCCTTGGCCTTGGTCGTGTCCTTGGCCTTGGTCGTGTCAGCCTTGGCCTTGGTGGTGTCGGCCTTGGCTTGTGTCGTATCGGGTTTGGTCGGCACCAGCAGGGTGGCCGTCGAGTCTTTCGGGTTCTTCTTCTTCGCCGTGGTGTCTTCGGGCGCGCCGTATTTCTTCTTGAGGATCGCGAGCACGGCGGCCACCCGCCGGTTGACCGGATGCACGGGCGTTACCGGCGCCTCCTGCTCCCGGGCCGACAGCGACGGGTCGGGAAACGGAACGAAGACGGTTTCGACCTCGACCCGGGTGAAGCCAGGCTTGCCGGGATCGATGTACGCTCGGACCCGGACCACCTTGTCGCCCACCGGGCGACGGGTCGTGGGGGCAAGGGTGGCGGCGTCGAACCACCCCGTCTCCAGAAAACCGTCGAACCGACGGACCTTGTTGATCGGGATACTGTCCCGCACCAGATAGGCGAGGAGGGTGTCGGTCACCTGGCCGACGGTCAGGGCCTTGTCAATCACGCCGAAGCCGAGTTCCGCGGTCTCCGCTTCGGGGTACGGCACGAAGTAGGGGCGGGCCGTGGTGGCTCGGCAGCCCAGCAGGAGCGCCAGCAGAACCGCCAACCGGCGATTGACGGTCGTCATGGTTTGGCCTTGTCGTCCGGCGGCCGGGTTCGACCGCTCGGCCGGGACTCCGGGCCGGCCGTGAGGGCGCGGCGCACTTCGGTGGCCAGCAGATCAAGGAGGCCCGGACCCCGACCCGGCAGTTCATGCGCCGGCTTGACGCCGCCCCGCTCGAGAAAGTCGAGGGCCCGGTCGAGGCCGAGCTGGACTCGCTCGGTGATGGGCCGGAAGCCCCGGATGACGGTCACACCGATCAGTGCCGCCACCGCAACAGGCACCACGGCCGCAATGGCCGTCAGGCTGAACATGGCCAATACCCCGGCGGTCCCGACGCCCACCGTCCCGGACACCACCGCCCCGATGATGTGATCGCGCCGGGCGGCCTTCAGGGTGGCCGAGAGGGATACATGGCAGTAGCCCGATTCAAGCTGGGTGACGGTCGCCACCACGACCTCGGCCCGGGACAGCATGAACTTCGGCTTCGACGTGTCGAGCGATGCTGCCCCGCGCCGAATCGCCGCCTGCATTCCGCGAAGCGGCTCCCAGCTGATCCAGCCGGCCTGCTGCCGCTGCACCACCAGCAACTCGTTCTTGTCCATCCAGACCGCCAGAGACGCCAGCACATCCTCGGCTTTGCCCTGCACGACCCGCTGAGCCTGAAGCTGCGCCGGCCCCACGACCCGTGCCAGCAGGCCCTGCTCGGGACTCGCGGTGGTCACGGTGGTCTGATGTTCGAGGATCGCCTGCTGGAGATACCGGGCTGGAATCCCGACGTCCTTCCCGAGCGCCATCACTTCGTCGGCGCTGAGATTGTCGCCGACATCGCGCTCACCGGTCTGGAGCTCCGCCGCGCGCTGGATGATCCGATCGAGGGCCGCGCGATCGATCCGGGGTGTTTCGGGCGACGTCATACGAGGCGCTCCGTGCCGGGCACGGCCTGACCGCATTCCACGCAGTGACGCCAGCCCAGCTCGAGTTCGGTTCCACACCGGGCACAGGTGGCCGCCCCCTGGCGCTGACCGCAGAAGGGACAGAACATGATCGCCCTCCGGTCCGGTAGCGTGGCGTGGCAGGCGCGACACGTCAGCGGCGGGGGGACAGGTGGCGGGACGGGAATCGCCGGCGGAATGGGTTCGACCGGGAGAACCGGGGCCAACACCGGCTCCACGTCGATGTCGATCGTCTCGGCGATCGGCTCGAAATCCGCCAGCTCGGGCTCGGGATCGCGCACGCTGAACGAGGTCGCAACGACCGGCGCTGGAGCCGGGCCGCTCGGAGCATGCTCCGGCACACGCTCGGGCCCATGCGCTACCGGATTTGGGGGTGGTGTCGCCGACACCCCCAGGGCATCGGCCACATCCAGGAACTCGAGCCCCGGCGTCTCGACCTCCTCGACCAAAGCCTGAATCCGGGCCAGGGCCGTGGCGCCGATCTGGATCGTGGCCTCGCCGAGTTCTTCGACCAGATCGAGATTGGGATTGATCTGCCCGGCTTCGTCCCGGGCCCGCCCGGCCGACTCCGGTGGATAGGTCCGGACGAAATCATCCTCCTCGGCCACCAGCCGGAGGACGAGCAGATCATAGTCCTCCGCGCTCGTGAGCCCGAGGGACGACCGCTGGGTCCGATAGGGAAAGACGGTCTCCCGGAGATCCGCCACGCTGAGCGGTCGATGGACGCCGGCAGGATCC
>JANXXJ010000030.1 GCA_025350665.1 Gemmatimonadota bacterium | reverse complement strand
CCAAGACCGCCACGCCGGACCGTCCCGGTGATTTCGCCGGCGGCATCGTCGATGTCCAGACCAAGGAATTGCCCGAGAACTTCATCCTCTCGTTCGGCGTCTCGCAGGGCTATAACGATCGCAGCACCTTCCGCCGGTTTGCCCGGGGGCCGAGAAGCGGCAGTGACCTCCTGGGTTTCGACGGGATCGGCCGTGGATTCGGAGGGGCGGTGGCCAGTCAGGAACGCTTTGCCGAATCACTCCGCAATGTCTGGACCCCGGGATCGGCCCTCGCCCGTCCCAACCTCGGCCTCAATGCGGCGGTCGGGGGCCGGAAGGACCTGGGGAACGACGCATTCGGCTACGTGCTGTCAGTGGACTACGGCAACGGCCGGGACTACAACCCCGACCGGTACGATGCCGAAGGGAGTTCCCCGATCCTGTTCAACGAGGCCAAGGAACGGGTCGAGCTGAGCGGGCTCGTGAACCTGGCCTATCGCTCCGGTGCCGGCCACAAGTTCGGCTTCAAGAACTTCTACTCGCGGTCCAGCACCGAGGTGTTCCGGTCCGGCATCGGCGGGGACACCGGCGAGGGGCCGTCGTTGAACTACCAGGGCCAGTTCGTCGAGCAGTACATCCAGCAGAGCCAGCTCACCGGCGACCACTACCTCGGCCGGCTGTTCAAGTCACGGCTGGAGTGGAAGGGCAGCTTCGGCCAGGCGGGGCGCGTCGATCTCGACAACCGGCAACTCCGCTATGTCGACAAGGGCAGCGGCTACCTGCTGAACAACAGCATTCCGTCCTTCCGATATAACACCACGCTCCTCGACAAGTCCTACACCGGCCAGGCCGACTGGTCGATTCCGTTCAGCCTTCGGGGACCCCAGGACGGCCTCTTCAAGCTGGGCGCGTCCTACCGACGGAAGGACCGGGAATTCGGTGCCGCCGGCTACGAAATGCATGTCGGAAGCGGCATCCCGGCGGACATTCTCGGTCTGAACCCGGAGCAGCTGTTGGCCCCAGAGAATATTGGCCCCGGCATGATCACATATCAGCCGGCGACGATCCTGGTACCGTACGACGCCCGGGAGGAGGTCAAGGCCGGGTACGTGATGAGTGATTTCGAGATCCTGCCTTCGGTCCGGATTGTGGGCGGCGTGCGGGTTGAGCAGTGGACCGCGAACCTCACTGAGGCCAGGGATACGGCCGGCATCATCACCCGCGACAATCGAGACATCCTCTGGTCCGCGAATCTGACCTACGCCATGACGTCCAGGATCAATTTCCGCCTGGCGGCGTACAAGACGGTGGCGCGGCCCGATCTGCGCGAGCTGTCATCCGGCGGCTACACCAGCGTCGTGGGCGGCACGGTCAACATTGGGAACCCCGACCTCCGCCGCTCGTCGATCCTGAACGCCGACGTCCGGTTCGAGGTCTACCCCGGCGCCGACGAACTGATCGCCGTGAGTCTGTTCTACAAGCGGTTCACCGATCCGATCATCACCACGTACCGCTACGCCGGCGGCATCGTGATCCTGCCGGACAACGGCAAGATCGCCCGGAGCTACGGCGCCGAGTTCGAAGTCCGCAAGAACCTCGGCTTCCTGGCGAACGCCCTCTCCAACGTCCTCGCCAACGTGAACCTGACGCTGCTCGATTCGGAGGTGCAGTTCCGCGACGTGCTCGATGCCGGCAATGTCCGGCCCCGGTTCCAGGGCCAGTCGCCCTACCTGGTGAACGCCGGGCTGACCTACAGCGGCAAACAACTCAGCCTGTCGGCGCTCTTCAACCGGTTCGGCGACCGGGTCGAACGATATCCTGGTGTCGGGAGCGGGTCGAACAGTACCAGCAACGCCAACGTGATCGAAAAGGCCCGCTCTACGCTCGATGGGAAGGTGAAGCTCAACGTTCGGGGCCGGTGGAGCCTGTCGCTGACCGGCAAGAACCTGCTCAACACCCGGTCCGAGGTCAGCTACGACCACGACGTGCCCGGTGCGGTGGCGCGGCCAATCCTCGGACGCTCGCTCGAAGGCGTCTCGGTGTCGATGGGAATCGCCTATGCGCGCTAGCGTGTGGCGGTGGGTTGCGGCGCTCGGCATGGCGCTTGTCGTGGGCAGCTGTCAGGCGGGCGATTCCCTGGCGCCGGTCACGACCGTCGACGCCGGGGCCTTGATCGTGACGCCGGTCGACATGCACACTATTCAGGTTCGCTGGGGACAGGTCGACGGCGCCCGGAGTTATGGCATCGAACGCCGGGCCAACCTGGCGGGCGAGTTCCAGCCGGTTGCCTCGGTGCGGAACCTCACCTCGTTTGTGGATCGCGCCCTCGCCCCGGGCACGATCTACGGGTACCGGATGAACGCCGTCAACGACTTTGGCCAGATCATCGGTACCTCGACCGTGGCGCGCGGCCGGACGCCCGAGGAACCCGGCATTCTGGTCCAGGTCCGGTCGGCCCTCGGTGGCGACCCGGCCAAGTCGGTCGACTCGACCGGATACCGGATCAAGGTCAAGGGCGAGTCGATCGATCAGACCCTGCCGGTGGACGTCAACGGCGATCAGAAGTTCCAGCCGGTGGCGGCCGGGATCTACAGCGTCACCATTGAAGACGTGGCCGCCCAGTGTGAGGTCGACAGCACCGTCAACCGCCTCGTGGTCGTGACCGACCAGGGCCTCAATACGGTCACCCCGGTGAACTACAGTGTTCGGTGCCGGGACCGGAGCCGCGGCCGGATCAAGGTGCGGGTGGCCGCGAGCGGCGACACGACCGATGCCAACGGCTTCAAGGTCGTCGTATCCGGCGTCGCCGAAGACAAGACACTGCCGCCGGCTGAGCGGGCCTTCGTCAGCACGCAGACGGTGCCGGCCAATGGCGCCACGGTATCGTTTGAGAATCTGCTGCCCGGGACGTACTCGGTCGTGCTCGACGACGTCTCGCCCGCCTGTACGGTGGGTGGTACCAGGCAGCGCGATGCCCTTGGGGTGAGACCGCTCGGTGATCTCCTCGAGACGTTCGACATTGCCTGCCAGACCCAGGGCGGAACCAAGGCCTATACCCTCGCTGCCAGCTGGAGCAACGACACGGCGGCGGTGGGCGCCACGGTCCGTCTGTCCTACGACCTCGACTTGCGGTCCAATCCTACCGTGGATGTGGCCGCCTACCAGTTCCGGTTCCACACGCCGATCGCGGTGGTCCGGCTGGACAGCGTCGTGGCGCCGGCCGGCTGGGCGCTGGTCACCAACAGCTCGACGCCGGGCGACGTGCTCGCCGTCGCCACGCAGGTCGGCGGCCAGAAGGGTCTGGTTCGGCTCGTGGACGCCTACTACACGGTAGTGGGTACCAACGGGGACAAGGCCACGACCGGCACGACACTACTGAATATCGGGCAGAACGACGGCACCAAGCTGACCACCCAGATCAGCCGAGTCGAAGACACCGTGGTGGTCGGAACCAAGGTCGGCAGTGGTGGCGGAGGCACCGTGAATCAGGCCCCGCATGCCATGGCCAACGGACCCTACGCGGCCCAGGCCGGCCAATCGGTGTCGTTCACCGCAGCAGGTTCAAATGACGCCGACGGATCAATCGTGTCGTATGCCTGGGCGTTTGGAGACGGCCAGACCGGTGTCGGACAAATTGCATCGCACAGCTACGCTGCCGCCGGGAGTTACACCGCCACCCTCACCGTGATCGACGACAAGGGTGCCACAGGCACCGCCCAGGTGGTCGTCGCGATCGCGAGTTCCGGCGGCGGCAGCGGGATGACCCCATTCAGCTGGAATTCCGCCTTTGGATCGGTCAACCCGTCGAACGGGGTCATTCCACTGGTGGTCACCTTCGACTTGTCGATGGATGTGCCCGAGACGCCGGGCGCCGAGGAACTCCAGGATTTCACTGTGGATTCGCTCAAGTGGGATCCGGCCGTCCTCCAGTTCTACGCCTTCCAGGTCCCGGGCGCCACCTCGCCGTCGGTGGATTTCTCGGCGACCAACCGCGGCCTCCTCCGGTTCTCGGGCACGGTGGCCGGCCAGTCGACCGGCGTGGTCCCGATCGCGACCGTGCTCTTCAAACCGGCCGGGGCCGCCGGCAAAGCCACCACGACGAGGACCTTCCTCGGTGCGATCATCGGGACGGCCGCCACCGGTTCGTACAACTACCGGAGCCGGATCGCGATTGCCGAAGCCACGTATACCAGCAGCGGCGGTGGTGGTTCCAGCCCGACGACCGTCTCGGGAACGGTGACCTCGTCGAACGGCGCGCTGGTCGGCGTCACGGTCCGCTTGTCGGCATCATTGTCGGCCACGACCGCAGGCAACGGCGGTTACACGGTGCCGAACGTGCCGCCCGGTACCTACTCGGCCGCGCTTTCGACGCTGCCTGCCGGATGTACCGCACCGGCCGCTCAGTCGGTCACGGTCGCTTCGAGTCCGGTGACCAACGTCAATTTTACGGTGACCTGCCAGGCGCCGCCGCCGAGCGGGACGATCGCGGGCTCGATCGGCTTCGCCAGCGGCAGCCAGACGCCGAGCCTGGCCACGGTCACCGTGACCGTGACGCCGGCCGGCGGGTCGGCGGTGGCCGGCAATGCCTCGGCGGCCGGCCTGTACAGTGTCGCCAACGTGGCGGTGGGCGGCGGCACCGGGACCGTGGTGATCTCCACGCTGCCGACCGGCTGCACCGCCACCGCCGCGAGCCAGAACTATTCGGGGCTCATGGCTGGAGGGACGGTGACCGTCCCGGCGTTTCAAATCAACTGCACTGGTGGCACGCCGAGCAACCAATACAATCTGACCGTCTCGTGGAGCTCGGTCACCAACGGCCAGACCACGATGACTCTGGCCATCGACATGACCGGCCGGAACGATCCGAACAACAACGGGACCGGCCCCGACAAGATCGGCGCCTTCCAGGCGGTCGTGGGCTTCCCGCCCGCCCGGTTGTCGGGCGCGGTCTGCACGCCCAAGAGCGGGTTTACCGGCCCGATCAACGTGGCGCAACCGGACATGGTCCAGCCGGTGCTGACCAATCTCTCCGGGGCGACGGGCTCGAATGTTGTGCTCGTGGATTGCAAGTTCACCGTGACTGGTTCCGGACCGACGACGGTCCAGGTGACCGGCCTCAAGGCCGGCGATCCGACCGGCACGGTCAAGTTCTCCTCGTTCATCAACCTCGTGATCAATCCACTGCCCTAGCATCGGTATGTCCGAAGGCCCCGGCGCCCCTGGCACTGGGGCCTTCGTGGCCCTTGGAGGCCGGCGCCACCCAACGTCACGTCTCGGTAACCGGGAGAGGCGCAGTTCTCGACCGCGTCGTTACTCGACTGTGGGCGGTCCGTCGGCCCCGGAGCCGAGGTTCCAACTTCGCCATGGGACGCCATGAGACCGCCGAGTTGTTGCCTTGTCAACTCAACGTCACGACCAAGGTCGAGAGCCTCGACCTGACTGAGACATGGTTGTCCCCTGTGCGTGGAATGTCCGGACGAGTTTGCAGTCGCGCGGAGGAAGAATTCCTCCGGCGGATTTCCCCCCCCAATTTTGGAGGTTGCATGCAGGTGTCCACGCTTGTTCGCGGTTCCGTGCGCGGGCGCGTCACCCGGTTCGCCGCTGGCGCCGGGCTGCTCGCTCTCGCCGCGTGCTCCGGCGAGTCGCTGTCCACGCCGGAGAAGCCGGTCCTGCCGGACAACCCGGCGATCACCCCGGCCGTCAAGGCCGCGGCCTGGATCTTCGACGTCAACACGGTGAAGAAGACGATCAAGATCACCCCCCCCGCCGGCAAAGTCGGCAGCGGGGCGAGCTACTCGGTCTCGGGCGTCGAGTACTCCCTCGTCGGCGCCGATGTGATCGCGCTGACGGCGAACAACTACTCGGCCTCGGGTGTGGGCACCGGCGGGGCGCCGGCCGGCAAAGTCCTGGTCAAGTTCGATCTGGCCCTGACCAACCTCCTCACCAGCGTTGACCTGATCACCCCGACGTTCCCGGTCTCGCCGGGCGCCGGCGTCTTCGCGTTCCCCTTCGCGACCACCGTTACCACGACCTCCGGCGGCGTCTCGAGCAGCGGCAACGACGTCATCATCGACCTTCCGAACACCGGTCAGGTCGCCCCGAGCGTCGACTTTGACGGCAATCCCTACAACTGGTTCAACGACACCGGCTGCCCGGCCGGATCGAATGACTGCTACCGCTACGAGACGTTCCCGCAGCCCCTCTCGGCCGGCGCGACGACGGCCGGTCAGCAGATCGGGTTCGTGATCAATCCGACGG
>JANXXJ010000255.1 GCA_025350665.1 Gemmatimonadota bacterium | reverse complement strand
CACGGACGTCCCGAGGTCAATCCGAGTACGAACACAGCAAAGAGGTGAAGGGCGCAGATGGTCGAATCTATGACGCCTACAATCGAGTACTGGTTCAGTTCGCACGACAACGTATCCTCCGTCTGTCGGTTTGGTATGTCGAGTCGTCTTGACCTTGCCCCTCCCTGGATGAATCGCCCCGGGCCTACCTGACCTGACACCCGAAAGCTCATCCGGATACTAAGTCGGTTCTCCTCCGGAGGACCGATGCGGGAGAGTCGATTTACCGAAGCCCAGATTGTGGCCGTGCTGCACCAAGTGGAGGCGGGGGCGAAGATCGCCGACGTCACGCGGCGCCATGCGATCACCGAGTACCCCAATTCGACGAGTGGGGAATTTGAGATGTCGACTGACAGGCGGGACTCGCCGCGAGCCAGCCGTCGGGAGAGCTCCTCCCGCTCCGTGAGGGAGAGACGGTGGCCCGTATCGTCAGATCGACCCAGCATCCCACCGGTTCGGACCAGAACGCGCTGCACCGCCTTCGTCGAGCACGCCACGGCGGCCGCAGCTTCACGGTGGCTTTGGCAACGCCGGACGGGGGCGACCAGCTCTATCCGATCGCTTGCCACCAGCCGATACCCATGACATGATCCCATACCCATCGCGACCTCCAAGTACCCATCGCGACCTCCAAGTTCGAACGAGGTTAGGCCCCCGCCCGTCCTGGTGCGATGACTGCTTCAATTCGCCCCTTAAAGAGTGGGCACTGAGTCAGGCCGGAGCACATGTAGCCGACGGCCTCAAATTGCACAGAGATTACGGAGATAATTGCACACGCGGGTCGATCCCGGGTCGGCCGTGCCGGACGTCGGATTCGCGGGCCGCCCCAAGCAGTGCCAAGCTGGACCTCGACTCCGACGGACGAGGTCCGCGCGTACGGATGGGACAAACTCGTGCTGCTCAAACACTGCTGGAACGAGGGCTGTCGAAGACCGCGATTGCCGCGCAGGCGGGGGTCAGCCGGGGCCTGGTCTACCACATGCTGCGGACGGGCCAGCTGGATCGGGATCTCGCCGCGCCGCGCCCGAGCCGGACCCGGCCACCACCAATCGACACATCGATCTTCACTGAACCGACCTCCAGTCGCTCCGGTGGCGCCGCTGTGTTGCCCTTAGGACGGCCAGTCAGGGCCGAATGCCCTTGATTCAAGGCCGAGCGACCGAAAGCAAGGTTTTTTCCCAACTGGCTGGAATCCGATGGCCATCCAATATTGGAAGGGGTAGCGGAACTGGCCCATCGCTTGGTCGACGCCCGAGTACCGCCCCGATGACCAGATCAGGTGTCGACGCCGAGGGGCGCTGTCCCGGCACTATTAGAAGTGATAGTTGTTCCGTTCCTGCATGTGCTCAATATTGGTTCGGTTGACAGGGACCACTCGGCCATTGGGATCACCGACCGCTCGCTTCGTTCTTCACTCAGCGCCCGAAGGAGCCCCATGGCTCGCATCACTCGTTGGCTGGTAGTAGTCATGACGGTGGTGTCCCGAGTTGCCGGCGCCCAAGTCAGCGTCCAGGTTCAGCCGGACAATGGAACCCATCTCGACCCCAAGATCCGGATGGCCAATTCGACCGCCGATTCGGTCGTGTTCACGATTGTGAACAACGGCACCTTCGACACCCGCTATACCCCGACCTGCAGTGGCACCGGCGTCGTTACGATCACCACCTGTCCCTTGATCGGCCTGATTGCGTTTGGTGATTCGAAGCCCGTGACGGTGGTCTTCAGTGTGGGGGCGGCTGGCACGGGCAGCCTGCAGATCTCGGTGATCTCAACCAATCCCACCGGCGCCTCGGGGGCCGGCAAGTGGGATGAAACCGTCGTCAACCCCGCCGCGACGGCGGTCCCGACCGGCGGGATCAGTATCCTGGCCAAGCCGAGCCAAACCGGCCTGACCTACGCCTTCACGGTGACCAACCAAGCGCGAGCGAAGGCCGCCTACACGCTGACGACCCCCGCCTGCCCCGGCCCCGGGGCCACGGGCTGTGCCGTGCCCACGCCGATTATCCTCGATTCCGCCGGGGCGGCGGGGGCCTCGGCCACGGCCACGGTGACGTACAACACTGGATCGCTCGGCCAGAGCGGCACGATCACCCTGACGCCGTCGTACGGGGCCACCAACCTCAACCCGGGCACCACGACCGTCTACATCCCCAGCGCCACGGTCACGCCCCATGCGGGCGCGGTGACCGTGGCTCCGAATCTCGCCAACCTCGCGACCACGTTTACCGTCACCAATACGCAGGTCGTCGCCTCCCCGGCCGCTCCCGATACGATCACCATGGGCTGCAGCCCGACCGGGATCTTCCCGTGCCAGTTGAATCGGGCCAAGCTGACCCTGGCCGGTCAAGCGCACGACACCACAGTGGTGTCGTATTCCTCCCTCGGCGCGGGGAGCCAGGGCACCGTCGTGGTCCGGGCGCTCTACAACGGCGCCCTGCTCGACTCCGGCTGGGTCACGGTCTCGGTCGCGGCCGATTCCGTCTGGCCGAAAGGTCCCACGATCGTCGTGCCGGCAAACACGGTGAGCCAGCACGCGTTCAAGATCAAGAACAAGGGCCTCGTGTCCACCACCTTTGCCGTGACGGCCGTCTGCGCGCCCGCGGGTGGCATCGGCACCGGATGTACCGCGAACAAGACGAGCGTCACGATCGCGCCCGGAGTGATCGATTCCTCAGTGGTCATCACTGACACCACGAAAGCCCTGGGGTCGAGCCCGACGGTGACGTTGAAGACCTCGTTCGCCGGGACCACGATGGACTCCGGGTGGGTCAACCTGACGGTCGGGACCATCAGTGCCCAAGTCACCCCCGACAGCATCATTCCCTTTGTCCGGGCGACCGGCCAGACCGGCCTGACCCAGACCTTCAAGATCAAGAACTCGGGCACCCTCCAGACCGTGGACAGCCTGATCGCGAGTTGCACCGGAGCGGCCCCGTCCGGCTGCGCCGTCAACCGGGTCACCGTCAGCCCCGTGGCCGGCGTGACCGATACGGCGGTGGTTACCTACAACACCTCGACGACCGCCGGCTTCACCGGACAAGTCGTACTGAAGGCACGTCAGGCCGGGTCCTTGCTGGATTCCGGTTTTGTCACGCTGAGCACGGCCATTCCCCTCGGGCTGGACGTCGCCGGGGTCAACCCCGGTGCCACGCTGGCCCGCGACGCCTGTCTCACGATCGCGATCAGTGCCGCCGCCGCGTCCGAGTGCGGCGACCTCCGGATCGTGCATCCGCTCCCAACCGTGCGGGTCATGAGCAAGGCCCGCACGCCCACCCTGATCTACAACAGCGCGCATGCCACGCCGTGGGTCAACGTGGCGGCGAACGTGACGCTTCCAGCGGCCGATGCCATCCCAGCCGCCATCTCGGCCACGCTGACGATCAACAGCGTCGTGGTCGCGTCCGGCTCGTGGACCGGCTCCCAATGGACCGCCGGGTCGGCGCGCCGGATCGTACTGGGGTTCAATCCGAAGGCGGCGGGCCTCGCGAGCGGGGTCTATGCCTACACTTTCACCGCTACGTTGGGCGCGACGGGGGCCGGCCTGGCGACGACTGCGACCGGCCAGCTGGTCGTGGTGGACCGCAGTACTAGCCCCTTCGGCGCGGGATGGTGGCTCGCGGGCCTCGAGAAGATCGACATCAACGTCGGCACCAATACCCTGACCTGGTACGGGGGCGATGGCAGCGTGCACCAGTTCCTTCCCGCCGTGGCCGGGATCTGGCGGGCCCCTAACATCGCCTTCCCCGATTCGATCCAACTGGTGGCCACGCAATACATCCGCCGCCTCCCCGGCGGCGTTCAGGTCGTGTTTGATGCCAATGGACGGCACATCCAGACGATCAACCGGCTGGGTCACCTCACGCAGTTCGGCTATGACGGTCAGGGCAAACTGTTGACGATCACCCTCCCCGCGAACGGCGGGACGGCACTGCAATACGTCTTCGCCTACGATGCCAACGGCCGAGTCAAGACGGTCACGGCGCCCGGCGATCCCGCCGCCCGGGTCGACTCGCTGGCCTTGGATGCTGCGACCGGCCGGGTCCTGTCGATCAAAGGGCCTGACGCTTACGCCGTGCAGTTTGGGTATGCCGCGTCGAACCAGATCACCACGCGGACCGACCGGCGGAATGTGGTCACGAGCTTCACGTTCGACGCCGGGAGCATGGTGGTGCGCGACAGTATCACAATGGCGGGTCCGCCCCAAGTCGTGCGGTCACTGCGGCCCGCCCAGACCCAGGGGCTGGCCGGGACCCCGGCCGTCGATCCGAGCCTCGTGTTCACGCAGCTCACGGGCCCGCGCTCCGTGAACATCACCAAATGGACGCTCAACAGACTCGGCGCCCCGCTGGTGATCACGCAGGCTGACAACAATCAGGCGACGCTGACCCGGGCCGACCCCAACTTCCCGAACACGCTGGTCACCCGACTCGTCACGGTCACGGGGCAAAAGCTGGGCGCCGTCTACGACGTGAGCGGACGGGTCCTCAGCGTGACGGATAGCTCGTGGCAGAACGGCAAGACGAGTTACACCTATGGGCCCTTCGACCAGATCGCCACAGTGACGGGGCCCTCCGGGGAGCTGACCACGTATGCGGGCTTCGACCCGGTGGGCAATCCGTCGTCTGTCACGACCCAGTTGGCCAGTACCACGCTGGGCTACGATGCGGCAACCCATCTCCAGAACAGTGTCAGTGGCCCGGGCGCGCTGGCCGCGAGCTACCTGTTCGATGCCCAGGGCAACCTACGACAGATCACGAGCGGGCTCGGCTTCGTCACGACGATCACCAATGACGGCGCCGGCCGGCTCAAGACGGCCACGACGCCGATCGATGCGGGGCAAACCAAGAGCCAGACCGTCACCTACGGATACGATCTGGACAACCGCGTCACCCTCACCACGACAACGAATACCCAGGACGCCAACAGCACGAGCATGACGACGCTTTACGATCCGGAGGGGAACCTCTTCACGGCCACAGGGGCGTCCGCCCCGCAGAGCTGGACCTACGACAACGCCGGCCACCAAGTCTCCGAAACCATTGCAGGAACGACGGAGAGTCGCGTCCCGGACGAAGCGGGGGATTTTACGCAGGTGACCACGCGTCGCGGGGACGTCATTACGATGGGGTACAACGTGATGAACCGGCTGGCGACTCGCAGCTGGCTCGCCTTCGCCTATTCCGCGCGGAACGACGGGATCCTCGCTCACGAGACGATCCCGGCCTACACGGCCCCCGCCGGTAGCGAATCATTCACCTATACGGCCGACGGCCAGGTGCTTACCGCGAACAATGGCGATGCGCAAATCGCGCGCGCGATCAACGCGAGCGGCCTGCTCACGTCCGAGACGTCGTCGATTCGAACCCTGGCCGGTGCCCTCGGGTCCCACATCTTCGTCTCGAACTACGACTATGACGCGTCGAAACGGCGGATCACGCTCACGGTGCCGTCGCAACTCATTCCGGGGACACCGCGGACAAGCGTCGGCTATGCTTACTACTCTTGGGGCGGGCTCCAGACCGTTACCGACGTGTTCAACAACGCATTCACCTACGGCTACACGACCTGGGGTGCGCCAACCAGTGTGACCCGGCCTGGTACGCCGACCACCATTGTCGAGTCGTGGCTGTTCGACGCCGACGGCCGCGTCACGTCGGATGGGATCACCGCACCGAGCGGCACCTTCCCCCACTTCCCCACGCCGACGATCCGGGCCCTGACGTTTGATCAGTACGACGCGCGCGGCAAATTACTGCATGCGGCCGATGCAAGCAGCTTTCAGGACGCCCTCACCGTCACGTACTCAGGACTCGGCTATGGGCTGAGTACCACGCTGACCGACCAAGGCAGCAATTCGCTCAATCAGGCCGTCGTCGGGATTACGAACGAGACCTACACCTACAACGCGCTCGGCGATCCCCTGACCGGATCGAGTGTCATTTCCCTGCAGATCAATGGGCAACCCGCCGGGGGTTCCAATGCGCAGACGGACAAGCACTACAATAGCAATGGGCGCCTGCTGACCGACGTCGTCAATGGCGGCACCAGAAACTTTGAATACGATGCGGCGGGGAACAACACGTGGCAGAAGATCCTCGGAACATTGACCACGCCGTCCGAGCACAAAGCACTGTACTACGACGCAGCGGGCCGCCTCCGGCACGCGGTGCATGCATGGGATCAAGTCACCGCGATCCCACCAAGGGAAAACGAGGCCGCCGCGACCAACTTCTACTACGATGCGTTCGGGCGCCGGATCATCGCGGCGGGGGCGTTCGGCAATTGTACCACGACCGATCCTGCCAAGGTCGCATACTGCGCGAACAACTACGTACGGCGCACCATCTGGGACGGCACGGCCGAGTTGGTCGAGATTCAGATGCCCCAGGGCTACCCGCAGTACGTGGAGGCGGACACGGGCGGGACAAACATTGATACGGGCTTTGGTGCGGGCGACATCAATCCGTTCTATGGGCACGTCGTGATGGCGAACGGGTTGGCGACGGACCAACCATTGAGCATCGCTCGGTTCGGTTACGCCGACCTCGATAGCGCCGCGACCACTTCGACGGCCTGGACCCCGTTCGTGCTCCAGCCGCTCTGGAACTATCGGGGCCAAGGCTTGCAGATCGCGTTCACCACCGGGAACCCCGAGCTGCCCCTGACCGCCGGCGATACCACCTGCCGGGTCTATGGCAGCCACCGATGCGTCAGGGTGGACGAACCGGCCGCGTGGTCGCTCTATGACCAGGCTCGGGACCAATATCCCTTCGTGTGGCACGGAACGGCGCTTCAGGACAAAAAGGATCGCGAGGTCGCCGTTACCTACCGGCGCAACCGGTACTATGACCAGCAGACCCAACGGTTTACCCAAGAAGATCCGATTGGCCTCGCCGGCGGGCTCAATCTGTACGGGTTTGCCAACGGGGATCCGGTCAACTTCAGCGATCCGTTTGGGTTGTGCCCGCCAGCCGACGAGAACTACAGCGATTGCGCGGCGGGGACGTCGGGGTGGTACGCCTATCGGCTGGCGACAGGCAAGGGCAATGCCGTTCTCAACAACGTCGGGGGTGTTCTTGCCACTTGCGGTGAGAGTACTGCCTGCTGGGCGACGTTAGGCGCCGGTGGACTGGCATCGCTCGGCGTCCGCGCGTTGGCGAGCCGCGGTGCGGCCGTCGCTGCGGAAGGGCTGGGTGCCGAAGCGTCGAGCGGGGCACTTCAAGCCATGGAGGGGCAGCTCGCAACGGCGGGCCGGAGTTCCGTTGAGAAGACGATCAGGTCTTTGACATCGCGGATAGCTGAGCACGAGGCGAAGATCGCGGAGGCTCGAGCTGCCGGCGGCAACGTCGCCTCGATGGAGAGGGAGATACGGGCGTGGCGCGGAACCATTGATGCGGCAAGGAAAGTGTTAGGAATCCCATGAACGACCAGTCTGCTTCGGATACAGCCCAGTTGCTGACGCTTGCTGATCTTCTGAG
>JANXXJ010000229.1 GCA_025350665.1 Gemmatimonadota bacterium | reverse complement strand
GGAAGCTGCGGTGCGGAAGGACGTGCAACTACCATACTAGACTATCTGGATTCTACAATTAGGGATAGGATTCAATCAGGCGAACGGTTTGTCGATGGACTCGCTCTGTTTGGTGAAGAAGCGGGACCCGGATTCGGTGATATACAGGCAGTCTTCGAGGCGGATGCCGAACTCGCCGTAGATGGCAATCATGGGTTCATCGCTGAAACACATGCCGGGAGCGAGTTTAGTTTTATTGCCGCGGACGAAGTTGGTCCACTCGTGGCCGTCGAGACCGATCCCGTGCCCGGTGCGATGGGGCAGGCCCGGCACCTTGTACCCCGGGCCGAATCCCGCGTCCACGACGACCTTCCGGGCGGCCGCGTCCACATCCTCGCAGGGCCGGCCGATCTTCATCGCGTTGAAGGCGGCGGTCTGCGCTTCGAGTTCCTTGTTCCAGACGTCGATCTGCCGCTGGGTGGGCTTGCCGAACACCACGGTCCTGGTGATGTCGGCCTGATACCCTTCGCAGGTGACGCCGTCGTCGATCATGACGACGTCGCCATCCTTGAGCTTCTGGGGCGTGGCGCTGCCGTGCGGGAGCGCGGTCCATTTCCCGAACTGGACGCTGGCATAACCCTCGAAACCCAGCGCCGTGAAGGCCGCCATGATGTTGCCGGCCAGTTCGCCTTGCGGCATCCCCTCCCGCATCGTCTTGAGCCCGGCCCGGTAGGCTTCGATCGTGACGTCATTGGCCCGCTGCATCAAGGCGATTTCCGCCTTCGACTTGAACATCCGGCAGCCCGCGGTGACGGGTGTGGCATCCACGACCTCCACTCCGGCCGCGGCTTTCCTGATCCCATCGGCCACGAAGAAGCGGACCCGTTCCTCGACGCCGATCCGGTGATGTTTGACCCCGCGATCCTTGACGATGCCCGCGATCAGCGCATACGGGCTCTCGTCCTCCTGCCAGACCCGCACCTCGTTGCCGAAGGCCGGATTGAGGAGCTCCCGGGCCCGGTCCTCCTCGAAGCCGGGGCAGACGTAGGCGATCGCGCCGCTGGCGGGAATGACGAGGCCGAAGGTCCGTTCGCTCTGCCCCCAGCGCATCCCGGTGTAGTAGTAGCAGCTGGTGGCGCCCTCCATGAAGATCGCGTCGAGCTTCTGCTCGGCCATGAGCCGCTGGGCCTTGACGATCCGTTCCTTGCGCTCGGCCTCCGTGATCGGGACGACGCCGGTTGTCATCGGCTTCAAGGCCCGAATCACCTCGGGAAGGTCACTCCCCGCCCCCGCCGGAGCCGATGGCGTGGCGCCGCCATTGGAACCCGGCGCGCAGGCCAGGGTCAGAGACCCCGCGCCGAGGGCGGCCGATTCGAGAAAACGACGACGATCAATCCGCATGGTGACTCCTGGTGAAAGCCGGACTCAGGTTGAAATGGAAATCACATCGCGCAGCATGGCGGCCGCCGTCGGCACGGCGTCGGCCTCTTCGCTCGTGGCGTGCTGAACGCCGGCGATGTCGGTGTAGTAGACCACACCCATCTCGTCGCCGGTCATCCGGGCCAGCCGATGGCTCATCGGCAGCGACGTTGGCTCGACGGTGAGCCGCCAGTCGGCGCCCGGGTCGTCCCGGGTGGCGCTGCCGAGCAGCACGATCCGCTCGCCCCGGGCCGCGGCCTTTCGGAGGTCGTCGGCCGTCACATCGCGAATCCCCCGTACCGTGAGATCGCTCAGCACGGTCGGGCGGCGGAGTACCGCGTTGGCGATGATGACGAGCTTGACCGCCTGGTCCCAACCGTCGACGTCGAGGCTCGGATCGGTCTCGGCGACCCCTCGCCGCTGCATCTCCGCCACGGCCGCGGCGAAATCCTGACCGGCTTCCATCGCCCGGAGGATGCCCTGGCAGGTACCGTTCACGATCGCTTCGACCTTGAGAATCCGGGCACCGGCCAGGTCGCGCCGGCCCAGATTGATGGTCGGCAAGGCGCCGCCGACACAGGCGGAAAAACGGAGGGCGGGAAGACCGGGCCTGTCCCAGTCACTGCGAGCCGCCAGGTCCTGGAAGGCGAGCGCCAGCGGCCCCTTGTTGGCCAGAACACAGTGGATCCCGCGCTCGAGCGCAACCCGGACGATATCGAGGCCCGGCTGCCCGTGCTGGAGATTGACCGGCGTTGCCTCGAGCAGCACGTCGGCGGCGACCGTGCGGGCGATGTCAATCGCACCCATGCCGGGGCGGCCGACTTTCACCATCCGGGCGACCGATCGGCCGGCCGCCTTCTGAGCGATCAGCGCGTCGAGATCGAGTCCGGCCGGATCAACCGCCGCGCCCCCGGAATCCGCGACGCCGACCACGATCGGCCGGAGACCGTGTCGATCCCGGAGCAGATCGGCCTGGGACCGGAGAATCTGGAGAAAGTTCCGGCCCACGTTGCCAAGCCCGGCCAGCATCAGGCGGGTCGGCTTCACGGCGCTGCGACGATCCTGGCGAACCGCGGATTGGTCTTGAGCCGGGCGAAGCTGGGGTCGATCCGGAGCCAGGCCGGCGTCAGATCGGTGCCATTCACCTTGAGGAGCGCCTCGATCAGGTCGAGGGCCCGATTGTCCTCGCCCGCCTGGACCAGGATCCGGGCCACCTGGAACCGGACGTACGGGCCGGTGAAGGCGTCGAGGCTGGTTTCCCGGAGCTTGAGGGAGAGCTCCGCCTCCTTGACCGCCTCATCCCGGACTCCGCCTAACGCCAGCGCCCGGCCCCGCAACTCGTGGGGCTGGGCATCCTCCGGAAAGGCCCGGAGTTGCTCCTCGAAGGCGATCCGGGCCGAGTCGGCGTAGACCTTCGCCCGGGCGGTGTCACCCAGCAGCATCCAGGTCCGTCCCACCTTGAGGCCCCAGTGCCCGCGGTCCCCGTCAAAGTCCTTCGGCGTGAGCCTGGTGAAGCGGGGCCAGAAAGACGGATCCCAGACCCACATCATCTCCTGGAACTTGGCGAACCGGACCATGAGAACCGTGGTATCGGTCACCTTGAGCGACCGGTCGATCAACGCCCGGACGCTGTCGAGTTGTCCCATCGAGCAGAAGGTGATCGCCAATTGCTGGATGATCGCCGTGTTGGACGGGGCGAGTTCGAGCGCTTTGTAGGCGGCACTCCGGGCGTCGTCGTAATGCCGGGTGTCGTGGAGAAAGGTCGCCAGCGCCCTCGCCGAGGCAACCGAGCGCGGATCGAGGCGGTACGCCTGCTTCGCATACGCCAGGCCTTCATCCCAGCGGCCCAGAGCTTCGGCGGTGGCCGAGGCTCGGGCCAGCAGGATCACGTTGTTCGGCTCGGCCCTGAGCCCGGCTTGAAATTCCCGGTACGATCCTTCGTAGTCCTTGGCGAGGACCCGGAGGTAGTACCCCATGGCCAGGTGGCCGAAGGCGCCGTTGTGGTCCGCGGCCAGCGCCCGTTCGGCCGCCTCGCGGGCCAGCGCCGTTCCCTGCACGGTGCGATTGCTTTGCTCGATCACGGTCCGGGCGACCGCCAGAGCCGCCCACGCCTCGGCGTAGCTGCTGTCGAGTGCCACGGCCCGTTCGTAATACGCGATCCCCTGTCGCAGCGGACCGGGATCGACATTGGCGAGAGCCTGGGTGGCCTGATGGCCTTTGAGGAAGGCATCGTGGGCGTCGGTGTTCCTGGTCGGACGGGCCTCGAGCCGCTGCTCGGCCGGCGCCGCGAGGGCCACATCGAGGGCCTGGACCACTTCGCCGGCGATGTCGCTCTGCACCTTGAAGACGTCCGACAACTCGGCCTGGTACGGCTGGCCCCATTTGTTGGCGCCGCTCGACACGTGGACGAGTTCGGGATAGACCCGGACGGTGCTCTTCCCGCCCGGCGGCTTTGACCACCGGACCGTGCCGGTCAGGATGTATTCGACGTCGAGGTCTTTCCCGATCTCCTTGACCGACTTGGTCGTCTTCTGGTACTGGCTCGAGCTGCCCCGCGCCGTCACCTCGAGGCCCGGCACAGCCGAGAGCTTGGACCGGAGTTCATCGGTGATCCCGGCCGCGAAATACGCGTCGTCCGCGGCGCCTTCGTTCTCGAACGGAAGCACGGCGATGCGACGGGGGCCGGACGCGTGCGACGACCGCGTGGCCCAGAACCCGAGCCCGCCGGCCACGGCGACGACCGCCACCGTCGCGAGCGCCCACCGCCGCGTTCGGGCCGGAGCCGCCACCGCCCGCAGTGACGTGGTCGTCCCAGAGATCCCTGCCAGGGCCTGGGCAAAATCGGCAGCCGTCGCATACCGGTCGGCCGGCGCCTTGGCCATGGCCTTCGCCACTACCTCCGCCAACGCCGGCGTCACCGTGGATCGGATACCGGTGAGCGGCCGCGGGGTGTCCATCACGATCCGCATGATCACCGCCTGCGCCGTCGGTCCGCTGAACGGCGGCTCCCCAGCCAGCATTTCGTACAGCACCGAGCCGAGCGCATAGATGTCCGAACGGGCATCGAGGCCCCGCTCGCCCGTGGCCTGCTCGGGGCTCATGTAGCCAGGCGTGCCAATGGCCACCCCGGTCCCGGTCAGCCCCTCATCGACCCCGCCGAGCGCCCGGGCGATTCCGAAGTCCGCCAGCAGGGCCTGACCGTCGGTGAGGAGGATGTTCTCGGGTTTGATGTCGCGATGAAGCACCTGATGGCGGTGGGCGTAGTCGAGCGCCAACGCCACCTCGCGGGTCAGCCGGATGGCCTCGTCCACCGGCAACTGGCGCTCGCGGGTCAGCCGGTCCCGAAGGCTCTCGCCCTCGACGAACGGCATGGTGAACCAGAGGCGGTCGGCCGCGGCACCCGAGTCGTAGACGCTGAGAATATGCGGATGCTGGAGCCTCGCGGCGAGCTTGACCTCCCGCTGGAACCGCTCGACGCCGAGGGCTGCGGCCAGTTCGGCATGAAGAACCTTCAGCGCGACCGGTCGGTCGTGCTGGACATCGCGGGCAAGGAACACGGTGGCCATGCCACCGCGCCCCAGCTCGCGCTCAATGTCGTAGCGGCCCGCGAGGGCCGCCCGAAGGCCTTCAATCGATACTGGCATGAGTATGGAGTGCGATGCTGTACGATAACCCGTCACGGCGACCGGCGACAGCCGAGCAGCGTCTCACCACCAGAACTGCGGAGGAAAGGCACCCACGGCCCGCCACATCACCATCGCCACGGCGACCGCCCACGCCGCGGCGGCGATCACGAACCCGTGCGCTGAGGTAATCCATCGTTTGGCATTGTCGCCGGCTCGGAAGAACCAGAACCCGCTCCAGAGCAGCACGACCACGCCGGCATGCAGCGCCAGCCGCCAGACGGCGGGCAACAACCACGCCCCTTGAACAACCCCGAGACGGACCCCCCATTCCCACTCGGCGACCACTCCCGCCAGCACGAGCACCAGACCGGCGAGACTGAAACGAGCCAGCCGCCGAAGGGGATCCGGAGCACCGGCCCGCAGCTGAAGCAACGCCGTGAGCAACAGAGGAACGGCGAAGATGAACATGAAGACCGACCACGCCGGCGATTCGATGGCGTTGGTCTTCTTGAACACCCCACCGCTCAAGCCGATCGCCAGATACTTGCCGGCCGGATGCTCCGCCAGGGCCAGCCGGTCGCCCCTGGGATTTTCGTAGAGCAACGGACCGACCCGGTGATAGTCGCCGAGTTCGGCGTAGCCGCCCAACCGAAGTTTGCCGCCGGGCGCCGGTTCGAGCGTGACCAGCCCGGCCCACCCGGCCACTCGGGCGATCAGGCTCCTGCTGTGGTTGGACGCGATGACGTAGGTGCCGAGGTAGTCGCCGATCCGGTCGGCCGAGGTGCCGGCCAGCGGCGCCGGGCCCTCGCTCGACCGCGGCCGGCCGGCGGGGATGAACTGGTCGGCAAATTTGTCGGTGAGTTCCCGCATGACATTCAAACCGGGCTTCGCCTCATCCCGCATGCTAACGCGCTGGAGCGAGGTCACCACATTGGAGGGTGTCATTTCGAATGCCGGGGGCTGCCCGCCGAGAAACGTCACCAGCATGGCCACGTCGGCATCCGGATAGACCTTCATCATCGATGAAAACCCCGGTATGCTGCCGCTGTGGGCGTATTCGAGCCCGCGGAATTCCTCGAACTGGATGAAGGAGTGGCCGCCGCCCGGCATGCCGGGATGGAACCGGGCGTGGGCGAAGTTGGTAAGATCGGCGAAGGCCCTGGGGCTCATCACCGTCCGGCCGTCGAGAGTGCCTCCGTTCAACAGCATCCTCAGGTAGCGGGCCATATCGGCACCGGTCGCCGCAACCCCGCCGGCGCCCATCAAACCCTCACGATAGAGCCACAACTCGCACTCACGGACCGAGCCCGGCCCCTGGACGGTATAGCACCGGGCCAGCCGGGCCATGCCGTCGGCCGGCCGCCCGTGGACGGCATTGGTCATCCTCGTCGGCTCGAACAGTCGCTCGCGATAGAGCTCGGGAATGGACTTCCCCGTCACGTCTCGGAGGATCAGCCCCACCACGCCGAATCCCTGGTTGTCGCAGGCAACCGCGGATCCCGGCGCCACCAGGGGCCGGAGCCGCCGATCAAGCTCGGCTCGCGACATCCGGATGTCACCGTCGAAGGGAGCGAACAGCCCGGTAATGTCGTCGTCGAAGCCGGCACGATGGGTCAGCAGCATCCGGAGCGTGACCTTCGGGCCGCTGACCTGGGCCGTCTTGAGGTAGCGATTGACGTCCTGATCGAGGTCGAGCACGCCCGCGTCGATCAGCTGCGAGGCGATGACCGCCGTCATTGTCTTCCCGATCGAGGCGTACTCGAACAGAGTCGTGTTGGCATCAGCCGGGGTGTGATTGGCAACATCGCTCAGGCCGTAGGCTTTGTTGAGAACGACGCCGGACCGCTGGACCACCACCACCAGGGCGCCGGGGAGACCGGACGACTTGAGGGCGGGCCCGACCTGCCCGTCGACCCACTGCTCCACGGGGCCGGGATCGAGGACCACGCGGCCGGCCGGCGTCTGGCCCGCCCCAATGGCGGGCGCCAGAACAGCCAACCCCACACATGCACTGCGGTGGCAAACTTGGTCATGCGACAAGCTCACGCTCTCAGGGAAGGAGCGCAATACGGCTCCCTTCCCCAAAAAGTGGCAACGCCGTCCGCCCCCCGCCGGAGACGCGATGGCCTGGATGGCTGCCCGCAAGCCGTTCTTTCTGAAGCGGTTAGAGGGCCTGAAACCCGGGCGACAGACCGGATCGTCAGCCTGCCTGGGAGCCCCTGATTGATTTCGGGGTATTGCCGGGGGAGCCTCGCGGCCTCACCTTCCACTGGTCCAAATTCCCCGAGTTCGCCATGCCCGCTCGCTCCATCGGCACCGCCACGATCTCCTTCGGCCTCGTGTCGGTTCCCGTCCATGTCTATTCCTCCGCCGAATCGACCAGTGCCGTCTCCTTCAACATGCTGCACAAGAAGTGCGGGACCCGCCTCAAGCAACAGTACATCTGCCCCAAGGACACCGAGGTGGTGGCGCGCGACGAGATGGCCCGGGGCTACGAGTTCGCCAAAGATCAGTATGTGGTCTTCTCGGCTGACGAACTGAAGGCACTGGAGGAGAAGGCGACCAACACGATCGACATCGCGGAATTCGTGCCGCTGGCCACCGTGGACCGGATCTACCTCGAGAAGGTCTACTACCTGGGCCCCGACAAGGGCGGCGACCGGGCCTATCGGCTGCTGGCCGCGGCGTTAGGTGATACCGGCCGCGCCGCGCTGGGCCAGTACGCGGCCCGCGGTCAGCAGCACCTGGTGCTGCTCCGCCCGATGAACGGCATGATCGTCATGGAGCAGCTCCATTATCAGGACGAGCTCAAGCCCGCCGGCGAGGTTCCGCTCGGCGACGGCGAAGTGAAGCCGATGGAGCTGACCCTCGCCAAGCAACTGATCGACCAGGCCGCCTCAGACGAATTCCACCCCGAGAAGTACCGCGACCTGGTTCGGGGCCGGGTGCTCGAGGCGATCCAGAAGAAGGTGGACGGCCAGGAGATCACGGCCGAGCCGACGCAGGACGGCGGCGGCAAGATCATCGACCTGATGGAGGCCCTCAAGGCCAGCCTGTCGCGGAACGCGGCCCAGGCCGACAGCGCCGAACGCCGCGCGTCCTGATGGCGTTTTTCGTCGGGACCAGCGGTTACGCTTTCAAGGAGTGGAAGGGCCCGTTCTATCCGGCCAAGCTGCCGGACAAGGACATGCTGCCGTTCTACGCCGGCCGCTTCCCGACGGTGGAGATCAACAACACCTTCTACCGCATGCCCCGCGAGAAGAACCTGCTCGACTGGGCGGCCCAGGTCCCCGACTCCTTCCGGTTCGCAATCAAGGCCAGCCAGCGGATCACGCATCACGCCCAGCTCAGGGATGCCGGCGAGCTGGTCGGGTACCTGGCCCAGACCGTGGCGGTGCTGGGGCCGAAACTCGGGCCCACGCTGTTCCAGCTCCCGCCCCATCTCAAGAAGGACATCCCGCGCCTCGAGGCCTTCCTGGCCGTGGTGCCGAAGCGCTGGCGGATCACGATCGAGTTCCGGAACCGGACCTGGTTCGAGGACGAACAGGTCGTCGACGTGCTCCGGGCCCATGACGTGGCCCTCTGCATTTCGGATCAGGACGAATGGGTGACGCCGCTCGTGGCCACCGCCGGCTGGGGCTACGTCCGGCTCCACAAGCTGGACTACGACGACCCGGGTCTCACCGATTGGGCCGCGAAGCTCAAGGCTCTTCCCTGGTCCGACACCTTCGTCTATTTCAAACACGATCACTCGCCCGGCTCGGGCCCGCCGGTGGCCGAGGCGCTGATCGCCAAGCTGGGCTGACATCTCGAGCCTGGCCGGACTCGAGGTCCGGCCGACACCGACCCCGAGTCGGCCAGCGGGAACCAAGTGCGCTGGACCTGGGCGGGCGACAAAGCTCGAGAGGGCCTAACGATCGCGCGGCAGGAGCGCCGGCTTCCCCCGGATGGCGACGGCGCCGAAGTGTTTGAGATCGGTGGTGGCAATCCCGCTGGCCTTCAGCCGCTCGGCCGTGGCGATCACCACGGCGTCCACCAGACCCAGCCGAAGCTTGTCGTATCGGCCGTCAAGTTCGCGGGCCCGGCGGAGATCGCCGGGCTCCCCCAAGTCGAGCTCGAACGCGCCAGCCGCCAGATCGGTGAAGAAACTCTGTTGAGCCCGGCGCCCGACATGCTCGCCGAGGAGATAGTCCACCTCGGGAAGGATGGCCCACGGCAACACCCAACGCTCCCCGCCATGCACGAACAGAGAGCGGAATGCCAGGTGGTGCCGGTCATCGGCGTCGATCAGTGCCAGAACCGCGCCCGTGTCGCCGACGATCACCGCCGCCGGCCCATCCCCTCGAGCAACGACTCGGCCCGATCCGACAGATCACCCCGCCCGCTCCGCCCGATGCCGATGCTGGTGGGCCCGGCGGCCCCGCTCGGCGCGGCGACGTACCGGGCGACCGCCTCGCGGACGAGCATGGCGGCGCTCTGGCCCCGGAGCCGGGCCAGGCGCTTCAGGCTCTCGTAATCGTCCCCGTCGAGGTAGACAGTGGTGCGAGTCGGCTTGGACATATGGCATACCATATTGAATTAAATCAGATATGTCAAGTTGGCAATCCGGCGCGCCATAGCCACGAGCACGCGTCCGTCGAGGCGGGCGGATGATCGGCCCGCCTGGCGGCGGTCGCCCCCATCGGCGATAGATTAGGCTCTCACTCCTGAGGCCAGGCTCGAACCATGACAACCCGTGCACTCTCCTCCGCCGTGCTGGCGGCACTTTTCGCCTGTGCCCCGGCCACCAAGGGCGGCACCCCCGCCGGCGACGCGCCCTATGATCTGGTGATTTCCGGCGGCCGGATCGTCGACGGCACCGGCAACCCCTGGTTCTATGGCGACCTCGCCGTCCGCGGCGACCGGATCGTCCGGATCACTCCGCCCGGTCGGCTCAGCCAGGCCGCCGCCAAGGAGCGGCTGGATGCAGCCGGCCTCGTCGTCTCCCCCGGCTTCATCGACATCCAGGCCCAATCAGTGCGCGAATTCCTGATGGGCGACGGACGGGTGGTGAGCATGGTCACGCAGGGGGTGACGACCGCCATCATGGGCGAGGGCGACTCACCCGCGCCGTTGAGCCAGGCCGCCCTCGACGCCATCAGGAAACGAGGCGGCGACGACTCGGTAATGGCCGTGCAAGTCGGCAGCAAGCTCCTCGGCGCCAAAGGCTTCGGCGCCTGGCTCGACCTGATGCAGGCTCACGGCATGTCCGAGAATGCCGGCTCGTTCCTCGGCGCTGCCACCGTGCGGATCTACGTGAGGGGTGAGGCCGAGGGGCCGTCGACGGCGACGCAGGTCGACACCATGCGGGCGCTGGTCCGGCAGGCGATGGAGGACGGCGCCTTCGGGATCGGCTCGGCACTGATCTATCCGCCCGGCGCCTATGCCAGCACCGAGGAGCTGACCGAACTCGCCAAGGCGGCGTCACCATTCGGCGGGATCTATATCACCCACATGCGGTCCGAGGCGGACCGGTTGCTCGAATCGATCGATGAAGCGTTTACGATCGGCAAGAACGGGGGCGTCCCGGTCGAGATCTATCACCTCAAGGCCGGCGGCGTTCGCAATTTCCCCAAGATGGTGCTCGCGATCGCCAAGATCGATTCGGCTCGGAA
>JANXXJ010000124.1 GCA_025350665.1 Gemmatimonadota bacterium | reverse complement strand
CGAACCCGCGACCCCAACCTTGGCAAGGTTGTGCTCTACCAACTGAGCTATTCCCGCATAGTGGCGGGCACCCATTGTAGTTCGGGGTGTCGCCTTTGGCAACCGTAAACGCCCTGCGCTGCGACCGGAATGGAGGCGAGGGGGATCGAACCCCTGACCTCGTGAATGCCATTCACGCGCTCTCCCAACTGAGCTACGCCCCCGCTCTTGTGGCCGCTCGCCGGGTGTTTATGTTGCAACGCGGCAAGCTAGCCGCCGCTCATAGGCGTGTCAAGCAGAAGTTGTGCCGCTACTCCGCACCATAACCACGTCACTGCGACGAATGTCCAAGCCGAGGAAGCCGACGCGCGATCGTTCCGCTGCCCTCGGGTCGTACGAGGCGGAGCGGGACATTCTTGACCTCTATCTCCACGATGTGTCGCTCTCGTCCCTGCTGAAACCCGAGGAAGAAATCGCGGTGGCCCGCCGGATTCAGGCGGGCGACGAGTCCGCGGTCCATGAACTGGTGACCCGGAATCTCCGCTTCGTCATCTCGGTGGCCAAACGGTACCAGAACCGCGGTCTGGTATTGGTCGATCTGATCGGGGAGGGCAACATTGGCCTGATGGTCGCGGCCCGGAAATTCGATCCGGACCATGGTGTCAAATTCATCTCATATGCCGTGTGGTGGATTCGCCAGTCGATTCTCGCGGCCCTGGCCCGGTACGGCCGGCCGGTGCGGGTACCGCTCAACCGGACAGCGGACCTCTCGAGGGTGATCAGGGCCACCGAATCCCTCCGGCAACGGTTGGGCCGGGAACCGATGGTAGACGACGTGGCGGAGGCGGTTGGCCTGAGCGTGGACGTGGTCCAGAGCCTGGTCGCGCTCAACACCGCCGAGGTCCGACTCGACGCGCCTGTCGCCACCGACAGTGACCGGACGGCGATCGACCGTTTCATGGTCAGCGATCCGTCAGTGGCGGACGGCGAGGCGGTCGACGGGTTCCTGGTGGCGGACGTGCAGATGGCGTTAGCCACACTCGGGCCGCGGGACGCCCGGGTGCTGTCGCTCTACTTCGGGCTCGACGGCGGGCGGGAGCACACGCTTGAGGAGATCGGGGCCATGCTCGGCGTCACGCGGGAACGGGTCCGCCAGCTTCGGGACCGGGCGCTCAAACGCCTGCGGGACGGGACGGCGGGGCCGGTCCTGGCGAGTTACGCCGCATGACCGACCATCTCAACCGGATCGGGGTTGCGCAGCTCGGGTTCATCCGACGCACCGGGCGGTGGGCCAAGGATGCCGCGCACGCCGTGAGCCTGGTTCGGACGTGGGGCCCGCTCCTCGCCCTGCAGATGCGCCGCCTCGGCGTCGATTCGATTCCCATCGCGCTCTTCCTGGCCGTGTTCACCGGCATCGTTCTGGCCCTGCTCGCGTCCTACATCTTTACAGGCGCCGTGCCGCTCTATTTCGTCGGCGCCCTGGTGGCCAAGACCGTGATGATGGAACTCGGTCCGGTTCTCACCGGGATGGCCCTGGCGGGCCGGGTCGGCGCCAATATCGCCGCCGAACTGGGTACCATGAAGGTCACGGAGCAGGTCGACGCACTGGAAACGCTCGCGGTTGATGTTCACGCGTATCTGGTCGTACCGCGGGTGTTCGCGGCGACCCTGATGTTCCCGGTGGTGACCGCGATGGCCGTGGCGGTCGGCGTCGTCTCGGGCTGGATCACGGCAACGAGCCTGTTGGACCTGTCGACGCCCGAGTTCTTCAAAGGCGTTCGTCAGTTCTATCATTTCAAGGATGTCTGGTTCGGTCTGCTCAAGAGCGCCAGCTTCGGAGCGGCGATCTCCCTCATGGGCGCACTGACCGGTCTCCGGACGCAGGGCGGGGCGGAGGGCGTCGGCCGCTCAACGACTCGGGCCGTCGTGCTTGGTTGCGAGGCGATCCTGGTGCTGGACGCCTTCTGGGCCCTGGTGCTGTTGTGAGGTCGCCGTGATCCGGTTCAACTCGGTCCGGAAGACCTTCGGTGCCAAGCAGGTGCTGGACGGCTTCACCCTGGATATTCCGGACGGGCAGACCACCGTATTGCTTGGCTATTCCGGTACCGGAAAGAGCGTCGCGCTCAAACACATTGTCGGACTGCTTGAGCCGGATGAAGGGTCGGTCGAAGTCGACGGCCGGATCGTCCACGAGATGTCCCGTGGTGAATTGACGGCGATGCGGGCCTCGATCGGCTACGTCTTCCAGTTCTCGGCCCTGTTCGACTCGCTCTCCGTGGCGGACAACATCAGTCTCGGGCTTCGGGAACAGCGACTTCCGGAGGACCAGATCGTCCGGCGGGTGGCAGCCAGTCTGGAGCGAGTGGGCCTCGCGGACCAGGGGACCCGGTTCCCGGCTGAGCTCTCAGGGGGGATGCGCAAGCGGGTCGGGATCGCGCGGGCGATCGCGCTCGAGCCTCGCTACATTTTATATGACGAGCCGACCACCGGTCTCGACCCGGTCACCTCGGCCGTCATCGACGAGTTGATGGTCAGGAACAAGCGGGAGCTGGGAGTGACCGGGGTCGTCGTGACCCATGACATGCGGAGCGCGTTTGCGGTTGCGGACCGGATCGCCATGCTCTATCAGGGCCGGGTGCATCTGGTTGGAACGGTGGACGAGATCCGTCGCACCGAGGACCCGCTGGTCCGTCAGTTCATTGAAGGCCGCCCATGAAGCGCCGGAACGAGTTTTTCGTCGGATTGTCCGTCATCGTCGCCTTTCTGGTGGTGATCGGCGGAGCTATCTGGCTCTCCGAAGCCGAACTGGGCAAGCGGGATGTCGTGCACGTGGCGCGGTTCCGGGAAATCGGTGGTTTGAACGTCGGGGCCCCGGTCACCCTCCGGGGCGTGAAGGTCGGGCGGGTCAACGCCATTCGGCTGGCGCAGAACGACTGGGTTGAAGCGGACCTCAAGGTGAAACTGGACGTTGATCTGCCCGCCACGCCGGTTGCCATCGCCGCGTCGGCCAGTTTGTTCGGAGAGTGGCACGTCACCGTCCTCGATATCACGGATGCGCCGGTGGACGCCGTGCTCCGGACAGCACTGGCCGAGGCCTCAAAGCCCGGGTCCGGCGCCTGGCCGGGGGCGACCCTCCCGGACTTTGGCCAGCTGACCCAGCAGGCCAACCGGATCGCCACCGATCTCGGCACCATGACGGGCCGGGTCTCCTCCGCGCTTGACTCGTCTGCTATTCAGGATGTCCGCCGCAGCCTTCGAGACCTGCGGGAGGCGGCTGATCGCCTGGCCGATTTCGCGAAGAAGCAGACCGATCCATTCAACCGGGTCACGACCAACCTCGCGGCCACGTCCGATGAGGTCGGCTCTGCCTCGAAACGGGTCAACACCCTGCTCGGTCGCGTCGACGACGCGACCAAGGACGGGCAGGTCAACGACATCATGAACTCGACCAAAGCGACCACGGCAGACCTCCGAGCCGCGTCCGCGGACGCTCGGGAGCTCTTGGCCGTCATTCGGTCTCATCAACAAACCCTGGCCCGAATTCTCGAGACGACCGACACGTTGCTGACGAAGGTCCAGTCGGGGAAGGGCAGCCTGGGACTCCTGGCGAGAGACTCGACCTTGTACCTCGAAACCACGAAGACGGTGCAGCAGATGCGACAGCTGCTCACCGATATTCAGGCCAATCCCCGGAAGTATTTCCGGTTCTCAGTTTTCTAGGAGCGACCGGTGCCCGAGGAATTGCCGAAGAGCGCGAAGGCCCGCCGCGCCAAGAAGGAAGTCAGCGCCGGGGGCGTCGTCTTCAGGCGTCAGCCCGATCAGTCCCTGCGATTTCTGCTGATCCGGGACAGCTATGGCCACTGGGGATTCCCGAAGGGCCATCTGGAAGAGGGCGAATCGCCGGCGGACGCGGCGACGCGCGAGACCACCGAAGAGACGGGCCTTGCCGAACTCCGAGTTCATGGCGAACTCGAGACCATCGACTGGTTTTTCCGGCTTCGGGGCAAGCTGATTCACAAGTTCTGCCATTTCTATCTCTTCGAATCGGCGGCTGGCGAGCCGGTGCCGCAGCGGGAGGAAGGCATTACGGAGTGCGTCTGGCATGAGTTCGAGCTCGCGCTGGTCCGGCTGGGGTATGAGAATGCCCGGGCCGTGCTCCGTCGGGCCGGGGAGTTGACCCAGTCCCTCGTGACCGACGGCGAGCGAAACGATCGTTAGGTCCGCGGCCCCGCTCCCGGTCGTCGCGGCGCTGCTCGACCGGCCCAGTGCGCTGGCGAATCTGCGGCGCGCCCTGCCCCCCACGATTGCCAAGGTGCGTGGCTGCCGGTCGGGTGCCGCACTGATCAGCCTCGTCACCGACGAGCTGATCGACGCCGTCGTGCTCGGCGTCAAGAGCCAGCAAACTCTCCCGCTGGCTGATTTCCGCCGTCGCTTTGCCACCGTTCCGGTCGTGGTGTACGGCCCCTTTCGTGCCGAGGACGCCCGGCTGGTGCTCGAGCTCGACCGGCTCGGGGTCCGGGCCGTGCTGGTGGAGGGAGTGGACGACCCGGTCGTCGGAGAACGGGTGGCCCAGGCGGGCTCGACGGCGGCCCGACGGGAGACCTTGGCCGATCTGCCCCGTTTGCTCCGCCTGAGCGAGCCGCTCCAGCGGCGGGCATTTGACCAGCTGGTGAGTTTGGCCGGCCGGCCGCCGTCGACCGCGATGGTTGCGAGAAAACTGAAGGTGAGCCGGGAACACCTCTCACGGCAGTTCGGCGCCGGAGGCGCTCCGAACCTCAAACGGGTCATAGACCTGCTTCGGCTTCTTGGCGTCCGGCAGGTGATGGCCGACCGAGAGACGTCGATGGCGGCCGCGGTCTCGCTGTACGGGTTCAGCTCGGCGAGCCACCTTCGGGCCTCGATTCGGCGGACCTTCCGGCTGTCCCCCGATGACTTCCTGGCTGCGACCCAGGCGGATCTGGTCAGGCGTTTCATCCAAAGTGGGGCCCGGAGCCGGGATTAGCGCTCCCGGGGCGGCAACTTGATCAAACGAAGGGATTGTGATATTTTTCACAAGGTTGATCGCAACCCCTGATCATTCAACGATCTGACGAAACCTATGGCGACTGAATCCTCTCTCCGTCCCGGCGAAATCAAGGACATCCTGCTCAAGGAAATCGCGGCGGCCGATCTCGGCGTCGTCGATAGCGCCGACGTCGGCACGACGCTGGAAGTCCGCGACGGTGTCGCCCGGGTGTACGGGCTCCGGGCGGCGGTGGCCGGCGAAATGCTCGAGTTCACGGCGACGGAGACCGGTGAGACCGTGGCCGGCCTGGTGCTGAACCTTGAGGCCGACAACGTCGGTGCCGTGATTCTCGGCGACTACCTCAAGCTCAAGGAAGGCGACGAGGTGCGCTGCACCGGTCGCCTGCTGTCGATCCCATCCGGTCCTGGAATGTTGGGCCGCGTGGTCGACGCCCTGGGCCGGCCGGTGGACGGCCGGGGTCCGATTCCGTCGACCTCCACCCGCCCGGTCGAGATGGTGGCTCCGGGCATCATCGTCCGGCAGCCGGTGAAGGAGCCGCTCCAGACCGGGATCAAGGCGATCGACTCGATGATTCCGATTGGCCGTGGTCAGCGCGAACTGATCATCGGCGACCGCGGCACCGGCAAGACGGCCATCGCCGTCGACACGATCATCAATCAGAAGGGCCAGGGCGTCGTCTGCGTGTACGTCGCCATCGGCCAGAAGCGGTCGACGGTTGCCACCGTGGTGGAACGGCTTCGCCAGGCCGGGGCGATGGAGTACACGGTCGTCGTGGTCGCATCGGCGTCCGATCCGGCCCCGCTCCAGTACATCGCTCCCTACTCCGGCTGCGCCATCGCCGAGTACTTCATGTACGAGGAGGGAAAGGCGACGCTCTGCGTCTATGACGACTTGTCCAAGCAGGCTGCCGCGTACCGGCAGCTGTCGCTGATTCTGCGCCGTCCCCCGGGGCGCGAAGCGTATCCGGGCGACGTGTTCTACCTCCACAGCCGGCTGCTGGAGCGCGCGGCCAAGCTGTCCGAGGACGCGGACGTGGTGAAGCTCGACCCCCGGATCAAGAAACCAGGCGGGTCGCTCACGGCGCTGCCGATCATCGAAACGCAGGCCGGGGACGTGTCAGCCTACATCCCGACCAACGTGATTTCGATCACCGACGGACAGATCTTCCTCACCACCGATCTTTTCTTCTCCAACGTGCGTCCGGCGGTGGACGCCGGCATCTCGGTGAGCCGGGTTGGCGGCAACGCCCAGATCAAGGCCATGAAGCAGGTGGCGGGCCCCCTCCGGCTGGCGCTGGCGCAGTTCCGCGACCTCGAGGCGTTCGCCCAGTTCGGCTCTGATCTCGACGCCGCGACCCAGCGGCAGCTGGCCCGGGGCGCCCGCCTGGTCGAGATCTTCAAGCAGCGCCAGTACCAGCCGCTGGTGGTCGAGAAGCAAGTCGCCATCATCTACGTCGCCACCAATGGCCACCTCGACGACGTCGAAGTGAAGCACATCCGTCAGTGGGAACGGGACTTTCTGGCCTTTGTCGAGGCCCAGCACGCCGCTGTCTATGAGGGAATTCGGACCAAGAAAGCGCTGGATGATGACCTCAAAGCCAAGCTCGACCAGGCGATCAAGTCGTTCAAGCCGCTGTTCAAGGCCGAGTAACGGCGCATGGCGAATCAGAGTCGTCAGCTGCGGGGCCGGATCAAGTCGGTCCTGAACACCCGCCGGATTACCCGGACGCAGGAACTGGTCGCGACGTCGAAGCTCAAGCGGGCGCAGGGCCGAGTCGTGGCGGCCCGTCCTTACGCTGAGGCGCTGCGGGAGACGATTGCCGATCTGGTGACGCCGGAGCTGATGGAGCGCTTTCCGCTGCTCCGTCGTCCGGCGCC
>JANXXJ010000011.1 GCA_025350665.1 Gemmatimonadota bacterium | reverse complement strand
GATTTGGCCGAGCGCTCCGGTCGACGGAGCTGGCGCAGGAGCACCTCTCGCTTGACACGCTCTATGCGCGGGTCGGTGCGCGGGGCACCCGGTCGCTGCTGATCTGGGGCAAGGAGGACCAGACGGTGCCGTTCGAACTCTCGGCCATGGTGCGGAAGGCAATTCCGCAGATCCAGTTCGAGCCGATCGAGCACGCGGGGCACCTGCCGCACATGGAGCAGGCCCCGGTGGTGCATCCGATTCTGATCAACTTCCTCCGGCCTTCGGCGACCCCGACTGACTCGACCGGGCGCGATCGCGCCGCCCGCTGAGCGCCACGCGACGGAGCATTGCATGCAAGTGAAATGTTTCGGGTGTGCGTCCCTGATCGAGGCGGGCGATGCCGATGCCGCCGCCGATGCCTTTGTCGCCCACGGACGGGCGGCCCACCCTTGGGCGTATCCCGAAGCGGCCCTCCGCAACTACGCGCGCAACTACGCGGAGGCGACTGAACGCCTTACCGGGGACACCACGCGTCTACCGGAGATCGCCGCCATCACGGTGCATCCGGCCACGAGCGACCGAGTAGAAGACTGGCTCCAATTGTTCGATCACGACGGATTCGCGGACAACCCTGACTGGGCGTCGTGCTACTGCCTCGAACCGCATGTTTGGGAACTACACCGTGATGCGGCGGGCCTCTATCTTGGAATCAGACCGACGGACCCTCTGACACCCAGCCCAGGCCGCGAGCCGCCATGACACCACCACCCGACCGCCTTGTCGCGGCCCTCGGGAACACCTACCGCCTGGAGCGCGAGCTGGGCCAGGGCGGGATGGCCACCGTGTACCTGGCCCAGGATCTGAAGCACGATCGCAAGGTCGCCATCAAGGTCCTGAAACCCGAACTGGCCGCCGTGCTCGGCGCCGAGCGCTTTGTGGTCGAGATCAAGACCACCGCGTCGCTCCAGCATCCCCACATCCTGCCGCTCTTCGATTCCGGCGCGGCCGACGGCTTTCTCTACGACGTGATGCCGTACATCGAGGGCGAGACCCTCCGGTCCCGTCTTGACCGCGAGACCCAGCTCGGCGTGGCCGACGCCGTCCGGATCGCGGCCAGTGTGGCGGACGCGCTCGATTACGCTCACCGTCACGGGGTGATTCACCGGGACATCAAGCCCGAGAACATCCTCCTCCACGATGGCCGGCCGATGGTGGCGGACTTCGGGATCGCGCTGGCGGTGAGTGCCGCGGCGGGCGGGCGGATGACCGAGACGGGACTGTCGTTAGGCACGCCCCACTATATGAGCCCGGAGCAGGCCACGGCGGAAAAGGAGATCAGCGCCCGGGCCGACGTCTACTCGCTGGGCAGTGTGCTGTTCGAGATGCTGACCGGCCAGCCGCCCCACCTGGGCGGTTCGGCCCAGCAGATCATCATGAAGATCATCACCGAGCCGGCGCAGGCGGTGACGGCGCTTCGGAAGTCGGTGCCGGCGCACGTGGCGGCGGCGGTGGCCACGGCCCTCGAAAAGCTCCCGGCTGATCGGTTCGAAAGCGCCCGGGCGTTTGCGGAGGCGCTGGCCAACCCGGCGTTCACGGTGGCTGGGGGCGGAGCCACGGCGATTGCCGCTGGCAGCGGGCGTGGCGTGTCGCGATCGGTGTTCGGCGTCACGGCCGCCCTGGCCGGGATTGCGCTGGTGGCGGCGATCATCGGCTGGCTCCGTCCCGCGCCGGTCCAGCCGGTATCGCGGTTCGCGATCGCGTTTCCGGACAGCCAGGGCGTGGTGGCCACCCAGACCAACCGGATCGCCATCACGCCCGATGGGCGGACCATCGTCTACGTGGCGGGGTCCAACTCGCAGGCCCGGTTGATGGTGCGCCGGCTCGACCAACTCCGCGCGACGCCGCTCGCCGGCACGGAAGGAGCCATCAATCCGGCCATTTCCCCCGACGGGGATCGGGTGGCTTTCGTCAGCGGCGTGCCGCGCGCGATCCGAATTGTCCCGCTGGCCGGCGGGCCCGCCACGGTGGTCACCGACACCCTGGTGGACACTGGCGGCCTGACTTGGGCGGACGATGGGTACCTGTATTACGACGGTCACCTGCCGGGAGACGGTATCGCCCGCGTGAAAGTCACCGGCGGCCAGCCGGAGCCGGCCACCATGCCGGATACGGCTGCGGGGGAGTCGTGGCACGTAAGCCCCGTCGCCCTGCCGAACGGGCGAGGGGTGCTGGTGGCGATTGCGCATCAGCGCGGCGTCGGCGCATTCGCCGTCGGTGTCGTGGGCCCCAAGGGGGGGAAGGCCAAGGTGCTGGTCGCGGGAGTTCGGGCGGCGTATGCGGCGGGGCATCTCCTGTACGTCACCGGCGACGGCCTGCTGATGGCGGCACCATTTGACCAGGACCGGCTGGAAATCACGGGGCCGGCCGTGGCCGTGGCCGAGGGCCTTGCGGTCCGGGGGCTCGGTCGGGTGGACTTCGACCTCTCGCGCAATGGCAGCCTGATCTATCTCACCGGTGTCGCGGCCATCGCAAATCGCGAGTTGGTCTGGGTGGACCGGACCGGCGGAGCCACGCCGGTCGATCCCGGGTGGACGGCACCCATCATGGGGCGGCCGGCCCTTTCTCGCGATGGCCGGTCGGCGCTGCTGACCGTCGCGACCCGGGGCGGCCTGCCCCAGTTGATGTTGAAACAGCTCGACCGTGGGCCGGCCTCGAAGATTGGCGGCGGGGTGGCGGCTTCGTGGCTTCCGGGAGGCCGGGAGTTCATCGCCACGGGGCAACGCGGTTTTCTGCGCGGGCCGGTGGACGGCAGCGTGGCGCCGCGGGAGACCGTCAGCATCGGTCCGCTGGGGGCCCCGGAGGTGTCGCCGGACGGCAAGTGGATCGTTGCGAATTACGCCAGCGATCTCTACCTCCTGCCGGCCGACGGGAGCGCTCCGCCCAGGCCGCTGGTCGTGAACGCGGGAAACAAGTTCCGGTCCGCGATCTCGCCGGACGGACGGTGGGTGGCCTACTCGTCGGACGAATCGGGCCGGTTTGAGATCTATGTGCGGCCCTTTCCCGAGGCTCAGGCATCCAAGCACCAGGTATCGGTAGCGGGTGGCATGGCGCCCCGGTGGGCGGCTTCCGGGCGGGAGCTGTTCCTCGTGGACGAGAAGGGTGATCTCAACGCGGTTCCCGTGACGCTGGGTGCGACCTTCACGGCCGGGCCGCCGGTTCGCCTGTTTGCCGCCGAGGCCTATGGTGTGCCGACGCCCTCGCTCTACGATGTGGCGGCGGACGGGAAACGGTTCCTGATGTCGCGCCCCGTGGGGGCGTCTGCGCAGCCGGACCAGGTGGTGCTGGTGGAGAATTTCTTTACGGTGCTCAAGGCCGGGCCGGCCAAGTAGCGCCTAACTGTCCGGGAGGTCGCGGAACAGTTCGGCCAGGTCGATGCGGCAGGGTGCCACCGGAGCGGGTGGTGTCCAGGTGAACTCATCGCGCACCACCTTCACCTCGCCACCGGGCCGGCCCACCGTCACGGTCCGCGCGATCGGGTCCACCAGCCATACCTCCAGCACGCCCATCGCAAGGTATCCGTCCAGTTTGTAGGTGCGGTCGTAGATCCGGCTCGACCGGCTGGCGACCTCAACCGCCAGCCAGCGTTCGGCAACCGCCGACCAGGACGACGGAAGCCCGTCGGCGGCGTAGACCAGCAGGTCGGGCTCGATCCGCGTATCCGGAAGCTTGGCAACTTCGCTTCTCGGTACCACTCGGACTCGCGGCCAGGCCTTGAGGTGGGGCACCGTGAGCCCAATGAGGCGCATGACCATCTCCTCATGGATCGGCCCGGGCGGCGGCGTCACGAACAACACCCCGTCCAGCAGCTCGTACCGATTCCCGTCGGGCGGGATCGCGTCGAGCTCGTCCACGGTAAACCGGCGGAGCGAAACGGCCATGACCATATATTGGAGCCTCGGCGGCAGGGTTGGCAACTCGGCATGCCCCAGACTGCGGCATCCGGCC
>JANXXJ010000084.1 GCA_025350665.1 Gemmatimonadota bacterium | reverse complement strand
CAGCCCCGCGACCAGCCGGCCGCCCTGGTTCGGCACCGACACGGTGATCCGGACCTGGCGCGTGGCCGGGTCAACCGCAGGGTTGATCCGAATGACCCGACCTTCGAACGCCCGGTCGGGGTAGCCATCGATCGCGAACGGTACCGGCGTGCCGACCTTGAGGCTGGCAATCGCGGTGACCGGCACCTGGCCGTCGAGCCGGAGGCTCGAAGGATCCACCACCGCAAAGAGCGGGTTTCCCGCCGACACATTGTCGCCGGCATTCACTTTGCGCTCACTGACGATACCGGAGAGCGGCGCCCGGATCTCGGTATAGCCGAATTGCTTCTGAGCCCCAGCGAGCCGGGCACTGGCATCAGCGAGGCCGGCGTCGGCGTTCATCACGGACCACCGGGCCTGTTCCAGCTCCCGATCCGCCATGGCCCCCGCCTGGGAGAGCTTCTCGGCCCGTTCAGCGTTCCGCTTCGCGACCACTACCGCTTCGGTAGCCGTCCGGACGCCCGACTTGGCCGACAGGACCTGATCCCGGACGGCGTCGTCATTCAGGCGGCCGAGCAGCTGTCCGCGGGAGACCGACTGCCCCTCTTCGACCAGGGCCTGGACCACGGTCGCGGCGATCTCGGCCCGCATGGTGGCCGCTCGTTCGGCCGTGAGCGTTCCCGAGATCTGCGGCCCGTTCAACAACTGGCGCGACTCGGTGACGAACAGGTTCTCGGGCCCAACCATCGCGGGGGCGGGGTCGGCGCCGGCGGCAGCGGCGGTGTCCGCCTTTTTGCCGCAGCCCAGGAGCGCCGCGGCTACGACCACGGCGAGAGGGGTGATATGTGTCAGACGGGCGATCATGGGAAACTCTGTCCTCCGGTCGAAGCCTGGTTCGCCGCGGCACGGCTAGGCGTTTGTGATCTGGTTGACTGCTGGTCGGTTGACCCGCCCCCGAGGGGGAGGTCGGCGAGGAGCGACAGCCGAACCCGGGCGATCTGGAGATCGCGCGCAGCCTGGGCCCGGTTGACCTCGGCCTGCTGGAGGGCGATCCGGGAGTCGAGCAACTCGGTCTGAGTCGACATGCCCTCGCGGAAGCGAAGATCCGCGATCTGGTATGCCCGTGTGGCCTGCGCCGCGGTGCCTTCGCTGGCGATCCAGTTGGATTGGGCGGCCTCGAGCAAGGCGATGGTGTTCCGTCCGTCGAGTTCGGCCGCTTTGGTGATCTGGCGGTGGCGGAGTTTCGCCTCTTCGAGCCCGGCCTTGGCCTGGATCCGGTCGCCCTTGATCCGGCCACCGGTGAAGATCGGAACCTGGGCCCCCAGGGTGAGCTTCCAATCCGTGAGGAATTCGCTCCAGCCGGGCAGGCCTTGCGACGGGTAGGCGAGCCGACTGTACTGAGACGACAGGGAGACCGCCGGCAACCGCTGGGCCCGGGATGATGCGTTGAGCCCTTCCTGGGCCCGGACGGCTTCGACCGCCTGCCGCACGGCCGATCGGTGCACCGCCGCCGTGTCGGGCGAGGCGCTCGCGATCTGGGCGAGCGTCGGTACCCGGCTCATCGTCGTGTCGGCGAGCTCGGTCGTGAGGGTGAGCGGCAGGTCGATAGGGATGCTGAGCAACTGCCGGAGGCGGACCTGGGCGAGCTCGCGCTGGGTCCGGGCCTGAATGACCAACGGTCGCTGATTGTCCCGTGCCACGGTGGCCCGGAGGACGTCGAATTCCGGCGCCGTGCCGACTTCGCGGCGGAGTTTGGTTTGGGTCAGCGTCGTGTCGGTCTGCGCCAGCGTGGCTTCCGCAATCGCGACCAGTCGCTCACTCAGGGCGGCATCGTAGTAGGCCTGGACCACATCGAGGACCAGCTGGGCCTCGGCAGCCGTGAGCGCAATCGACGCCGACGCTCGGCCCGCATCCGCCGCCTTCATCTGCCCAAACACCCGGCCGCCGTCGAACAACAGCTGCGAGCCGGAGAATCCGACCGTGTAAGTGTTCTTCCGACCGAACGGCAGCTTGCTGAAGCCGGCGAACGGGTTCACGGTGGTGGCGCAGGCCACCGCGTTTTCGAGGTCGGTCAACCGCTCGGCGATCGGCTTGTTGGGATTGCCGGTGAACGCGTCGCAGCGGGTTGGGGCGGGGGCGGTGGCCGTCGTGTCCGGCGCGCTCCCGAACAGATTGTCGAACTGGGACTTGAGCTGCCGGGTGTACGAGAACGCCCCGCTGATCTGTGGCAGCAGTTCGCTCCGGGCCTGCAGCTGCTGGCCGTGGGCGCGCTGGACGCCGACTCGGGCGAGGGCCACCGCTTCGCTGGCAGGGCGCGCCAACTGCAACGCCTCCTCAAGCGATAGGGTGCGAGGGGCGGTTTGCTGCGCCGTTCCCGACTGGGTCGCGGCGACGAAGAGCAGGGCGGTAGCTCCTGCACGGCGGATGACACTCACGCTCGAGACTCCTTCAGGTCGAGGGCCCGGGCGATCAGATCGACATAGTGCCCGATTGATTGCTCCGGGGCCTGGCGGTACATGGCGGGGATGATGTCGCGCGTAATGGCGTCCGCGAACAAGGTGCCCATGAACATCATGGTCGCCGCCATCAGATCCACGTCGGCTCGAATCATCCCCGCGGAACGGAGCCGTTCGAGATACCCGTGGAGCTCCTGGCCGGCACAAACCGTGTGGCTCTGGTCCGGTGGCAGCAGATCGGGACGTTCCTCGAGTTCCCCCATTGCGGTCCTGATCAGCGATCGCCGCGCGAACAGCTCGCGGAAGGTGGTCAGGGCCCAGGTCGCAAGCTCGGCGCGCGGAACACTAGGACGGGCGGGGAGGACACAAAGATTCGAGGCGACCCCGGCGCAGCGGATCGCCTCGTGGAGCAGGCGGGTCTTCGATCCGAAATGGCGGAACAGGGTGATCTCGTTCACGCCGGCCCGCTCGGCGATCCGGCGGGTCGTCGCGCCGCGGAAGCCGGTCTGCGAATACACCTTGGCGGCGGCGTCGAGAATGCGATCTCTAAGATCCATGGCGCGCCAACTGTAGCGACCCTACGGCGGGAAAGCAAGCGGGTGCTTGCTTGCTGTTACTCGGTTGTCACTAAATCACTTGGTCCCGTCAAGGCGCCGCTCCACCGCCGGTGCCGGCGATCGCACGCCAAACGTAGTACACCGGCACCGCCAAGGCTGCGGCCCCCAGTCCAATCAGGCCGCGCTGGGGGTCGAGGTAGACCGTGTTGACGACGATCGCGAACCCTGAAAGGGCGAACAAGACCGGCGTGACGGGGTAACCGGGGACCTTGAACGGGCGCGGCGTGTCCGGCTGTTTTCTGCGAAGGGCGATGAGGGCGAGCCCGCCGAGTCCGTAGAAGAGCCACCCCACAAAGATCACGTACTTGAGCAACACCTCGAACGTGCCGCTCGCGGCGAGGACGGCTGCCCAGACCGCCGCGACGACGATGGCGAACGCTGGCGTGCCGTACTTGGGATGGATCCGGGCCATCGGTCGGAAGAACACGCCGTCCCGTGCCATGGCGAAATAGACGCGGGCGGAGGCGAGCGAATTGGCCTGAGCGGCGGTGATCATCGAGACGATGATCGGAATCGCGATCAGCTTCCCCCAGATTGGCCCGAGTACCGTGCTCGCCGCGTCCGCCGCGACTCGGGTCGAGGCGGCCACGCCGGCCGGGCCGAGCCCCGCGATGTAGGCGGTCGCGGCGAGCAAGTAGATGACGATCAGCGCGATCACGCCGAACGCGAGCCCCTTGGGGAAATTGCGCTGGGGGTCGATCGTCTCCCCCGCCATGAATGTGAGGTACTGCCATCCCTCATAGGCCCAGAGTACCGAAACCAGTGCCAGGCCCGCCGCACTCAGGGTCCCGCCGGTAACCATGGTCGGCCAGACTCGCTCGACCTGACGGAACCCCGTGCCGAGGATCGGCAGCACCAGGACGAGCAGGGCAATTGCCGCCAGTTTGAGCATCGTGCCCCATTTGAGGATCCCGGTGCTCCGATCGGTGCCAAAGACGTTGATGATTCCTGCTCCGAATGCCAGTCCGACGGCGACCGCCTTCTGTACCACCGGGCTCATTGGAACCAGCGCCGCGAGGTAGTTGGTCGAGGCGACTGCCAGGGTCGCGACGGTCCCGGCCCCGATGACCAGAAACAAGGTCCAGCCGTAGCCGAACGCCACCGCTCGGCCGAATCCGTCCCGGAGATAGAGATAAAGTCCGCCAGCCTGGGGGTTCATCGCACCCATCTCGGCGTAGGTCAAAGCCCCGAGGAACGAGAGCAGGCCGCCGACGACCCAGACCAGGGTGGCGAGGCCAACGGATCCCCCCGAATCGCGGAGCACCCCGCTTGGGACCAGGAAGATGCCGGAACCGATCACGCTCCCGACGGTCAGGATGGCGATGCCGCGGGCATCCAGGACTCGCTTGAGCTCACTCATTACCATCGCCCCCGGTCGCCGACTTGTTCGATGACGCGCCCGAGGCGCTCGGCCGCGTTGTGCCAGTTCTGCTGCACGGCCGCCTTGGCCCCGTGGGTGTCTCCTGCCGCGATCGAGTCGATGATCTTTTCGTGTTCCGCCGCTGAGGTCGCAATCTCACCCGCGAGATAGCTGACATAGAGGCGCTCGTACCGCTCGGCCTGCGGTTTGACCGACCCGTGCAGCAGCTGGAGCCTGGGGCCCCCGGCGACCGACACGCAGCGTTCATGGAACCGTTCATCCAGGTCCCAGAGCCGGTTGTGGTCCGGCCGGGCGACCTGCGCCGCCTTCCGGAAATCGTTGTTGACCTGCGTCAATTCGCGGGCGAGGACCTGGCGTTTGGCGGTCGGGAGTTCAGCCGCGTTGTACGCCGCCAGCGCTTCGAGCTGGCCGACGATGTCGAATAGCTCGCGGGCGTCTTCCCCGGTCAGAGGGGCCACCGTCGGGCGCGACTGCCGCATCGAGGGTGAGTCGATGATGTATCCCTCCTGCTGAAGACGCTGCAACGCGCCCCGGACCGGAGTCCGACTGACCGCGAAGCGAGTCGCAATATCCGTTTCGACCAGACGGCTGCCCGGCGCCAGGCGGCCGGTCACGATCAGCTCCCGGAGCTGCTCGTAGACCTGCTTAGGCCGGTCCGTGCGGGCACCGCCCTTGCCGGCGCCGCGCTTCGTCGTCATCGGGACCAGCCCGTCCAGCCCGGCCCGCGAACCAGCTTGCCCGGCTTGGCATTTGTGTGCTTGCCGCCAGCCACCACGGCCGTGCCATTGACGAAAACGTAGTCCATGCCGACCGACAGTTGGTGCGGCTTTTCGAACGTGGCCCGGTCGCTGATGGTATTCGGATCGAAGATGATCACGTCGGCGTAGTACCTTGGCAGCAGGAAGCCCCGATCCTGGATCGAGAGTCGGCGGGCCACGGCGCCGGTCCCCTTTCGGATCGCGTCCTCCAGAGAAATGACCTTCTGCTCCCGTACGTACCGACCGAGAAGGCGCGGATAGTTCCCGTAGGCCCGAGGATGGGCCAGCAACCCCAGCGCGCTGTCCGGGTTCATGCCGTCGGCATCGGTACCCCATTTGATCCAGGGCTGGCGGATCTGGGTCGGGAGATTTGCCTCCGTCATCATATGGAAGATCGCCCCGATCTCCGCCTTCTCCGCCACCACGATCTCCATCAGCGCGTCGGGCCAGTCCTTGCCCATCTGCCTGGCGATCTGGTCGAGTCGTTGGCCCTCGTATTTTGTGAAGGCGGGGCTCTTGAATCCAACGACCTGAACCGCACCCGGCCCCACCAGCGTGCAGAGCCCCTCGTTGTCGCCCACCGGCTTGAGCATCTCGCCCTTCATCTTGGCATGCGTCGCCGGGTCCGTCATGTTGGCGAGGAGCTTGCCGTCCGCGGCGGCCCACGGCGGGGCGCACGCGGCGAGGCCGGTGCCGCCCGCGGTGTAGAGATACATGTTCGCGGCGACGTCCTGGCCCGCGGCCCGGGCCGAATCGATCTTGGCGATTGCCTGCGCCATCTTGGGCCAATTCTTCGGGCCGCTGGCCTTGAGGTGATAGATCTCGACTGGGACGCCGCCGTCCTTCCCGATCTTGAGGGCTTCGTCGATGGCCTCGAGGAACCGATCCGCTTCCGAACGCATATGGGTGATGTAGACCCCGCCGAACGGAGCCGCCGCCTTGGCCTGAGCCGTCAACTCGACCGTGCTGGCATAGTTGGCGGGCGGATAGATCAGGGCGCTGGCGATGCCGAACGCCCCATCCTCCATGGCGTTCCTGACAACAGTGCGGATCGTGTCGAGTTCGGCCGGTGTGGCCTCACCCTGGGATTCGCCCTTGGCGTAGAC
>JANXXJ010000006.1 GCA_025350665.1 Gemmatimonadota bacterium | reverse complement strand
GGCGTCCCGTACAGGACCACCGGCAGGCGCTGCATCTTGCCGGTCTGCATCAGGGTCAGGAACTCGAACAACTCGTCCAGCGTCCCGTAGCCCCCCGGAAAGGCGATCAACGCCCGGGAGTATTTGGCGAGCATCGTCTTCCGGACGAAGAAGAACCGGAAGAACATCTTCCGCCGGACGTACCGGTTGGTGTCCTGCTCGAACGGGAGTTCGATGTTCACCCCGATCGAGAGCCCGTTGCCCTCGACCGCGCCCTTGTTGCCGGCTTCCATGATGCCCGGCCCGCCGCCGGTAATGACCGGAAGCCCCGCCTCGGCGATCAACCGCGCGGTGGCCACCGCCGCGCCATAGTAGGGATCGTCCGCCGGGGTCCGGGCCGAACCGATGATGGTGACACCGTTTTGAATGTCGCCCAGGCGCTCGAAGCCCTCGACGAATTCTCCCATGATCCGGAGCACCCGCCACGGGTCGGTTTTGCGGAAGGCGTCGGGCCGCTCGCCCGGCCCGGCACCGCCGAGCAGGAGTTCGTCGGCCGTGAGGCCCTGGGGCCCGGCGCTGTGTTCCGGCGGATTGATCGGCATCGAATGCTTTCGGGCGGCTGGAAGAACGGAATATACCCGGAACGGATGGGAGTCGATCGGAGGATCTCGCGCTCCCGCCGCACGTTGTCATATCGGGCGGCCACCGACGCCGCGGTCCGCCTTAAGGACCTGCTCCGTTAGGTGGCCGAAACCGGTCTGGGGCCGGAGCCGTACGTGGTGCGACCCATGAGCCAACCTGCCCAACCCCCCGACCGCCTTACCCTGGTTGCCCTTCGCGCCGGGGTGGCCGTGCCGCTCCTCTACTTCGGCATCCAGCTCCTCGCGGCTCCGTTCTATCCCGGATACAGTTTTGTCGCGCGGGACGCCAGCACGCTCGGGTCCCCGGGATCGGCCTATCCGGCGATCTTCAATGGAGGGGCCATCCTGACCGGGGTTGCCATGCTGGTTGCGGCCCTGGGCTTCCTTCGCGCCCTCCGATGGCTCGGGGTTGGCCCGATCGTGAGCTGGCTCGTGACGGGAGCCCTGATCGCCGCTGCCGCCGGCAATTTCAACGCCGGCCTCCATCCGCTTCCCGACCCCCGGCATTCATCGGGGCTCCTGGCGTCGCTGGGCATCGGGATATTGCTGCTGCCGGTCCTGCTGCCGGTCGCCCTGTGGAGGCTGGACGGCGCCGGGGCGCTCCGGCGCTATCTCGGCGTGAATCTGATGGTCGTGCTCCTCTTGATCCCGGTCATGAGCGGGCTGGTTCAGCGATGGAGCATGATGTCCGGAGTGGAGGTGCCCGGCCTGCAGTCTCTCCTCAACAACTACCAGGGCGTCCTGCAGCGCGTCGCGGCGCTCACCGTCTTTGCCCCCATCGGCATCGCTGCCGGCTTTCTGGCGCGGTCGCTCACCCGCTCGCGTACCTGACGCGGATTGCCCGGCCTGACGCGGGCCAGGTCAACCGGCAGTCAAAGCGCGGGTGTGCGGGATTTCTGACGTCCATGGCCCCCGCGAGGAAGTGCTTCGTTAGGCGGTTGAGCAGCCGGGCCGGTCATTCGGTCCGGATGCTGTCGAGCGGGTCCGCCCTCGCCGCGCGGAGCGCCGGGATCACCGACGCCGATATCGTGACGATCAGCAGCCCCGCCGCCACCGCCAGGTAGGTCGGCAGATCGAAGGAGGTCACCCCGTAAAGCATCCCGGCCAGCAGCCGGCTCCCCGCCATCGCGCCCGCGATGCCGAGGGCCAGGCCGGCGAGCGACCAGCTGAGCCCCTGGCGCAGCACCAGGCGCAGCACGGTCCGGGTCGACGCCCCGAGCGCGATCCGGACCCCGAACTCCCGGGACCGGGCCGAGACCGAGTAGGCCAGGACGCCGTAGATGCCGACCGCCGCCAGGACCATCGCGAGCCCCGCGAACGCGGCGGCGATCCCGAGCGCGAAGCGGCGGGCAGCCAGGCTCGATCCGATGACGTGTTCCAGCGTCTCGAATCCCCGGACGGCAAGGACGGGGTCAGCCCGCTTGACCGCGGTACGGACCACCGGTAGGAGCGCCATTGGCTCGGCGCCGGTCCGCACCACGAGACTGAACGAGCCCCACCAGGTCTGACGGCGGCCGTTGTCGTAGTAGAGGGGCTGAGCGGGAGTGTCGAGCGCCCGCTCGCGAATGTCGGCGACGACGCCGATGATCGTGGTCCAGGGCGCCGCCGGGTTGGGCCCGATCCGGACCCGGTGGCCCACCGCATCGCCCTTCGGGAAAAACACCCGGACCGCCGCCTGGTTGAGCAGGGCGGTGCCGCCGCCGGCTTCGGGCGAATCGGTGGCGTCAAAGGTCCGGCCCTCCACCAGGGGAATCCGCATCGCCTTGAAATAGTCGCCCCGAACCATGGTGTAGCCGATGTCCCGGGGCCCTTCTGCGCCGAGCGCCGCGCCCTCCACGTAGATCGAGCTGTTCTCGCCGCCCTGCATCGGGAGATGCATCGTCGCCCCCACCGCCACGACCCCGGGAGCCGCCCCCACCGTCGAGAGCACCTCGTCGTAGAAACGGTTCACGGCCCCGGCCGAATCGTATCTCGCCCCATCGAGGCGGAGCTGCGCGGTGAGCAGGTGATCCGGTTCGAATCCGAGCCGAACCTGGGTCAGGTCTCGGAAGCTCCGGATCAGCAGGCCGGCCCCGACCAGCAGGACCACCGCGAGCCCGACCTGAGCCACGACCAGGCCCCGCCGCGCCCGCTCGCTGCTTCGGCTTCCGGTCCCGCTCCGCCCTTCGCTCTTGAGGGTGGCATGGAGGTCGGCCCGTCCGGCGTCGAGCGCGGGGAGCAGGCCGAAGAGCACTCCGGTGCCGAGCGACAGCAACAGGCCGAATCCCAGAACGCCCCCGTCGATTCCGACTTCGAACATCGGCGGCAGCGCGTTCGGATTGAGGGCCAGGATGGCCCGGGTTGCCGCGGCGGCCACCGCCACGCCGACCGCGCCGCCGATCAGTGCCAGCAGCAGCGATTCGGTGAGGAGCTGGCGGGCCAGCCGGCTCCGCCCCGCCCCGAGGGCCGCGCGGACTGCGATCTCGGTCCGGCGGCCCATCGTGCGGGCGAGCGTCAGGTTGGCGAGGTTGGCGCAGGCGATCAGGAGCACGGCCACCGAGGCGGCCAGCAGCAGGAGCAGCGGACGCTCGAGCCCCGCCGAAGCTCGCTCACTGAGGAACTCCGCCGTGGCAAGAAACCGGGCATTGGATTCGGGGTACTCGCCCTGCAGCCGCCGGGCGATTGCCATGAGATCGGACCGGGCGGCCTCGATGGAGACACCAGGTTTGAGCCGGGCCAGTGCGGCGAACACGTGCTGCTTTCGGGTCACCCCGGGATTGGCCAGGTCGCCGCTCATGTCGAGGGGGATCCACATGTCCTCCTGGCCGCGAACGGTGAACCCGCGCGGCATGATCCCGATCACCCGGTAGGGCAGCTCGGAGAGCGTCATGGTCGACCCGATTGTGGCGGGGTCGCTACCCAGGGCCCGTTGCCAGAAGGCATACGACACGACCACGGTGGGGGCGGCCGACGGCGCGTCGTCTCCGGCGGCGAACGTCCGTCCGCGCCAGGCGCCGACCCGAAGCACCTCGAACAGATTGGCCGTGACCGGCATCGCGTTGACGATCTGAGGGTCGCCGGTTCCGGGACGCCACGTCGTCAGCTGGCGATAGGAGTACGCCCCGATGGCGGTGAGCGAACGCTGGCGGCTCCGGTAGTCGGCCAGGTCCGGAGCCGAGAAGTCCCATCGATTGCCGGGGCTCTCCAGCGGGGTGGAGAACAGCGCCACCAGCGCGGCCGGCTCCCCGTAGGGCAGGGGCTTGAACAGGACGGTACGGGCCACGCTGAAGATCGCCGTGTTGGCCCCGATCGCGAGCGCCAGCGTGACAATCGTGACGAGCGCGAAGGCGGGATGGCGGCGGAAGGTTCGCCAGGCGAACCGGAGGTCCAGTCGCCACGCTCCCAAGCGGTCGGTCATCCGGTTGCCTCGTTCAGTGCGGGTGTCGAGATCGCGGCAATAGCGCCGGGTGAAATCCAGGTCGCCGAACTCCGCCCGGGCCTGCCGCAGGGCCTGATCGGCCGGGACACCGGCCGCCACGAGGTCGGCCGCCCGGGCGTCGAGATGAAACTGCAGCTCCGCTTCGACATCACCGTCGATCGTCGCTCGGCTGCGCCAGGGGAACTCGAACAGGCGGCGGGGGCGGGTCATCATGCGTCGTCAGGCCGGGCTCAGCACCTTGGCGACCGCGTCGGCGTAGCGGTGCCAGACCACCGACTCGGTCCGGAGGCGGAGCCGCCCGGCCGCGGTGGGGCGGTAGTAGCGCGCCCGGCGGTTGTTCTCGGAGAGTCCCCAGGAGGCGCTGACCAGTTTCCGTTGCTCGAGCCGGTGCAGCGCCTGATAAAGCGCGGCCCCGTCGACCCCGAGAGCGCCGTCGCTCCGGGCGTCGAGCCAGCGAGAGATCGCATAGCCGTGCATCGGCTCCCAGGCGAGGGCCCGGAGAATCAGGATGTCGACGGTTCCCTGCAGCAACTCGGAGGGAATGCGGGTCACAGGTCTTCCAGTCACCAGGTGACTGGAATGGTATCATTCCCGCCGCCGGGCCACAAGCCGACGGCTCCGGGCTATATTTGCGACCGATGTCCCGACCCTCCGACCACCCGGGCGGCACCTCCTCCGGCGCCGTCGCCCCCGTTGGGGCGGGCGTAAGCCCGCCCCAACGCTGGAGCGGCCTGGCCCTGACGCTCGTGGGCCGGGCGGTGCTGAATCCCCGCCTGGCGCTCGATCTCCTCAAGACCGGCTGGGCTTTCCGCCGCCGGTACTGGTGGCGGATGGCGCCGTTCCTTCCGGTCCCGGACCCGGTCTATCTCCGCTGGCGGATGTACACCGCCTACGGCGACGCCGCCGCGGTGCCTCCGGCCGAGGATGTGATCCGGTTCGCGCGCTGGCGGCGCGAGACAATGCGTCTGTGACCGTGGCCGGCCCTCCGGTCGCCCCCGCCGACATCGAAACAGAGGCGCAGCGGCTCGGCTTTCTGGCCGCTGGCGTGACCACGCTCGATCCCAATGAACACGCCGCCATCCTCGACCGCTGGCTCGCCAGCGGCCAAGCCGGGACGATGCGCTACCTCCATCGCCAGGCCGCCAAGCGGAAGGCGCCTGGCAAGATCGTGCCGGGCGCGGTCCGGGCCGTCATGGTGCTCGACAACTATTTCCAACCCGATCCGCCTGGCGCGGGCATCCGGATCGCCAAGTACGCCCGGGGCCGTGACTATCACGTGGAACTGCTGGAACGGCTCCGGCGGTTAGGTGCCTGGCTCACGGAGCGCGGCGCCACCGTCGTCCGGCCGTTTGCGGATGACGGTCCGGTGCCCGAGCGAGAACTCGCCGCCCGCGCCGGTCTGGGCTGGATCGGGAAGAACACGATGCTGATCCGGCCCGGAGCAGGCTCGTTCTTCTTCATCGGCGCGATCCTCACCGACCTCGCCGTCGAGCCCACGCCGCCGTTCGGCACTGATCACTGCGGCACCTGCACCCGCTGCATCGACGCCTGCCCGACTGCGGCGATTCTCGAAACCCGGGTACTCGACGCCTCGCGCTGCATCTCCTTCCTGACCATCGAATACAAGAAGGAGCCGCCTCCCGAACTGGCCGCCCGGTATCAGGGCTTTGCGTTCGGGTGCGACATCTGCAACGACGTCTGTCCGTGGAACGAACGGTTCGCCGCGCCCTCGCCGGTGGCGGCCTATCTCGACCGGGGCGCGGTGCCTCGGCTGGACCCCGGGTTTTTCGACCGGATGACGGAAACGGAATTCGCCGACCGCTTCGGCGACACGCCGCTCGAACGCCCCGGCCTGGCCGGGATGCGGCGCAACTTCACTCACGCCTTCGCCTCGCTCGACTCATGATCAAACAGATGCATTCAGTCGCGGTGTTCGTGAACGACCTCGAGCCGGCCATTACGTTTTACCGCGACGCCCTGGGCCTGCCGGTGAACAAGGCCGGTTCCTTCGGCGCCGAGTTCCTGGCCGAGCCGCCCTATCTCGGCGTCCATCCCGCCACCCATCCTGATGCCAAGGCGCTGGTAGGCCGGCACACCGGGATCACGTTCTATGTGCCGGGGCTGCTCCATTTCTGCGGAGATCTCCACGCCAGGGGCGTCAAGTTCCTGTCCGAGCCGACCCAGATGGCGTGGGGGATCATGGCGATGATCGCCGACCCGGAGGGGAACGTCTTCGCCTTGTGGGAGGACTCGATGCCTGGCGAAGCCGAGCCCGCCTGACGCGCGGGGCCAGGCCTCGTTTCGTTCGGGGCGGCGCCCCCACGACGCGTGGGGCCGGCCCCGTCCTGGTCGGGGCGGGCTTACGCCCGCCCCCACGACCTCGTACGGCGGGCGTGAGCCCGCCCTCCCACTTACCGCCCCGCCCTCAGCGTGAACCGCCCCGCCGCCGCCCGCCCCGCGCCAACCGAAACCCAGCGCCCCTCGAGCCCGCCCAACCGCCATCGCCCCGCCAGATCTATCCGCGGCCCTCGCGCCGAAGGATTGAGCACCACCTCTGCCGAATCACTCCCGATTTCCCGCGCCATCGCCGGCCCTCGGTCCGGGCCTAGCCCGCTCGAGCCAAGTGGCGCCTGGTAGTGTCCGGTCGCGGTCGGCCGGCCCGTCGCGGCCACTGGTGACAGCACGATCGTGCCCGACACGCCCGCGGCGGGCGTCGACGAACCGGAATCGATGAACAGCATCAGGGAGAATCGCCCCGAGAGCCGGGGCGGGGTGGAACGGATGGCGGTCCCGGGAACCAAACCCAGGATCACCAGCAGGGCGAACTTATTCGCGGGCTTCACCGCCGAGATGGTCGTCGACGTCGGTGGAGTCGGACGGGATCACCACACCCTCCGCCCCGAGGAGCCGGAGCAGCCGCCACTGGGCCTGACGCGCCGCGTAGACCCGGCTCCCGTTGTACATCAGCGAGATCAGCAGGACCCCGTCGGCCCGGCCGAGGTAGCCGACCAGTGTCGCCACGTTGCCTAACGTTCCGGTCTTGGCGCGGAGGATGCCCCGCTGCGGCATGCCGCTGGCCAGCCGCCAGAGCGTGCCGGAGCCGTTAGGCGGCAACAGCATCGGAAAGTTCTTTCCGCCGGGCGCCAGCGGAAACCGGGCCAGATACGAGACGAACGTGTAGGGTGAGACCCGGTCCTGGTCGGACAGACCGCTGCCGTCGACGAGGCGGACGCCGGCATAGTCGCCGGTGACCTGCTGGACGTGCGCCGTCAGGCGGTCGCCCGGTGTGGGGTCACTCCCGGCCGCCCAGCGGAGCATCAGCTCGGCCCCCAGGTTGATGCTCCGCCGGTTGATCTCGCTCGCGATCGAATCGAACACCGGGGACTGGATCTCCGCGAGGACCGTCGGCCCGGTCCTGGCGGCCACGAGCGCCGGGGTCTGATTCCATTCGATGCCGGCCCGGTCGAGCGCGGCCTGCCACATGGCCGCGAGCACCTTGCGGGTGTCGGTGGCCGCGCGAACGAGGCCGCGGGTCCGGGAATGAATCCCGATACTGCCCGCCACGATGTAGGTGCCGTCTCCCTGCGGCTCCACCCGGAGCCGCGACCGCTTGCCCGACACGGTCTTGGCTGTGACCCGGAACAGCAGATCAGCTCCGCTCGGCGACGCGCCGACCAGGTGGGCGCGCTGGCCGGTCTTGGCGCCGGGTGACACGCTGGCCGACACCAGGTTGTCGTGAATCGTGAGGTTGCCAACCGGTGGTGCGAAGACGCGGCCCTGATGACGAACCGACCAGGTGGAGGGGAACCGTGCTTCGGGGGCGCCCTCGGCGCTGGTCACGATCAGCGGGCCGGACAGACGGCGCACGCCGCGGGTGGCGAGCTGGGTGGCGAGATCGGTGAGGCTGGTGGTTCCCGCGCCGCGATGCTCGAGGGTCGGATCGCCGTTCAGTTCGAGCGACCAGCTGCCGCGCCAGGTGCCCGAGGCGTCGAGCTGCCCGCTCCCCATCACCCGCGTGGTCTTGCGGGCGTCGGCGCCGACCACGCTTCGGGCATAGCCGGTGGTGAGCAGCTTGACGGTGGACGCGGGGATCAGGGGTCGAGTCGGCTGGATGCCCCACATCAAACGGCCCTGGTTGTCCGCCACCGCAATGCCCCAGATGCCGGGCGCCCGAGCGTTGGCCTGACGAAACCAGGTTTCGAGTTGGGTCTGAAGGGACGGGTCAGGTTCTGCATACGTCTGGGCCGCCGCGGGGAGTGCGGCGGCTCCAAGCAGGGCAAAAGCCAGAATTGAGGGTGTTGCGCGACGTCGCATTCTGAGCCTTGTCCCGGCCTGGGCCGTTATTTGATCAATGCTTTGGCGATCGTCTGCAACTGCATGTTGCTGGTACCCTCATAAATCGTGCCAATCTTGGCGTCGCGGAAGAACTTCTCGATCGGGTACTCCCGCGAGTAGCCATAGCCGCCGAACAGCTCGAGCGCCTGACCCGCGACCCGGTTGGCCACCTGTGAACTGAACAGCTTGGCCATCGCGGCTTCTTCGACGAACGGGTGCCCCGCGTCCTTGAGCCGTGCCGCGTTGTAGACCATGAGGCGCGCGGCCTCGAGCTCGACCTTCATCTGGGCCACCTGGAACTGGACCCCCTGGAAGTCGGCGATTGCCTTGCCGAATTGTTTCCGTTCCTTGATGTAGTCGACGCAGCAGTCGAGCGCGCCCTGCGCGATGCCGATCATCTGGGCGCCGATCCCGATCCGGCCTTCGTTCAGCGTTTCGATCGCGACCTTGTAGCCGATGCCCACGGGACCCAGAACGTTGCCCGCCGGCACCCGGCAGTTCTCGAGGATGAGTTCGCAGGTGGACGAGGCCCGGATGCCGAGCTTCTTCTCCTTCTTGCCGACCGAGAAGCCGGCGAAGTCGCGCTCGACCAGGAACGCCGTGATGCCCTTGTAACCCTTCGAGAAATCGGTGTTGGCGAAGACGATGAACAGGCCGGCTTCGTCACCGTTGGTGATCCAGAACTTGCGGCCGGTGAGTTCCCAATCCTCGCCCTTCTTCTCGGCCTTGCACTGGAGCGCAAAGGCGTCGCTGCCGCTGGCCGGCTCGGACAGGGCGTAGGCGCCCAGCAGGCCGGTGGTCATCCGCGGGAAGAGGCGCGTCTTCTGCTCGTCGGTACCCCAGCGGAGCAGGGCGTTGTTGACCAGGGTGTTGTGGACGTCGACGTAGATCGCGGCCGACGCGTCGACCCGGGCCAGCTCTTCGATAGCGAGTGTGGCCATGAAAATCGACCCACCGGCGCCGCCCAGCTCCTCCGGCACCTCGATCCCCATCAGCCCCAGGTCGAAGAACTTGGTGACGATGTCGGGCCGGAACTTGGCCGCTTCGTCCATCTCCATCACATGCGGCTTGACTTCCGTTTCGGCGAACTCGCGGACGGTCTGCCGGAACAGCTGTTCTTCCTCGGACAGAACCGAGAGCGGGGCGGGGGACGTTAGGGTGTCGGCCATACCTGACTCCGGTGAGTTGGGTGCGCAGCGTCGAACGCCTAAACATAACGGGCGAGCCGCCTCGAATTGAAGGTTCGGAGCGTCCCTGTGCACCGATTGCGGGCCAGCGCATCTCCCGGACCCAAAACTCAAGGAGCGAACATGCGAGGCACCCGCAGCCTGGCCATGCTGGCCGGCTTGTTCTTCGGCACCGCCGGCGATCCTGAAGCCGCCGTGAAGACCGGCACCATCCAGGGTACCGTCCGGGAGACCGGCATCGGCGGAGGCCCGCTGGCCGGGGCGATCGTCATGGTACAGGGGACCACGCTTCGGACCCTGACCGACCGGGCTGGCCGGTACGAGCTGGCCAACGTTCCAGTCGGCCGGCATCAGCTCGCCGTCAACTATGTCGGCTTTGCCCAATCAATCCGGACGGTCGAGGTGCAGGCCGGCCAGTCGGTCACCGCCGATTTTGCCCTGAGCCAGCCCGCGCTCCGCATGGACGAAATGACCCTCGGCAAGGTGGTGCCGTTGGCGGCGCCCCGGGAGGGCAAGATCGCCGCCACTCGCGGCGTGGCTGCCCGGTCCGCCGACGCCGCCGTCTACTACGCTCCGGTCCCGCCGAGCTTCAATCGGCGGGCCGAGTTCAACACCGAGGAATACCGGTATCAGGCGGACAACGGCTGGCAGTCGTCGGTCCGGCAGCCCCTCTCCACGTTCTCGATCGACGTCGACGCCGGCAGCTACAGCAATGTCCGGCGCTTCATTCGCGAAGGCCGCCTGCCGCCCAAAGACGCGGTCCGGGTCGAGGAGATGATCAACTACTTCCGCTACGACTACCCCGCTCCGCACGGTGAGCATCCGTTCTCGGTAACCACCGAACTCTCGGCCGCCCCGTGGAGCCCGGGCCACCGGCTCGCGATGATCGGCCTCCAGAGCCAGCGCCTCAAGCTTGGCGACCTCCCGCCGAACAATCTGGTGTTCCTGATCGACGTCAGTGGCTCGATGGACGAGCCGAACAAGCTCCCCCTGGTCAAGTCCGCCTTCCGGCTCCTGGTGAACGAACTGCGCGCCGAAGACCGGGTGTCCATCGTGGTGTACGCGGGCGCCGCCGGCCTGGTGCTGCCCCCGACCCGCGGGAGCGACAAGGAACGGATTCTCGACGCCATCGAACAGCTCCAGGCCGGCGGCTCCACCGCGGGCGGCGCCGGGATCCAGCTCGCCTATCAGACCGCCCGCGAATCGTTCCAGAAGGAAGGGAACAACCGGGTGATTCTCGCCACCGACGGGGATTTCAACGTCGGGGCGTCGTCGGAAGGCGAGCTGGTGAGAATGATCGAGCAGCGCAAGAAGGACGGCGTGTTCCTGACCGTGCTGGGCTTCGGTACCGGGAACCTGAAGGACGCCCGGATGGAGCAGCTCGCCAACAAGGGCAACGGACACTACGCCTACGTCGACGATCTGCTCGAGGCCAAGAAGGTCTTTGTCCAGGAACTGGGTGCCACGCTCTACACCATCGCCAAGGACGTCAAGCTCCAGGTCGAGTTCAATCCGGCCCGGGTCAAGTCGTACCGGCTGATCGGCTACGAGAACCGGCTCCTGGCCGACCGGGACTTCAACGACGACACCAAGGACGCCGGCGATATGGGCGCTGGTCATTCGGTCACCGCCCTGTATGAAATCGTTCCCGCCGACGGACCAGCCGACAACGACGGGGCGGTCGATCCGCTGACCTACCAGCACGGTGTCCGCCCCACCGGCTCCAGCGACTGGTTCACGGTCAAGGTCCGCTACAAACCCCCGCAATCCGAACAGAGCCGGCTCCTCCAGCAGGCGGTCCGGACTGAAACGTCGTCGCCGTCGACCGACTTCCGGTTCGCCACCTCGGTGGCCGAGTTCGGGATGCTGCTCCGGGATTCGGAGTACAAGGGTCAGGCGTCCTATGCGGATGTCCTGAGTCGGGCCCGGGCGGCGCGCGGCGGCGACGAAGAAGGCTATCGGGCCGAGTTCCTCAGGCTGGTTGAAATGGCGTCGACATTGACCCGGAACGGGAAAGGCATTTCCGGCCGATAGGACCCAGGAGCAGAAACAAACCGGGCGGTTGGACCGTTGTCGGTCCAGCCGCCCGGCTTTGCATCCGGTTCGGTTTCACGCCACATTCTGACATGGTATTCAAGCGGCTGGTCGATGTCCGCGACGGTGAGCAACGCGCCGTCGCGATGAGCTTTCTCTACTTCTTCTTCGTGCTGGCCGGCTATTTCATCCTCCGGCCCATTCGGGACGAGGTGGCGGCCGCGTCCGGGGTCCAGAAGCTACCGTGGCTTTTCTCGGCCACGCTGGCGGTCACCCTGATCTTCAACCCGCTGTTCTCTTCTCTCGTGAGCCGGTTCCCGCCCCGGCGCTTCATCGCCGTGACCTACCACTTCTTCGTCGCCAACCTGCTGGTCTTCTACTTCGTGATGACGTTCGCGGCGCCCTCGGTCTGGATCGGCCGGGCGTTCTTCGTCTGGACCAGCGTGTTCAACCTGTTCGTGGTGTCGATCTTCTGGGCCTTCATGGCGGACGTGTTCCGGAGCGATCAGGCCAAGCGGCTCTTCGGCTTCATTGGGGTGGGCGGGACCCTGGGCTCGATCACGGGGTCACTGCTGACCGCCGGGCTGGCGAGCCGGATCGGGACGGTGAACCTGCTGTTGATCTCCGCCGTGCTGCTCGAGATCGCGGTGGCGTTCGTAGTGGCGTTTCCGGCGGCCTCCAGCGGGGAACCGGCCGCCCCGCGCGAGACCACCGGTCTTGGCGGGAGCGCCTTTGCCGGCATTACCAGGCTTCTCAAGTCTCCTTATCTCCTGGCGATCTGTCTCTTCCTGGTCTTCTACACCGTCGGCTCGACGTTTCTCTATTTCCAGCAGGCCGACATCGTCGGCCGGGAGTTCGTGACCCGCGAGGCCCGGACCGCCGTGCTGGCCCGGATCGAACTCGCCGTGCAGATCCTCACGGTGGTGACCCAGGTGTTCCTGACCGGCCGGCTGATCCGGTGGATCGGGCTGGGCCTGGCGCTCGCCCTCCTGCCAGCGCTGAGCATCGTCGGCTTTGCCGGACTGGGCCTGGTGCCCACCTTCGCGACCCTCGCTGTGTTCACCGTGCTCCGCCGCGGGGCCAACTTCGCTCTCACCAATCCGGCCATGGAAGTGCTGTTCACGGTGGTGCCGCGGGAGGACAAGTACAAGGCGAAGAGCTTCATCGAGACGTTCGTCTACCGGGGGGGCGACCAGATCGGGGCGTGGACGTACGCCGGCCTCGCCGCCATCGGGCTCGGCACCGCTGGTCTGGCTTTCGCCGCGGTTCCGCTCGCGCTCTGCTGGTTGTTCAATGGATTGTGGCTGGGCCGCCAGCACGCGATCCGGGCGACGGCTCCACCGGCCTGAGGTGTCGGGGGCCGGCGCTCAGGGCAGGGAAACGATGGCCTTTCGGATCGTGGCCGCGACACCACCCATGCCGAGACCTCGGACCCGGATCTCGACGGTCCCGGCCGGAACGGCGACCATTACATCCCGCGGAAAGGACCCGAAATCGGCCGTGCACGCCGTTCGCGGCGGCACGGCGATGTCATAGGCGGTAATCGTGACGCTGGTGGCGTCGCTCGCGACGTCTTCACCGTTCGGGCGGTTGCAACTCGAGCTGCCGAAACTGTGATAACGAATGGTGACCAGCCCGGCCCGGACCGTGTCGGCCACCACGATGCCGGACGGCAGGCCGGCCACCGGGCCGGCGTCGATGATGCTCAGTTGTTTTCCGGGGTCGGCCGGATCGAAGCTGTCGGTGCAGGCGGCCAGAGCGGCGACGCCGGCGAGGATCCACAGATTTTTCATTGGGTGTTGCCTCCCATCCAGTCTCCCGACAACCGGACCCGGTCCGACCCCTGACGCCTCAATCCCGGCCGGCCAACACATCCAGCACTACCGGAACGCGCCCGAGTGGAGCGGACACCTGGGCGCCCTGGACCCGACCCCTCACGGCTTTGAGCATTTCCCGGCCGATTGCCACCCCTTCGGCCAGCGCCGCCTCCTTGCCCCGGTCGCTGGCGGTCCGCATCCGGCGGAGGATCTCCTCCGGGACGGTGATGCCGGGAACCTCATTGGCCAGGAACTCGGCGTTCCGAAGGGACACCAGGGGCCAGATCCCCGCGATGACCGGAATCTTGAATCCCTCAGTGGCTTTCAGGAACCGGTCGAGCTGCTCGACGTCGAACACCGGCTGGGTGATTGCGAACTCGGCCCCGGCCTCGACCTTCCAGGCGAACCGGCGGAGTTCGCGCTCCGGATCGGGTGCCGCCGGATTGACGCCCACGCCGATCACGAAGCGGGTCGGCTTGCCGATCGGGTTCTTGCCCGGATCGAGCCCCCGGTTGAGTTGCGCCACCAGGTTGGTGAGGCCGATGGCGTCGATGTCGAACACCGCCGTGGCGTCGGGATAGGGACCCATCTTGGGCGGGTCGCCGGTCACCACCAGGAGGTTCCGGAGACCGGCCGCGGCCGCGCCTAACAGATCGGACAGCATGCCGAGGAGGTTCCGGTCGCGACAGGCGTAGTGGACCACGGTTTCGATCCCGACTTCGCGCTCGATCATCAGTCCGGACAGGAGCGCGCCCATTCGGCTCTGGGCCCGGGGGCCGTCCGGCACGTTGACGGCATCCACGCCCGCGGCCTTGAGCGCGCGGCACTGGTCGAACATCGGCGCGGGGTCGGTGCCGCGCGGTGGCACGATCTCCACGGTGGTGATGAATTCCCCGCGGGCGAGTTTCCCCCCGTACCGGGAGCGCTCCCGCAGCGGCACCGGATCGACGCCTTCGTGGCTGGCCGTGACGGTGCCCACCGCGGTGGAGTGGCGCGGCTGGGCGGCCCGGACGAACGCCTTCATCGCCTTGATGTGCTCGGGCGTGGTGCCGCAGCAGCCGCCGACGAACCGGGCGCCCGCCTCCACCATCCGGCGGGCATAGGTGGCCATGTACTCGGGGCTCGCCATGTAGATCTTCCGGTCGGCCACTTCGCGCGGGAGACCGGCGTTAGGCTGGGCCGAAATCGGGACCCGGACCACGGCGTTCAGCTGCTCGACCAGCTCGAGGATGGTCTGCGGGCCCACCGAACAGTTCACGCCGATCACGTCGGCGCCCGCCGCCTCGAGTTCGGGACCGAAGATCGTCGCCGAGCTTCCATACGCCGTCATGCCGTCCTCGCCCACCGTCATCTGGGCGATGATGGGGAGATCGCTGAGCTGCCGGACGCCCTCGATCGCGGCGATGATCTCCCGGAGGTCGGAGAACGTCTCAAGGATGAAGCCGTCCACGCCGCCTTCCAGCAGGCCGGCGGCTTGCCGGGCGAAGGCGGCGCGGGCCTCGGCGATCGAGGTGGCACCGAAGGGTTCGAGCCGGACGCCGAGCGGACCGATGGCGCCGGCCACGGCCGCCTGGGTGTGCGCCGCTTCGCGGGCGACCCGGGCCGACGCGGCGTTGATCTTCTCGGTGTCGTCGGCCAGGCCGTACTGCGCCAGCTTGAACGGGTTGGCGCCGAAGGTGTTGGTCTCGAGGATCTCAGCCCCGGCCTTCACATACTCGCGGTGGATGTCGCGGACCAGGTCGGGCTGCCGGAGGGCCAGTTCATCGAAACAGACGTTGAGAAAGATGCCCCGGCCGTAGAGCATGGTGCCCATTGCCCCGTCGAAGACGTGCACCTTGCCGTCGGCGATCAGCTCCCTCAGTGTCGGCATGCCCAGTCTCCCGCAACGAAAAAGACCCGAGGCTAAAACGGCCCCAGGCGGCGTCTTAGCGATTGTTTAACGTGGCCGCAATCAGCGCAAATCACCACGAACTCTTGGTCCCAAACCTAATCGATACCGGTGGAAATCACATCACGGACACCCCGGCCGGTCGCCGGTATTTCCCGGGGTCACTCAAGGCGCTGGTGACGCCGAAGGCGGCACCACACTCCTGAGCACGACGACCGTGACATTGTCGCTGCCGCCGCCGGCCAGGGCGTCGGCGACCAGGTCGCGGGCCACTTGCTCGGACGACGTAAGGTTCGCGAGCCGGGCGACGATCTGTTCCTTCGAGACGTGCTTGGTCAGCCCGTCGGTGCAGAGCAGCAGAATTTCGCCGGGCTGGACGTCGTGGGTCGTGACCACCGGACGGTAGGACTGGCCGCCGATCGAACTCGACAGGACATTGGCGAACTGGGTGGCCGCCGCGCGCTCGGCCGGGAGGACCCCCATGTCGATCAGATCCTGCGCCATGGTCTGGTCACGGCTCAACTGGGTCAGTTCGCCGTTCCGGAATCGGTAGCAGCGGCTGTCGCCGACCTGCAGGAGAAAGAGGTGGGGCCAGGTAACCATCACGGCCGTGAGGGTCGTGGCCATGCCCCGGACGTCACCGGAGGCCTGGGCCCGGCCGATCACGGCTTCACGGCTCTTCTCGGCCCCGGTGGTCAGCGCTTCGAGGAAGATCGCCTGATCGCTGGAGTCCGTGGTGAAGAAGCAGTTGGTGGCATGGACCAGATATTCGACGATCGCTTCGAGCGCGGCCCGGCTGGCCTCCTCGCCGCCGGCGTGGCCACCAACCCCGTCGGCCACCATCCCGAAGGATGCCAGGCGCTGGCTGGGCATCTCGAGCAACTCGGGGTTGGGGAGGCTGGTGCCCCCGACCCGCATGGCCTTGTGAATCGTGGAAAACAGGAAGTGGTCCTGGTTCTCCTTCCGGACCTTCCCCGGATGGGTCAGGCCGAAGAAGTCCAAGTCCTCATCGCGGGGCCGCCAACCGGGCGGGGCGATCGGCGCTGGTCGGGAATCGCTCACCATTCGAAGCTAGCCTCCCACGGCGTTCAGGCAAGCGCGGGCCGGCCGCTACAATCAGGCGCCCGGCCGGTAGCCCAGGTTCGGGGCCAGCCAGCGCTCGGCCTCGGCGGTCGGGATATTCTTGCGGACGGCGTAATCCGCCACCTGATCCGGGCCGATCTTGCCGACCCCGAAGTATTGCGCCTCGGGCCGCCAGAAGTAGTACCCGCTCACCGACGAGGCCGGCGTCATCGCGAAGCTCTCGGTCAGTTCGATCCCGAGCGCCGGGGCGTCCAGCAGCGTGAACAGAAAGCCCTTCTCGGTGTGATCGGGGCAGGCCGGGTAGCCGGGGGCCGGGCGAATCCCCTGGTACTTCTCCCGGATCATGTCGTCGTTGCCTAACGATTCGCTCGGCGCGTAACCCCACAGTTCCTTGCGGACCCGCTCGTGCATCCGTTCGGCGAAGGCCTCGGCCAGCCGGTCGGCCAGGGCCTTGGCCATGATGCTGTGGTAGTCGTCGTGCTGGCGCTCGAACTCCCGGACCAACGTCTCGAGGCCGATTCCGGCGGTGACGGCAAAGGCGCCAACGTAGTCGATCCGGCCACTCGACTCGGGCGCCACGAAATCGGCCAGAGCAAGGTTGGCGCGGCCGCCGCTCTTCTGGTGCTGCTGGCGAAGAGTGTGGATTCGCCCGATGGTCCGCGTCCGGGCCGCGTCGTCATAGAGCACGATGTCGTCGCCCACGGCGTTGGCCGGATGGAACCCGACCACGGCCCGGGCAATGAGCAGCCGGTCCCGCACGATCCGGTCGAGCAGCGCCCGCGCATCCCGATGGAGATCCCGCGCCGCCTTGCCGACGGTCGGGTCCTGCAGAATTGCGGGATAGTGGCCGGCCAGTTCCCAGGTCTGGAAGAACGGAGTCCAGTCGATCCGCTCGACCAGTTCGGCCAGGGGATAGTGGTCGAAACGGCGGCTGCCGAGGAAGGTGGGGACCGGGACCGGACGGTTGAGATCGAGAGCGCCGCGGTTGGCGCGAGCGTCCGCAATGGAGACCCGCCGCTCGGTGTCGCGGTCGGCGCGCGAGACTCGGATCGCGGCGTATTCGGCCCGGACCTGGGCGACGAGGTCGTCCCTCAGGGTATCGCTGAGCAGGCCGCTCGCCACGCCGACCGCACGGGAGGCGTCGAGTACGTGGACCACCGGTCCGGAATAGCAGGGCTCGATCTTGACCGCGGTGTGGGCCTTCGACGTCGTGGCGCCGCCGATCAGCAGCGGGATCGTGAAGCCCTGGCGTTCCATCTCGGCCGCCACGAAGGTCATTTCCTCGAGGGACGGTGTGATCAGTCCGGACAAACCAATGACATCGACCTTCTCCCGGCGGGCGGTCTCCAGGATTTTGGCCGTCGGCACCATCACGCCGAGGTCGATCACCTCGTAGTTGTTACACTGGAGGACCACGCCCACGATGTTCTTGCCGATGTCGTGGACGTCGCCCTTGACGGTGGCCATCAGGACCTTGCCCTTGGCCTTCTGCTCGCCCGACTTCTCAGCTTCGATGAACGGGATCAGGTGAGCCACGGCCTTCTTCATCACCCGCGCGCTCTTCACCACCTGGGGCAGAAACATCTTGCCGGCGCCGAACAGGTCACCCACCACGTTCATGCCCCGCATCAGCGGGCCTTCGATCACCTCGATGGGCCGAGCGGCACGGAGGCGGGCCTCTTCGGTGTCCTGTTCGACGAAATCGGCCACGCCCTCGACCAGGGCGTGGGCCAGCCGGTCCTCGACCGGGAGCGAGCGCCACGCGGTGTCGGTCTTGAGAACGGCCGCCTGACCTTTGACCGAGTCGGCTACGGCGAGCAGGCGTTCGGTGGCGTCGGGCCGCCGGTTGAGGACGACGTCTTCCACTCGTTCGAGCAGGTCCCTGGGGATGTCGTCGTACACCGGGAGGGCCCCGGCGTTGACGATCCCCATGTCCATGCCGGCCCGGATCGCGTGGTAGAGGAAGACCGCGTGGATCGCTTCGCGGAGCGGATCGTTGCCGCGGAACGAAAACGAGACGTTGCTGACGCCACCGCTTATCCTGGCGTGAGGGAGGGCCGCCTTGATCTGCCGAGTGGCCTCGATGAACGCCGCGCCATAGCCGTTGTGTTCCTCGATCCCGGTCGCGATCGCAAAGACGTTGGGGTCGAAGATGATGTCTTCGGGCGGGAATCCCACCTGCTCGGTCAGGAGCCGGTAGGCTCGGGTGCAGATCGACACCTTCCGTTCAACCGTGTCGGCCTGGCCCTGTTCGTCGAACGCCATCACAATCACCGCCGCGCCGTAGCGCCGGACCAGCGTGGCCTGGCGGAGGAATTCAGCCTCGCCTTCCTTCATGCTGATCGAGTTGACGACGCCTTTGCCCTGGATGTTCTTGAGACCGGCCTCGATGACGCTCCACTTCGAGGAGTCGATCATGATCGGGACCTTGGCGATGCCGGGCTCGGAGCCGATCAGCCGGAGGAACCGGATCATCGCCGCGGCCGAGTCGAGCATGCCCTCGTCCATGTTGACATCGATGATCTGGGCGCCGTTCTCGACCTGCTGGCGCGCCACCTCGAGGCCCTCTTCGTAGCGCCCGTCGGTGATCAGCTTGGCGAACTTCCGGGAGCCGGTCACGTTGGTCCGCTCGCCCACGTTCACGAACAGCGAGTCCGGGCCAATCGTGACCGGTTCGAGGCCGGCGAGCCGGAGCCGGGCCGGCGGAACCGGCGGGACCCGGGGGCTCAAGCCCTGGACCGCCTTCGCGATCGCGGCGATGTGACGGGGCGTGGTCCCGCAGCAGCCGCCCACCACGTTCACCAGCCCGCTTCGGGCGAACTCGGCCAGCACCTCCGCCATGAATTCGGGGGTGTCGTCGTAGCCGCCGAATTCGTTAGGCAGGCCGGCATTGGGGTAGGTGCTGACGAAGGTCGGCGCCACCCGGCTCAGGTCCTGGACATACTGCCGGAGCGCGGGCGCCCCCAGGGCGCAGTTGAGCCCCACGATCAGGGGTTCCGCGTGGGCGATCGAATTGAAGAACGCTTCCGTGGTCTGGCCGGACAGGGTCCGGCCGCTCTGGTCGGTGATGGTGCCGGAGATCCAGATCGGGACCTGTTCGCCGCGGACCTGGAAGCGGTCCTTGATCGCGTAGATCGCGGCCTTGGCGTTCAGCGTGTCGAAGACCGTCTCGACAACCAGGAGGTCGACCCCGCCGTCGAGGAGCCCGTCCACCTGCTCGCCGTACGCCTCGGCCAGTTCGTCGAACGTCACGTTCCGGGCGGCCGGATCGTTCACGTCGGGCGAGAGCGACGCGGTCCGGTTGGCGGGGCCGACCGAGCCGGCGACGAACCGGACTCGACCGTCCTGGGCGGCCACCTGATCCGCCACCCGGCGGGCCAGGGCCGCGCCGGCCTGGTTCAGCTCCCGCGCCAAGCGTGCCATCCGGTAGTTCGACAGATCGAGGGCGTTGGAATTGAAGGTGTTGGTCTCGACGATGTCGGCCCCGGCTTCGAGATAGTCGCGGTGGATGCCGGCGATCAGGTCGGGCTGGGTGAGGCAGAGGAGATCGTTGTTGCCCCGGAGGTCGGTCGGCCAGTCGGCGAAGCGGGCGCCGCGGTAGCCGGCCTCGTCGAGACGGTGCTCCTGGATCAGCGTGCCATAGCCGCCATCCAGCACCACGATCCGCTGCGCGAGCAGCGGCGGCAGGGCCGCGATTCGGGCGGCACGCCCCGGGACGGGCGCTCGAGTCGGCATGGTTCCTCGGTCCTCCTAACGATGAGCCCGGAGCCATGACGGCCTCCGGGCGGGCGTTTTAGCGGTTTGTTTTACGTGGCCCGCAAGCTTGCGCAAATCACCACGAACTGACTGTTGTGCCCACCGTGCCAAGATAACAGGGTCGGCGGCCATCGACCCGTGGGGGGTCAGCAGGCGTCTCCGAGGCTCGACTGGAGGCGGAAGAATCGGACCGCGTTCCGGCAGAAGATGTCCCGCTTGTCCCGGGCCGTCAGGAACGGCGCCGACTCGATCGCGTCAATCGCCCGCCCGATCGCGGCGGGCCACACCATCTGATCGGACCCGAACATGATCCGGTTGGCGAATCCCGCCTGGACCAGCCGACGGAGATAGGCGTGGAATTCGGCCCGGGGAATGAACCAGTCGATGGCGCTCACGTCGACGTACACCTGGGGGTAGGTCTCCAGCAGTCCGACCATTTGATCGAGCATCGGCCAGCCGGCGTGCATGACCCAGACCCGGAGCTTGGGATGTCGGACCAGAATCGGCTCGAGCTGGAGTGGATTGCTGAGCGCCATCCGGTACGCCGGCGACATCCCGAAGGGCGCCCCCGCCCCGCCGAATCCCATGTGGACGCCGATCGGGAGGTCGAGTTGCTCCGCGAGGGCAAACCACGCCGACGGCAGCGAGTCCGTGGCGCTCATGCCGTCGTATTGCCAAGTCATTTCGCCGAGCGCCCGGACCGCGGTGTCCGCCGCCCAGAGCCGGGCCGAGTCGGGGGACGCCAGGTACCCGACGGCCGGGAGGATCCGGCGGGGGTTGAGCGACCGCCAGCGCGCGACGGTGGCCCGTGGCCCGCTGGTGACCCCAATCACGTTGTATCGGTCGAGCGCCGCCATCGTGGAGTCGACCAGGGCCTTTTCGGTGGTGGGCGACCGCATCGCTCCCCGGCATTCGCCAAGGCTCGGAAACCGCTCCAGCATCGGGGGCGAGAAGCCACCTTCGCACATGGTGACCGGCTGTTGTTCGCCGACCACCTTGAACCAGGCCAGGTCAAAGGCGTGAAGGTGGACGTCGATCACGGGGCGCCGGGCCTGGGCCTGGGCGTTGGCAGCGGCGCCGAGCAGGACGAGGGTCGGGGCCAGTTGGCGGAGCAGGAATGTGAGCCGCATGGGTGTCCTGAAAGCTACCCCTCGTAAATGGCAAGGTTTTTTCCTAGCTTGTTCTGTCGCGCGAGTGTCCGAAATTAACCCATTGGTGGACCTGAACGGGAGCGTCACATGGCTGCCTCGAGAAATGCGAAACCCTCCTTCCCCTATCCGTACAAGAGCGGCCGGCACAAAGTCGCCAAGGCCGATGCCCGGCGGCTCCGGAAGCGCGCCATCGCGGCCCTGGGCTCGGACGGCATCGGCCGGTCCGCAGCCTATCATCGGGAGATCTTCGACCAGATCCTGGCCGATCCGCGCTGCGTCGGGATCCGCTTCTACCCCGGAATCGACGACAAGGGCGAGGTGACGATGCTCTATGTCGGGATGGACGCCAAGGGGAACAACCTCACGTCGCTGATCGGCGATCTGCCGTTCCGCTGTCCACCCTTCTGCCCCCCGATCCGCGACGGGGTGCTCGACCTCTAAGGCCGTCCGATGCCGCTTGGGTTCAACCTCGGGCTCCTGATCGCCGCCGCCATGGTGCTGGTGGCGGTCGGCGGCGCCGTGCGCTGGCCCCGCCTCGACCGGGGCGGCCGGTGGCTGGTCGGGGCGGTCATCACTTCGGCGGTGTTCATCCCGTTTTCCCTTGCGATGATGTTCAGCGGGCGGTCCAACCGATTGCTGAACGAGGTGGCCCTGCTGGCCGAGACGACTCTCATGCTGATCGCCTTCGGCTGGTGGCAACCGACGCCGCCTCGCCGCCGAGTCATCTGGTGGACCCTGGCAGGGTTTCTGGCATCGTGGCTCGCCGCTCAGGCCATTCAGGGGCGGACGGCCGACTTCAGCTTTGTCTCGATTCCGGTGGCAGGCCTGGTGAAGGTGGGCGCGGCGGGCTTCACGCTGGTCGGGCTGATTCAGTCGACCGCCGGCCGCTGGACCGACCATCTCTGGTTCTGGGCTTCGCTGGGCGTGATGGTCATCTACGGCACTGAGGTCATTCTCGATCCGCTCTGGCTCCAGGCCTTCGGGGTCCGCGACGATCTGAGTGTCGCCGCCTTCGCGGTCAACACGGTGGGGAACGTGGTCGGGTACGGCCTGATCGGGCGCGGCCTGTGGGGGCTCCGTCCGGTGGGAGCGGTCTAGATGACGTCGCCTTCGGTCGGCCTGATCTGGGTCTATGTCCTGTCGAGTGCGCTGGTCTTCATCGTGATCGGCACGGTGATCCGGCTGGTGGTGGCCGTCCAGCGGAAACAAGTCGAGGAAACCCGGCGGTTCAGCCAGGGGCTGGTCGAGGCCCAGGACGCCGAGCGGGCCCGGATCGCCCGGGAGCTGCATGACGACGTGATTCAGCGGGTGGCCCTGATCGGCGGCGAACTCTCAGCCCTGGGCCGGATCATTCCGAATCCGAGCGAGGCGGTTACGCAGCGGATCGACGGTCTCCGTGAGGAGTTGCACGACCTGGCCGACGAAGTGCGGGCGATGGCCCGGCGGACCCATCCGGCCATCCTCGATCACCTGGGCCTGCCTAACGCGCTGCAGAGCCTGGCCGCCGACCTGGCCGTCTCGGACGATTTGGCGGTGGTGGTCGAGACCGCCCCCGGAGCCGATTTCGGCGCGGTCAGTCCCGCGGCCGCGCTGTCGCTGTTCCGGGCCGCGCAGGAGGGGCTTCGCAACGTGGCCCGGCACGCCGGCGTCACCGAGGCCACGGTTCGGGTCGGGCCGCGCGATGGCGGGGTGTATGTCGCGATCGAGGACCGGGGCGTGGGGATGGTGGCGCCGGGCGCCGCGGCCAAGGGCCTGGGACTCCTCGGTCTCAACGAGCGATTTCGGGCGGTTCAGGGCCACGTCTCGATCGCGAGCCGGCCGGGCCAGGGCACCACGCTCACGGCCTGGGTCCCGGCGCAGGGCGGCGAGGGATGAAGCGTCACCGCCTTCTCCTGGTCGACGATCACCCGCTGGTGGCCCAGGGCATGAAGGCGATGCTCGAGCCGCGCTACGAGGTCGTCGGACTGGTTCACGACGGGGCCAAGGCCCTGGAGGCGGTTGTGCGCCACCGGCCCGATCTGGTTCTCCTCGATTTGAACCTTCCCAACCGCATGGGGCTCGATATCTGTCGCGACATCGCGGGTCTCGAGCCGGCGCCCAAGGTCATCATCGTCTCGATGCAGGCCGAGAAGATCTATTCCGATGAGTCGTTCCGGGCCGGGGCCTCGGGGTTCGTGGTCAAACTCTCCTCGGACGCGGATCTGCTCCGGGCCGTGGAAATCGTGCTGGCCGGCGGCTCCTACCGGAATCCCAAGTTCGAGGCCCGGAGCCGGCCGATGCCGAGCGTGGCCAGCCGGCTGACCGATCCGCTCGACATCCTCTCCCGGCGCCAGCGCCAGGTATTCGTCCTGATGGGGCATGGCAAGACCACGCAGGAAATTGCCGGTTTGCTCGGCATCGAGACCAAGACGGTCGAGTTCCACCGGGTCAAACTCGAACAGGCCCTGGCGATCAAGAGCGTGCGGGCCCTTCAGGCCCTCAGCATGGAACGGATGAGCCAGCCGGGCGCCCCCGCCATCGACGATGTGATCAACATCGACTGAAACCAAGGTTTTTTCCCAACTTGTTGTCGGATTCTCCGATTCGTATTGTCCTCCCGTCGCACCACAACTCAACGGGGGACACGATGACCGACGCCACGATCGCACTCGAGACCATGCTGACCCAGCGCTGCCCGGCCTGCGGGGCGCCTCACCGGATTCGGGCCGTGACCGCTCCCGATGCCGGGCACCCGGCGCCCGAGCTGGTCGGCTCCTTCGGCCGCTGTCCCGAGACGGGCTTTCGCGAATGGTTTGTCGTTGAGGTGCCGGGCTGGCAGGCGGGGTCACGGGTGGTGGCGTTCGGTCCGCCCGACGACGATACTTGGGAGCCGCGTGATCTCGAAGCGCTGGAGCGAACCTGGCGGAGCTGGCAGCCGGCCGCGGACGCTGCCGAGGCGGGGCCGCTGGTCAATTTTCATCCCCGCCGGGCCCGGACCTGCGGGCCTCGGGAGTCGCTGGGCCTGCTCCGTGATGCCTTTGGAGAGTCCCGCGCGTGCTGAGCCGCATCACTGGGCTCGGTGGGGCGACCCGGTGGTCAGCCGAGGAATCGGGTCCGGGCCGCCGCCACGGAAGCACCCTGAACGTCGACCACTTTGCGGCGGCTCGACCGGCCGGCGGCGAGCGTGACGTCCCGGCGCGGCACGCCCAGGGTTTGGGCCACGAACCGGATGACCTCGTCGTTGGCAGCCCCATCGACGGGCGGCGCGGCGATCCGGAGCTTTATCGCGTCACCGTGCAGGCCCTGAACCTCGGTCGTGCCGGCCCGGGGCTGCACGTGTAGCGTCAGCCGGACGCCGCCGTCGATGGCGGCGATCGGTGTCGTCACCCGTGGAACAGGAGGCGAAGGACCAGTTCGCGGAGCAGGAACAGGACGAAGTAGGCGACCAGCGGGCTTGCGTCGACCATGCCTAACGGCGGCAGCCGGCGGCGGATTGGGACGATGAGCCAGTCGGTCATGGTGGCGAGCAGTCGCATGCCTCGCGACACCGGGGAGACTCCAAACCAGCCCGCCAGGAACCGGACAAAGATCGCCGTCATCACGATCCCGAAGAGCCCGCTGATGGCGGTGGCGGCCCAGACTGCCGGCGACGCGTGAGCGAGTGTCGTGGCGGCGAAGATCAGTTCGAAGACCCACCGGACCACGGTCACGAGCGCCAGCCCCAGGACAACCGCGATTCCGACCAGCCACAGTGTGGCGTCCTGAGGGTTCATGCCGGCTCGTCCAAGCCGGCGCTCGATCGGCCGGAGCAGCGGGTCGCTCAAGTACCGGACCGTCTTTGACGCCCCGCCCATCGGGGCCAGATGCCGTCGCCGCACCGCCCAGTGGGTCAATGCGACGATCCCGGCCAGCGCTGCGCCACCGAGGGCGAGGGCCCGCGCTGCCAGATCGGTGACCTGGGCGATGCTGCCGAGGTCCATCAGGTCAGCCCCCCGTACACGAGACCGACTTGGGCTGGGCCCGCCCGCAGGCGATGGTCTGGTCCATGCCGGCTGTGAGGGGTCCGCAGGCGGCGGTCTGGGCCGTCTCGGTGGTGGCCTGTTTGGTGGGGCCGGAAGCTTTGGCGCATCGCTGGCCGCCGTTGAACGTCATGCAGACTTCGCAGGTGACGGCTTGCGGCTTGAGACTGGTATAGGCCAGCAGGGCCACGAAGCCGATCGCGATGATCCAGAACATCATGGTGCGGTTGAGCTTCATGACGGACTCCGTTCCGCGGTTCGTTTGCTGACGGCATCGGTCCCGGTTAGGCTTCGAGCCATGACGTCGCTCTGGGCTCGAATGGTCCTGATGGCTGGTCTGGTCGGGGTGGCCGGTTCGGCCGCGCCCCGTCAGGCCGGGGCCCATTGCCGAACCGACGATCGGCCTGCCTCAAGCCACCATCAGCACCGGGATCATCACGGCACCAAAGATACCGGGGCCGCCGAGCAATGTCCCCACTGCCCGCCGGCCGAGTGCCGCCGCCACGCCGAATGCGCCGCGGGAGCGGATTCGGCCGTCGTGACGGTGGTACGGGCTGCGGTCGCTGCCGCGGTTCCTCGGCAGTACCGGTCGTCAGACCAGGACCGTCCCGGTCTCAGCTCCGCGCCTCCCACCCCCCCTCCGCAATCGCTCCTCTGATCGCCGCGCCGTTCCTGCTGTTCGCCGACGTTTGAAGGAGTGAAGCATGCCAATCCGAACCACGCGGCTCGTCGCCGCGGGGATGCTGTTGACCGCCTGGGCCCGCTGCCTGGCGGCCCAGACTGATTACCGCCATCTCGACGGAGGGCGTCCGCTCCGGGTTGGGGATGCCTACCCCCTGGAACGCTACGCCTTCGAAATCTCGCTGCCGTGGTCGGTGTCCCGGGAGGCGGGGGCCACGGGTCACGAGCTGGCGCCGCATCTCGAGTTCGGGGCGGCCCGGAATCTGGTGATCGGGGTCGAGACCGACGTCCGGCTCGGCGGCGGGCCTGGTCGGGCACTCCGGCTCCATCGGCTGGAAACCGGCCTGCTCTGGAATCTCAAACGCGAGACACCGTCGCTGCCGGCCTTGTCGCTCACCGCGTCGGTGGCGGTGCCGGGCGCCGGCGGGCCCGCCCACGGTGCAGTGGCTGTCGGTCTGGCGGCGACCCGCTCGTTCGCGGCTTACCGGACCCATTTCAACGCGGCGACCCGATTGGTGGCACCCGAGTCCGCCGGTGGCACCGTCGGGCCGCTGTGGTGGGCGGGAGTCGCGGTCGACCGCACGCTCTTTCGCAGCAGCACCCTCCTGGTCGCGGAACTGGTGACCGAACGGGAAGATCCGGGCGCGCCGCTCGTCTGGCGGGCCGGGGCCGGTGCCCGCCGGCAGGTGGCACCAACCTGGGTGGCATACGCCGGCGTGAACACCGGGCTCGAGTCGAGCCATGGCTTCGCGCTGAATTTCGGGCTGTCCCATCTCTTCGGCTTTGCGGACTTGATGCGTTGGGGGGCTCGATGAAGGCGCGACTGTGGCTGGGACTGCTGCTGGTGGTGTCGGCCCGGTCCGCCGCCGCCCAGACGGGGCGGGACGAGGAGTTCTACTACCCGGGCGCCTTCAACTGGACCTTCCGCCGGGTCTATCCCGACGCGGCCCGACTCTTCAACGCCTTCGACTACGGCCACGCCGTGCTGTACGAGCGGCTGCTGGCCGATCCGGCCGACACGGATGCACTCGAGCAGCGTGCGTACGACTTTCTGGTGCACGACCTGCTGGTGCGTCCGCCGAGGTTTGCGATCGCCGAAGAAGCGGTGATGCCACGGTATAGCCGGGCCGCCTGGCGGGCTCAGCTGATGTTCGACCAGGCCCACATTCTTCATCGTCAGATTTATGACGTTTATACCGACGTCCGGATCGCGCCTGATGCCAGAATCGCGCTGGTGGAACGGCTCACCGACCGCTATCTGGCCGGGCGCTATGCCTTCACGGCCGAGCCCAAGGTGATGGACCTGATGGAGGGTCAGCCCTACAGTCTCGAGTTCAAGCGGCGCTTCCCGAAGTTCAACGGCTTGATCTGGGCCTATCACTGGCTCCAGGTGGGACTCTACGAAGCGCTGGAGACTGAGACGAGCGAGGACGGAAAGCGGGCCGCCGTCGGCGAGAGCCTGGCCCGGTTCCGCGCCATGCTGGTGGATCCGCCCCGCCGGCTGCCGAGCGTCATGCCGATGACGTCGGCGGTGGCACCGGCGTTTTCGGCCCGGCATCCGCGGGCGGCGGTGATCTTCGACAATCTGCACATGATGCACGATGTCATTTCGGACATTCTGACGTCGGGGCGGGTTCCGGCGGAGGGCAAGATGGCGGCGATTGCGGCGGCCCTGGACGAGTTTCAGCGGGGCGACCGCAACGTCATGTCACTGGAGCACTGGCGGATGATGGGGGACCACGTGGGGGGCGTCGCGGCGATGGGCGGCATCGGCGGCCGCCGCCGAACGCCGTAAGGGCGGGCTCCCTGCGCGGACCCGTAAGGGCGGGCGTAAGCCGCCCCTACGTGCCCGCGCCCGCCCCTACTTGATCGGAAGGACCGCCGTTCGCCAGCCACTGGCGAATCGCACCGTGAGCCGGTAACCGAGCGTGTCCACCGTGACCGACTGGATGCCAGGCAGGGTCTTGGCGAAGTCCGCGGCCTTGGTGACCTGAATGGCCCGGGCCTCCGGCGTCGTCCCGCCATCCCACTGGCCGAGCGCTCGGCCGATCTGGATCACCTGGGCCTGTTCGGTCCCGTACTTGGCGAACCGGTCGGCCGGAATCAGGCCGTCCTGATTCACCAGCGTGCTCTGAAGGTCGTAGGGCCGGCAGGCGGCGGTCAGCGCCAGGGCGCCGAATACCAGGATGGGGCGCATGGTAAATCCTCGATGTGAACTGGTTGGATCGGCCGCAAATATAGTCGAAAGGCGCCTGCCGGAGGTAGATTTCCGGTCTACTCAATCACCCGAGCGATTTCATGAGTTCCTCCGCCAATATTCCCGCGCCCCGCAACGAGCCGATCCTGTCCTACGCGCCCGGCTCCCCGGAACGGGAGGCGATCAAGGCCGCCCTCAAGAAGATGGGTGGCGAAGTGGCCGACATCCCGATCATCATCGGCGGGAAAGAGATCCGGACCGGCAAGACCCACGACGTCGTTGCCCCGCACAATCACGGGCACGTGCTGGGCCGGGTCCACCAGGCCGACGGCCGGCTGGTGACGCAGGCGATTCAGGCGTCCGAGCGAGCCTATCGCGACTGGTCTCACTGGAAGTTCGAGGATCGGGCGGCCGTCTTCATCCGGGCGGCCGAGCTCCTCGCCGGCCCGTGGCGCCAGATCGTCAACGCCGCCACGATGCTCGGCCAAAGCAAGACGATATTCCAGGCCGAAATCGACGGGGCCTGCGAGTTGATCGACTTCTGGCGCCTGAACGTCAATTTCGCGGAGCAGCTCTACGGGCAGCAGCCGTTGTCGTCGCCCGGGGTCTGGAACCGGTCGGAGTACCGGCCGCTCGAAGGCTTCATCTACGCCATCTCGCCCTTCAACTTCACTGCGATCGGCGGCAATCTCGCCGGCACGCCGGCGTTGATGGGCAACACGGTGGTCTGGAAGCCCGCCGGCACCGCCTCCCTGAGCAGCTACTACGTGATGAAGGTGCTCGAGGCGGCCGGCCTGCCGCCCGGCGTGATCAACTTCGTCCCCGGCGACGCAGCCACCATCTCCGCTCGCGTGCTGGCGGACCGCCGCCTGGCCGGCATTCACTTCACCGGCTCGACCGGCGTCTTCCAGATGCTGTGGAAGCAGGTCGGCGAGCGGATCGCGGACTACGCCACCTATCCTCGCCTGGTCGGTGAGACCGGCGGCAAGGATTTCGTGCTCGCCCATTCGAGCGCCGACGCCGAGTCGCTGGCGGTGGCGCTGGTGCGAGGCGCCTACGAGTACCAGGGCCAGAAATGCAGCGCGGCGTCCCGGGCCTACATCCCCCAGAGTCTCTGGCCCGACGTCCGGGACCGGATGGTGGCGATGATCAAGGACATCAAGGTGGGCGACGTCACCGACTTCCGGAATTTCATGGGCGCGGTGATCGATCAGAAGTCCTTCAACAGCCTGTCGGGGTACCTCGATCGGGCCAGGAAGGACCGCGGAGTGACGGTGCTGGCAGGCGGTGGTGCCGACGCCCGGAAGGGCTATTTCGTCGAGCCCACCCTGCTCCAGGCCAGGGACCCCAAGTACCGGACCATGTGCGAGGAGCTGTTCGGTCCGGTGCTGACCGTCCACGTTTACAAGGACGCCGATTTCCGCCAGACCGTGAAGCTCGTCGATACCACCAGCCCCTACGCTCTCACCGGGTCGGTCTTCGCCCGCGACCGGGACGTGATCGACTACGCCCGGACGGCGCTCCGCCATGCGGCCGGCAACTTTTACGTCAATGACAAGCCGACCGGGGCCGTGGTGGGCCAGCAGCCCTTTGGCGGTGCCCGGGCCAGCGGCACCAACGACAAAGCGGGCTCGATCCTCAACCTGCTCCGGTGGGTGTCGCCGCGGTCGATGAAGGAGACACTGATCCCGCCGACGGACTACCGCTACCCGTTCATGGCGGATCGTTAGGCCGGCGGTTGGTGGGTGCGATGCGCGTGAACGGTCGGAGCCTCGCGGTTTCGGCCGTTCTGCTTGGGGTGCTCGTGGCGCCGCCGCCGGCCCGCTATCGTGCGGCCCAGCTGGTCTGCGCCGTCTACGCCGAGGCGATTCAGAGCGCGGTACAGGGCCAGAGCGGAGACGCCACCGTGGGAGACCGGGTTCGGCGGGATGGCACCGTGGTGATCCAGGCCCGGTCCGGTGGCGATTCGCTGCTGGTCGAGGCCTGGTATGACTCGCTCAGCGTGGTCCGGACGACCTCGGTCGGGAAGGAAACGGCCGAGACGGACGGGTTTGTCGGGGGGCGCTATCGCGGGGTCCTCGGGGCGGACGGGCAGTACCAGGCAGTCATCACCCCGTACGTGCCCGATGAACTGGCCGTGCAAGTGGAGCTGGTCTCCGCGCTGGACGAATTCTTTCCGCGCCTGGCCCCCGACGGGCTCCAGGTCGGGCGCGAATGGAGCGACGGCCACGGGTTTTCGATCAAGCGGCAAGACGATGCCAGGGACCGGAGCGGCATCATCGAGCACTACACCTGGACCGAGACCCGCCGGGCCGGGGAAACCGTGGCGGCCGGCGACAGTGCGGCGGTAAGGCTCGA
>JANXXJ010000037.1 GCA_025350665.1 Gemmatimonadota bacterium | reverse complement strand
CAAGTGCTTGCACAGATGAATGGCGCCGTCGACAAGTTTCGGATCAATCAAGTCACCCGTTCGCTGGAGTCGTGGGTCGAGGTTGCGCAACGTCAGGTGCAGCAGAGCGCCGCCGTGCAGGACTCGGTCGCTGCTGGTGCTGCGCTCATGGCGGCGCTACCCGAGCTGAACATCTCGCAGCTTCAAGCGTCGCAGGCTGTCGGCGAAGAACTGAACGTTGTGGGGACCGCCGCTGACATTGTGAAATACCACTTTGTCACCAGCTTTGATCGTCAGTTCCGCCGGCACGAACTTGTAGGTCGTTCCCTCGAGCACCATGTTGATGTCGTGGGTGGCGCCACCGGCCGCCGGGGCCGCTGCCGTCGAAGCCGCCGGAGCCGCCGCCGTAGAATCGGCAGCCGGAGCCTTCTCACCACCACCGCACGCCGCCAGAACCAGCCCAGCCCCAACCACCAGTCCGATCATCCGCATGCTTCGGCACTCCCCCCGATAAAGTGTTCGTGGTCCACCCAAACCGATATGCGCCCGCCACGATGGCGCAGACTTTGTGAATTAGTTCACAAATATAGAATGTTTGCCGATCGAACTCCAGTACCTACCTTCCGGGCATGCCCAGCCCGCCCGATTGCCGGTCCGTAGGTCCCCAGTGTCGGTCCCTCCCGGTCACCCTCCAAGTCGCCCGCCTCGAGAATGGGGACCCTGCCTCCGGTGACCACGAGGCAACGTGGCTGCTCGGGCACACCCAGCGGATTCAATTCGGAGACCTTCAACAAGAGGGCCCCGCCCTGTTCGTCGCGGCCACGCTCAACATCCCCTGTCGCCACGCGACCATATCAGGAGCCATCGTGACGTGCCGGGCCCATGGACTCACGGGGGTGGTCCCCGATGCCCAAACCGCCCCTGAGCCTCGGTGGAAGGGACCTGGTGAGGCCATGCTTGTCTCCGGCGGTGAGCTCGCGGCCGTTCGGGTGGATGAGGCCGCGCCCAAGCCGTCATCCCTCCCGGTCTTCCAGGCCAATCCCTGCGAGACGGCGGGGTGCCGGACCGCCGACAATCGTGTCGGAGCGGCCTGCTGCCGGGACCTCCAATTGACCATTCTATGCGCCGCACACGACGTACTGTTCGAGTCCCTGGTCCGGGCCCGGAAGCCTCCATTGCTCTGCAAGGTGGAGCGTGAAGGTCCTGCCGCCCTGGGCGTCGAGGTCATTTCAGCCTGCGGCTACCTCAACGAACGGAACGTTTGCAGCCTACATGGGCTGACACGTCAAGACGGGCGAACGGCCAAGCCGGACCTTTGCTTCGATTGGCCTGAGGACGATGCCTACTACCACCCTGGCTGTGCCTTCAATCCAACCAATAGCGCCAAATCGCTGTCACTAAATAACTTACAAACGTCGTCCACCCGGTCCACGACCCGTGTCGTAGTGACCTAAGTCACTATTCCAGTTAGATTTGCCGGCCTGGCCTGTGCAAGGCGGCCAAAGTCGTGCGTCATAATGGTCCTGTCGGCGACGCACACCCAGGAGGGCAGTTCGGCATGACCGACGAATTGGAGCGCCTCTACAAGACCACGTACACCGCCGTCGTGCGGTTCCTGTACCGCAAGGTATGGGACGCCGATCGTGCTGAGGACTTGGCCCAGGAGGTGTTCATTCGCGCGATGGCGCACCGGCCGGAGAAGCCACGCGCATGGGTTTTCGCCGTCGCCGCGAACCTCGCCCGGGATGAGGCGAGAGCGGCTATCCGGCGCAGGAAACACCTCACCCTCCTCAGCTCCGATCCACTGCCCATGTCCACTCCGGCCCCTGCGGCCGATGAGCAGATGGAGAACGACGAGCGCAAGGAACACGTTAATCAGGCGCTGGCAACTCTTTCGGATCGGGACCGCGAGGTCCTGCTCCTCTGGGATGCCGGCATGAGTTACCCCGAAATCGCCGAACAAACCGGGCTGGCGGTAGGGGCTATCGGCACCACGCTGGCCCGGGCTCGCAAACGACTACTGGATGCGTATGACCGAATGGATGTCGACAGAACCCGTGCGGCACATTCCTGAAGAGGAACTCCACGCATACCTCGACCAGGCCCTGTCCCGGTCGCAGTGCGTGGAGATCGAGTGCCATATCGCCGAGTGCCTCGCCTGCGAGCAGCTTCGCAGCCGGGCCGCCGCCGTGCGCGATCGAACCACCGCCCTTCTCGCCGAGGCCGCCCCTCGAAAAGTCCGGACTCCGCCGTTTGAGCAACTGGTGGCTCGGCGAGAGGCGATCCAAAACCGCCGAGCGGCATGGATCAACCAGACCCGACGGGGAGCATTGCTCGCCGCCGGCCTGGCAGCTGCCGTGGGCGCTGGCTGGTGGACGCGAGGGTTGACGTCCGCCCGCGGCGAACCCGCGACAGCGCCCGTGGCCAGCCCGATCCTCGCCCCGCGACCGACCCTGGCATTGGCGGAGCATGATATCGGATCGGCGACCGAGGCGAGGCCGCGCCAAACCCCTCCGGCCGACGCGCGAAGCCCGGAGCGATCGCTGGTGCGGGTAGATCGTTCGTCCGTTCCTGAGGGAGTCGTGCAGGTCAACGCCGTAGCCCCGGACGAAGAGGGCCTGTCGTTCGACGGTCTCTGGCAGACCGTCGATGCTCAGCGGGCCGCTGCGGAGACCGGGGGCAATCTCCCCCGGATCGAAGGCCTGCCTATCCTCGAGATCCAGCTCCAGCGTGGCAACGGGGACGAGCGACCCACCGTCGTGGTCTATCAGCAGCACCCGTCCGGAAAAGTGATCCGCACGATCGAGGGCCCGATGGAGCGAGTCGAGGAGTTGGTGGCCAGGCACTCGGCGCAAAACCTCGGCCTTCACGCAAGTCAGCCTGACCTGACCCCTCCGGACTATCTCGGCGACGGTGGGACCAATCGCCGGGTCCTTCGCATCGTTACCGTCACGGGACTCCTGCCGGCGGACTCCCTGAACGCCCTCGCCAAGACGATCGCGCTCAAGGAATAGCCTGGCCATAGATTGAAACGAAGCGGGGCCGGACCAAGGTCCGGCCCCGCTTTTTCTCGGCTGCCTTGCCAATCAAGCCGGCAATTCTCCCGCGTGGGCGAAGTCGCCCGCCTTCTCGTCATGTTCCGAAGTTTCACCGTGACCATGCTGCTGTTCCACTTCGATAGCGATCTCGGCCAGACGAGGCGAGATCATCGGGAACCGGCGGGCGAAGTTGGCGTAGCAGAAAAGGAACAGGCCCAGGAACATGAGCGTCGGCCCGAGTTCCGGGAGACCGAAAACCGGGCCAGCCTCCTTGGTCACCGAGGGGACGACCAGAAGGTACCGCTCCAGCCACAGCGAGGAGAAACTGGTCAGGGCAAATGCGGCGAGTGTGAACGGCGTCTTCTTCGTGGCCACGAAGAGGAGACCCCAGAACGGCAACAGGAACATGCCGACAAACACGGCTCGGCCGACCGGCATCCATGGCCCCCAGAGGCGGGCGAAGACAAAACCGATCTCCTCCGGCATGTTGCCATACCAGATCACCAGGAACTGCGACCACATGAGGTAGGTCCAGAAGACCGTGAAGCCGAAGCAGAGCTTGCCGAGGTCATGACGCTGCTTCGCACTGACCAGATCGACGATTCCCAGGTGCTTTCTGCCATACAGCATCGTCATCACGAGGCAGGTGTGGGCGCCAAGGAACGAGCCCATGAAATACCATCCACCCAGCAGGTTGCTGAACCAATGGGGCTGGAGGGCCATGATCCCGTCGAAGGCCACCATCGTGAAGACGAAGGCGTACAGCACCACATAGATCGCAGCGAGACGGTTGATGCGACCGTGTTGCCGGGCGCGGCTGGTATCCGACCCATCGAAGTCATGGGTCATCGCCTGGTACCGGGTCGCCCGGTCGCCATCGATCGCGCCGAGTGCGGCATGCATATCCGGCACCATGTCCGCCCTGATGAGCGACCAGCCGGTCCAGAACAGCAGGCCGAGCCCGACCAGAAGTCGACCGAACATGAACGAGTGTGACAGCCAGAGGGCCTTACCGGGCGAGAGTGAAGGCAACTGGTGGGTCATCGGACCGTAGATCGGCTCGTACCCGACCGTCATGATTGCGATCAGACCAAGCAATGAGATGACGGCGAACAGGACGTGGGCGCCAGCGAAGCGAATGATGACACCCGACCACTTGGCGTTGGCGATCTTGTGCACCGCCGTGAGCGCGAGACTGCCGCCCGAAATCCCGGTGAAGAAGAGCCAGTTTACCTGAAACAGATGCCAGGCCCGCTCCGAGTGCCCGCTGTTCAAGGCATAGGCGAACAAGGCCAACCCGACCACGGCCAACCCAAGGCCTCCAGTGAAAAACAAGTCATACCGGCCACCGTTACCGCGGCTGACCAGACGGGCGCGAAGTTGTGCGGCGCTCATCGCTTGGCTCCTTGAGCAGTGGAATCCGCAGGGACGGCCGAGGCTTGCCCGAGCCTGCCCTGCATCTGCCTGACGTAGTTGACGACCGCCCATCGATCGGTCGGACGGTAGATCTTGTCCCCATACTGCGGCATCACGCCGCGGCCATACCGGACGATGCTGTAGATGTACCCGTCGCCATAGCCCTTGGCCTTGTCGGTCAACAGGGACATCGCCCCCATCTTGACCCCGACCAGCCCCTTCCCGTCACCGGCGCCGCCGTGACAGGCGGAACAGAAATTGGTGTACACCGTGTCACCCCGGGCAAGGGTCGCCGCGGGATCGGTGGTCGGGTTTTTGAGCGCGTTCGCGGTGAGGGTATCGAACCCGTACATCGGCGGGTTCCCGCCCGGGTTGCCGATGCCCCACTCCGCCTCTCCACCGGTGATCGGAACCGCACCCTTCGGCGTGTAGCGAGGGACATCCGCGCGCTTGTAGGGCGAGACGGCCGGGGACTTGACCATATGATCGAACCACGGAACCATCTTCATCAGGTCGTCCGGGGACGGCAGGGTGTTGTAGTACCAGTTGCAGCCCGAGAGGCTCCCGAGGAGCGCCAGGGCCGCGAGTGACTTACGCGCCATGTTCGGTGACCTCCTCCGAGCCGACACCCTCGAGGAACAGACGGATCGTTGACCGTTGTTCCGGAGGACACGGCACGAACACCCCGATCGTGTCGTCGCTGAACTCGGGCTTGAACGGCCGTCCCTTGAGGGACTTCAGGGCCGAAAGAATGATGACGCCCGCCACGGTGGAGAGCGCCCCGTACAGAATCGTCAACTCGAAGCCGAGGACGACGTACGGCGGGATCGCGGCGATGGGCTTTCCGCCGACCAGCAACGGCCAGTCCAGCGACATCCAGATCGACATCCCGAACCCGGCCGCGCAGCCGGTGAGCGCACCGATCAGCGTGAAGGCCCGGACCCAGCTGACCGGCTGGTCAAGGGCTTCCTCGATGAGGTGGTTCGGGGCCGCGGAGTACACGGTCAGGTCCTTGAAGCCTTTCGACTTGAGGCCCTTGATCGCGTCGACCGCGCAGTCCTCGTATTTGAACGAGGCGAGCACTCCTGAAACGGTCTTCGCCATCAGTGCGCTCCCCTCTTCCGGCGGGGCATCGGAATGATCTCCTTGAGTTCCTGAATCGCCACGACCGGGAAGGTGCGGGCGAAGAGCAGGAAGTACATGCCGAACCATCCGAATGAACCGGCCAGGATGCCCCAGTCGGCCCAGGTCGGATTCATGCGACCCCAGGCGTACGGCAGGAAGTCGTTGCCGAGTGAATTGATGATGACGAACCGCTCGAACCACATGCCGATGTTGATGAAGATCGAGATCACGAACAGCGCAGTCAGATTGGTCCGGATCTTCTTGAACCAGAGAAGCTGGGACACGAAACCGTTGCAGATGATCATCGTCCAGCCGCCCCACCACATCGGCCCAAAGGCCCGCATCCAGAAGGTGGTCTGCTCGAAGGTGTTGCCGCTATACCAGGCGACGAAATATTCCATCGTGTAGGCGTAGAACAGAATCGATCCGGTCAGCAGCGTCAGTTTGGACAGATTGTCGAAGTGATACTCCGTGATCAAATGCTCGATCTTGAGCACTTTCCGGAGGGGAATCACCAGCGTCATCACCATCCCGATGCCCGAGTAGATCGCGCCGGCCACGAAGTACGGGGCGAAAATGGTTCCGTGCCAGCCGGGAATTACCGACATGGCGAAGTCCCAGGAGACGACGGAGTGCACCGAAAGCACCAGCGGGGTCGCGAGCGCGGCCAGGTACACGTAGCCGCGCGTGTAGTGGCGCCACTGGCTGTCGGCGCCGGTCCAGCCGATCGACAAGGCGCCGTAGAGCTTCTTCCGCCAGCCGCTCATTTTGTCGCGGACGGCGGCAATATCTGGCACCAGACCGACGATCAAGAACGTCGTCGACACGGTCAGGTAGGTCGAGATCGCGAAGACGTCCCAGATCAACGGCGACTTGAAGTTGGGCCAGAGCCAGCGCTGGTTCGGGTACGGGAGAAGCCAGTAGAAGATCCATTGGCGTCCGATGTGGATGATCGGAAAGAGGCCGGCCGTCATGACCGCAAACACCGTCATCGCTTCGGTCGACCGGTAGACCGCCGTCCGCCAGGGTGACCGGAACAGGAACAGAATTGCGGAGATCAGCGTCCCGGCGTGGCCAATACCGACCCAGAAGACGAAGGTCGTGATATAGACCGACCAGAAGATCGGGGGATTGTAGCCCGCGAGCCCGAGCCCCTCCTTGAGGAGCATGACGAAGGTGCCCAACCCGACCAGGAACAGGCCGATGGCCCCGAACAGGGCCAGGTAGTAGCCTCGGCTCGGGGTCTGGAGGGTAGCGACCACGTCACGCGTGACCTCCGCGTGAGTCATCTTGGGCGTGTGATCCAGCATCGCAGTCATGCTTCAGGCCTCCGATCCGTACTCGACACGGGCCAGATACGTGACGGCCGGCCGGGTATTCAGTTCCTCAAGCACGTGGTAGCCTCGCGGGTTCTTGGCGGCCTGCACCACTCGGCTGGCCGGGTCCTTGACGTTGCCGAAGGTGATGGCGCCGGACGCGCAGGCCTGGGCACAGGCCGGGACGACGTCGCCGTCGGCGACCGGCCGGTCTTCGAGCCGGGCTGTGTTCTGGGCACCGCGAATCCGCTGGATGCAGAAGGTGCATTTCTCCATGATGCCGCGCGCCCGCACGGTGACGTCCGGGTTCAGCTGGAGATTGAGCGGCTCGACGAAGGCGCGCTTGGCATAGGCGTACCAGTTGTAGTAGCGAACCTTGTAGGGGCAGTTGTTGGCGCAGTACCGGGTTCCCACGCAGCGATTGTAGACCTGGCCGTTCAGCCCGTCCGCGGTGTGGTAGGCGGCGTAGACGGGGCAGACCGGTTCGCAGGGAGCCGCGTCGCACTGCTGGCAGAGCATCGGGATGACCCGCGCCTTGATCGGCTCGCCGTCTTCCCCGCCCTCGAAGTACCGCTCGATCCGAATCCAGGACAGTTCCCGGCCGCGGAAAATGTCTTCCTCGCCGACCCACGGAATGTTGTTCTCGGCATAGCAGGCGGTGACGCAGGCGGAGCAACCGGTGCAGCGGGCAAGGTCGATGACCATGCCCCACTGGGGGTTGTCGAGCGCGTAGGCGCCGTACTTCCGTTCCTCGAGTTGGCCTTCACGGAACCCCTTGATGGCCTCGGCTTCGAGTTCGGGGTTGACCTCGTGCTCACCCTTGCCGGCCGCCTGGTAGGCCTGCTGGATCGTGAGACCTTTGACCGCCGCCGCGAGAGGGATCGCCTCCGTAATGCCGCGACCAAGTTCGCGGGGGTTGCCCTCGGTCTTGGCGACCTTGCGGAACCGCCCGGTCTTCTCGGGCTTCACCCTGGTAGAGAGATACGGCAGGAACCCCTGGCCATCCTTGGCGGACAGCAGATCGAGGGCGTTGACGCCCCGGCCTTGCGCGTACCGGCCGTACTCGGTGTGACCGAGCCCGAGCGGCATGGCGAGCACATCCCGGGCAATGCCCGGGTACACGTAGACGGAGGCCTCGATCGACCCGGTCGGCGAGTTGAGCCGGAGGATCTCACCTTCGCGGATATCCATCTCCCGGGCCGTTTCCGGATTGATCTCGATCCAGGACTGCCAGGTGATCCTCGTTACCGGGTCAGGGTTCTCGAGCAGCCATGGCCGGTTGGCGCCGCGCCCATCGTGGTACATCGAACTCGGGTACGGAGCGAAGATGAGGCCCTCACCGTCGAAGGCCGGCTGGTCGGCCTTGATGTCGCCCGCGCCAGCCGCGAGCCTGACGATAGCCGGCGCCGGGGCGGCGTCGTAGAGCCCGCCGTTCGCCAGGGCACCGCGCCAGAATGTGTCGAAGTCACCAGCCCCTCGCGCCTTGGCCACACCGGCCCAGACACCCTTGAGATGGGCTTCGTACGTGGGTGCGGTAAAGGTTGCCGCGGCGGTCCCGCCGATCTTGCGCGCAACCTGCAAGAGCACGTCGCCAGTGGCGATGTTCTTGAACACCGGTTCCATGACCGGCTGCAGGAGGCCATGAACCCCGGCCCGCGGCCGGCTGTCGTCCCACCGCTCGAGGGAATGAAGCGACGGAAGGACAAGATCGCAGACCGCGGCCGTCTCATCCCAGAACATGGTGGTGGTCGCCTTGAAGCGAACTTTGGCGAGCGCGGCCTGGAACCCGCCACTCTTCGGCAGGGTATACAGCGGATTGGAGTCGTGGAAAATCACGGCATCGATCTCGCCCGCGTTCATTGCCCGCTCGAGGTCGAGCATCGCCCCGTACCCGCTCCCGCCACTCATGCCGAACCCGAAGTGGACGGTCTTGCCAACATTCCCCGCGACGTAGTTCAGGATATTCACGGCGGCGCAGAGTTCCGCGGCGCCCCGGTGCTGGGCCCCGATACCGCCGGCGACCGCAAGCGACGGCGCGGCCTTGGTGAATTCGCGGCAGAGTTTCCGGACGGTGTCGGGCGGGAGGCCGGTGTCCCGCGCCACCTTGTCAGGTGTGTACGCCGCCAGCATCGCCTTCAGCTGGGCCGCATCGGCCGGGGCATCGCTGCGAGCCGCGAGCACCGCGTTGGCCAGCCCGAGGGCCAACGAGGTCTCCGAACCCGGCGCGGCGGCGACCCACTGATCGGCGTTCATGCCGGTCAGGGACATCCGCGGCCCGACGTAGACAAACTTCGCCATGCCCTTGCCGTCGAATCCGTGCGCCGCGGCAAACCCGCGCTGATTCTCGATCGGACCGTGCCAGGTCTCGAGGAAGTCGGCCCCAAAGGACAGGATGTACTTGGCGGCAGCAAAATCGTGGTGCGGGAGTTCCTCGACGCCGAACACCTTCTTGGCCGCCAGCTGGACCGGGCCGTGGTCGAAGGCCTGGTAGCGGATGACACGGCCGCCGACGGCCGCCGTCCACTGATCGATCAGGTCGCTCATCGTCCCGGCAGGCGTGCCGCTCACGACGGCGACCTTGCCCCCGGCCTGCTTTATGGCGGCGGCAAGCTGGTCGATCGCCTCGTTCCAGAGCACCTCCGACATCTTGCCAGCCCCGTTGCGGCCCATGGGACCGGTCAGACGGTCGGGATTGTAGAGGCCCTGGAGCGAGGCCTGACCCCGAGCGCAGAGGGTCCCGGCATTGACGGGGTGCCGGGGATTGCCCTCCAGCTTGATCGCCCGGGCCTCGCGAGTCCGAACATGGAGGCCGCACCCCGCCGCACACTCGGTACAGGTGCTGGCGTAAATCGTTGGGATGCCCGGCACCTGGTCCGCCGACTGGACCAGATACGGAATCAGCTTCTCGACCTTGTCGGTCGAGCAGCCGGTCAAGGCCGCAGTCCCGGCCCCCGCCACACCGACCACTTTGAGGAAACGGCGGCGGTCAAGCGGCTCATGTTTCATTTCGTCCGACATGCGTCATCCTCGTTGAGCAGAGACCAGGTCTCGCCTCGCGTCCTGACCACTAGTAGTGGCACGCCGTGCAATCGCGATTGACTTTGCGTTCCACGTGGCAGGAGATACAGAAACCCATGTTGTTCACATTGTTGACCTTGAACACCTGGGGCATCCGGGCCACGTCGCCATGACAGGTGGCGCAGGCGTTGGGGCCGAGCACCTTGATGTGGCGCATGTGCGGAAAATGCGCGTGCTTGGCAAGGGTATGGATCCGCACCCACTCGACCGGCCGCTTTTCCTTCCAGGCGTCTCGCAGCTTCCTGATCTCGGCCCGGTGGGTACTGTCGGTGCCGCCGATCGCGAGGTGACACCCCATACACGTCTGGAGGCTCGGCACTCCCGGCTCCGAGGAGGCCGCGACCGTGTAGTGGCAGTACTGGCACTGGATCTTGTACTGGCCGGCGTGGATATCGTGCCGGAAGAAGATCGGCTGCTTCGGACCCTTGAGATGGGAGGAATCCGCGGCCGTTAGGCGGGGCGCGACGACTGAGTCGGGCTCCGCCTTCTTGGCTTGGTTCTGCGCGGTGGTGAGCGAGGGCATCGTTAGGGCGATCGCCCCGACAGCCATCACCGCCGCGACCCCGGCAACCAGGAGCTTACGCATGCGTTGGCATCCGCCGATACGTGGTGGTCTCGAACATGTGAAACATTTCACGAGCTAGGGGTAGGAGCGCCGCAAGTGCAACAGCACCAAGGCGCAAGCCGCAGGTAATAATAAAGAACCAGGGTCCGGAAACAAGCCGGGAGGCCCCCGATAGGGGAGTCAGATAGTCGGTTTTTCGGCGCCTCAGGGCGAGGGCGCAGGGGGACCGGGCGACCGCTTCCCGGCCGGCTCTCGAAGACCCTCCGGGAGCTCCTGCAGCACCCCCGTCCGGCTGAGGTAATGCACGGTTTCGAGGCTCAAGGCCCGAACCAATTTCACTTCCCGGCTATCCAGGTCGGCCCGGAACAGGATCTCCCGGAACGACCGCACCACGTTCTCCGGGTTGCGGCTCTTGAAGAAATCGATCGCCCACAGGGACCGCTCAAGATCCTGGAACAGATGGGTCAGCTCCTCGACCCGAGCCCGGGTCGCACGGCGGCGAGGCGGCTTCCGATCCTGGTCGATGCCTTCGCGCGCGTTCCAGCATTCGTAGGCCATGATGGCCACGGCCTGTGCCAGATTGAGGGAGCGGTGGACCGGGTTGGTGGCGATGCCGGCCAGCGCGTGGCAGTGATCGAGCTCGTCATTCGTCAGCCCGCTGTCTTCGCGGCCGAACACGAGCGCGACCGGTCCCTCCGCACTCCGGGCCGTGATCTCCTCGGCGGCCGTCCGGGGCCTGAGGAGGACCCGCTTGGCCGCTCGTTCGCGGGCCGTCATCGCCACGGTATAGACGCAGTCCGCGGTGGCTTCGGCCAGCGAGTCGAACATCCTGGCACGGGCCACGACATCGCCGGTGTTGTGGGCGATACCTTCGATGCGGTAGGGGTCGAAGACCGCCGGCTTCACCAGCCGCAGGTAATCGACCCCGAAGTTCTTTGCGATCCGAACCGCGCTGGCAATGTTGACCAGGTCCTGGGACTCAACCAGGACGATGACTGGGGGCGCGGTCACCCTTCGGTCAGGAAGTTCAAGGAGAGTCCCTTGGCCTTGAGCGACGCCGAAATCGCGCCCTTGTCGACGGCCTTGAGATAGGCCTCCCTGGGCTCAACCAGGCCGCGGTCCACGAGATCCACCAGCGCGTCGTTCAGGGTCACCATCCCCTGCTTCCGGTTCGTCTGCATGACCGACGGAATCTGAAAGGTCTTCCCTTCCCGAATCAGGTTGGCCACCGCGTGGTTCGACAGCAGGATCTCGTATGCGGCCACCCGCCCGCCACCGATCTTCCGGCACAGCGTCTGCGCCACCACCCCGCGCAGCGACTCAGCGAGCATCACCCGAATCTGACTCTGGCGGTCGGTGGGAAACTGGTCAATGATCCGATCAACGGTCGACGCCGCCGTCGTCGTATGGAGCGTACCGAACACCAAGTGGCCCGTTTCGGCCGTTTCCAACGCAATGGCGACAGTCTCGAGATCGCGAAGCTCGCCCACCAGAATCACGTCGGGATCCTCGCGGAGCGCCGCCCGGAGGGCCGACTTGAAGCCCTTGCTGTGGACGCCGACCTGGCGCTGCGTCACGACACATTTCCGACTGGGATGGACGAACTCGATCGGATCTTCGATCGTCAGGATATGATCGGACCGGGTCCGGTTCACCAGGTCGACGAGCGCCGCGAGGGTCGTCGACTTGCCCGACCCGGTCGGACCGGTAACGAGGACCAGCCCCTTGGTGAGGTGGCAGAGCGCCTGGACCTCGCGGCTCAAACCCAGCTGGTCGGTGGTCAGAATGGTATTCGGAATCATCCGGAACACCGCCATCGGCCCAAGGCGATCGCGGCCGGCGTTGCCGCGGAACCGACCGAGTTCGGTGATCTCGTGGGCGAAGTCGGCGTCGCCGGCGGCACGCCATTCGGCGAAATCGGCGACCGACATGATCGACCGCAGCATCAGCTCGATGTCCTCCGCCGAGACGGCCGGTTCCTCCATCGGCACCAGTTCGCCGGCCCGGCGAAGGATCGGGGCGCTCCCGGTCCGGAGGTGCAAATCGCTGGCGCCCTGCTCCGCCATCGCCGCGAACAGGGCCTCGATCCGCTGTCTCGGCATCCCGAGATCCGGCAGAGCCTCGCGTTCCGGTTCGGCTCGAAGGGGCACCGGCGGGAAGAGACTCCGAAGGGTGGCCTGAACCGACCCGTTGGCCGGGGCAACCTGGACCTCGACCGCCCCTTCGGGGCTGTCATACGTAAAGGCAAACTCGGCCGAGGCACCCAGTCGCTCGGCGAACTGCGGCGGGGTAATCTCCCGAAGGAGGCCGACCACCTGCTGCTCGGAAAGCGCTTCTTTCGTCATCGCCTTGACGAGCCCGCTTTTGCGGAGGGCGATGGGCTGACCGGGCAGCAGCCGCACGGCTTCGCCCGACTGCGCCCTCATGGCGCCGAGAAATCGATCAAGCCGTGCCACGTTTGACGTCCACGAGCGGACTGGCCGCCCGAATATGGTTGCGGTTGACGACCCGGACGGCGTCCGTGGTCCAGAGCGGAAAGAACGGCGGCGCAGCATTGAGGAAATCCAACGCCCGCAGCCGGTCCGGCGGCAGTTCCATCATGACGATTCCTTCGAGCAGTGTGCCATCGGACAGCTCCACTTCGAGCTCGATCCGACGAGCCGCGACCGCCCGATCCGGATCTTCGATGGCCGGCTGGGGCGGCAATTTCAGGTACAGGACCTGGGCCTTGGAGACGAAGACGGGCTGCTCATCCTCAAGCGACAGCACGAAGAAGGGCTCGTCCCGGTTGAGGAAATCGCTTGGCGTCTCCGGTCCGCTGTGAAGCCTGGCGAGCATTTGCAGGTGGATCTCGCCGCTCAACACCCGACGATCGGTCAGGTGCGCGTCAACCCGCTCGCGTCTGGTGCTGAGCCACTCGCTCATCCGCGGACCTCGACGCCCGCCTTCTCCTCCCCGACCCGGATCGGATCGAGGTAGTCGGATTGTTCGCCCAGCGCGATGTGCAGCGCGGCGGTCGTGGCACGCACGTGATCGAGCAAGGGCGCCTCGAGGCCGAGCTGGGCGACCAGGTCGAGGGCAATTCGAACGTCCTTGTCGAGCAAGGCCAGCCGGAACAGCCGAGGCCAGGTACCGGTCAGGACGCGCGACGGCACCAGGGACTCGCTGACAAATGAACGACCGCTCGACGCGTTGAGGACCTCGATGCCGGCGCGCGCGGCCACGCCAGCCTTCACCATGGCGGGGAGCGCCTCGGCCAAGGTCAGGATGTTGGCGGCGAGCAGGGCCTGATTGATCGCTTTGACCGTGTTCCCCGCGCCTACCGGCCCGAGATGGGCAACCAGCTTGCCGAATGCTTCCAGGTGCGGCCTGGCCCGGGTGAATACCTCAGGGGCGCACCCGACCATGACCGTGAGTACGCCCGCCTCAGCCCCGCCTGGTCCGCCGCTGACCGGACAATCCGCATAGGCCACGCCCTTGGCGGCCATTCGTTCCGCCATCGCCCGCGCGGTCGCCGGATCGCCGGATGTGCAGTCGAGGAACAGCGCGCCCGGCCGGATCGTGGCAAGGACCCCATCCTTCCCGTCGAGGATCGAGTCGACGTCGCGGGACGTAGACAGGCACACCATGATCACATCCGCGTCCCGTACTGCCTGGGCGGGCGTCCCCGCGACCCGACAGGGGACCGTCCGCGTGAACTCGTCGGCTGTGGCCCGGGTCCGGTTCCAGACCGTGAGGTCATGCATCCGCGCCAGCCGGCCCGCCATCGGCCGGCCGATCGCCCCGAGGCCAAGAAAGGCCGCGTTCACTCAGCGCCTCCGCGCCGCCCGAGCTCCTGATCGAACATGTAGAGGCCCGAGGCGTTGTCCCCGATCATCTTGAGCGTATCGACGATCTGGCTCGACGTCTTTTCCTCTTCGACCTGTTCGGTGATGAACCACTGGAGCATCGCCTGGGTCGCCCAGTCCTTCTCGGTGGCCGCCGCTTCGTAGAGTTGGTGGATCCCGGCCGAGACATGGGCCTCGTGGTCGCGAGCATGCTCAAACGCCGCCACGGGCGTCGGAAAGTCCGGCGGAGGGCGATCGATCCCCTCGAGCGTCACCCGGCCGCCGCGGTCCTCGACGAAATCGAAGATCTTCATCGCATGCTTCGCCTCTTCCATGGCCTGCATCCGCATCCACCGGGCGAAGCCGTTCAGATTCTTCTCGGCAAAGTACGCCGCCATTGACAGGTACAGGTACGACGCGCCGAACTCGCGCCGGACCTGATCATTGAGTGTTTTCTGCATGTGGGCACTGATACGCATCATCGTTCCTCCAGTGAACCCTGGAGCCCCGGCGAGGTCCGCAGGGCATCCGGGCGTAGTATCGGCATAATATAAGGCGAACAAAACGAAAGCCGCCCGGGCCAAGGCTCGGGCGGCTTTCCCGCGGCGAGAAAGGAGCGTTACGGGATCGAGGCGAAGCTCACCGATTTGGAGTTGGCCAGGCCGGCTGCATCCTTCACCGTCAAGGTCCAAGTATGGGAGCCGGGTTTGCTGAAAGTGCGGGTCAGGACGGCCTGGGTCGAGATCAAGGTGCCTCCAGTGCTCCGCCATTCGTACACAGTGATTCCATGATCATCCGTTGAACCGGTTCCATCCAGGATACACGTCAGTCCCGGACTACAGGTGACCACAGGGTTGGCCACCGGAGCCAAGTTGGTCGAACCGACCGACACGGTGACCGACTTGGTGAGGCTGTTGGACAGGTTCCCCACGTCAGTGACCGTGAGGGTGACGGCGTACGTCCCTGCCGCCAGGTAGGTGTGCGACGGCTTCGAGCCGGTGCCGGTTGTGCCGTCGCCGAACGTCCAGCCATAGTTCGTCACCCCGACATCATCGGTCGAGCCGCTGCCGTCAAAGGCACAGACCAGAGCGGTGCAGGTCGAGCCAAACGAAGCCACGGGGGGCAGGTTGGGCGGTGGGGCGCCGTTCAGAAAGCCCATATACAGGAGCTTGTTCGGCGAACTGGTTCCCGGGGTCGTGACTTTGTTGGCCGACGCGTTGGTCGTCAGCGCCGCCACGACCTGGGCGGGCGTCGCGGCGGGGTTCTGCTGCAGGTAGAGCCCCACGACCCCGGCGACGTGGGGCGCTGCCATCGAGGTACCCGAGAGCACGGCCGACCCGCTCGGGATATAGGCGCCCGTGATGCTGGACCCCGGAGCGAAGAGATCCAGACAGGTCCCGAAGTTCGAGTAGCTGGCCCGGGCGTCCGTACTGGTCGTGGCACCAACCGTTATCGCGCTTGGCTCGGAGGCCGGTGAAAACGCACAGGCGTCCGCGTTGCTGTTGCCGGCCGAGATGGTGAACACGATCCCCGCGGCGACCGCGTTCGCCACCGCGGCATTGAGGGAAGCGGAGAACCCACCACCCAGGCTCATGTTGGCCACGGCAGGCTTGATCGCGTTCACGCGGACCCAGTCAATGCCGGCGATCA
>JANXXJ010000035.1 GCA_025350665.1 Gemmatimonadota bacterium | reverse complement strand
CCCCTCGGTGTTGTAAGCCTCAGTTGCCGTTAGTCTCTTTCGTGGGCGTCGGCCAGCACGTGGTGCTGCCATACGGACGGCCGGTAAACGGGTTGCTGGTCCCTGACGGTTTCCAGGAAATCTGGTACCGGAGCAGATCGTTCAGACGATGGCCTCCTTCGAACGCCAACTCCATCTGGCGCTCGTGGAGAATCTTGGCAATCGCGTCGGGCTTGTCGGCAAACGTCAAGTGGGGCAACGAATAGAGATCGCGATAGTTGTTGATGGTGGTCTGAGCATCCGAGACCAATCCCTGCTGCGCCTGCGCCTCTGCCAGGATGAGGCGCGCCTCTTTGTAGCTGGCCAGCCGCACTTTCTGGCCCAGATCCCTGAACTTGGTCTGGATCCACAGGCGGATCGGAGGATTGAAGGCCCCCTTTCCGGCGTCGACCACTCCCAGGCGGGGATCGTCCAGAGGCGGCGTCGTCCCGCACGGAGCGTCCAGCTTTCCGAGGGAGGCATGGGTCGGGCGCAGCGCACAGGCGATCGTGTAGGCGCCCAGGTCAGTGAACAGATAGAACATCTTGTTCCACCGGCGATCGTTCTCGGTCCCGCGGTCCGCGAAGACCTCAAACCCCGGCCCCACTTTCTGGGCGAAGCTGGCGGCTTCAGGCCACTTCTTGAGATCCATGTTCACACGGGCAAGCCCGACATTGGACATGCCGATGATTTCGGGCAGACTGGGATTAGTGGACGTCTGACCCGCGGTTATGGCCGTGTTGGCCAACTGAATGGCTTCCGCAAACTCCTGCGCGGCGGTGTTCGAAGCCACCGAGACCGGCCCGGCGGCCCCACCGTCCACAGCGAAGGTACAATAGGTCTCGCCAAAGAAGGTGTAGGCAAAGGCGCCGTAGGCCCGCACCTTCGCCTGGAGGGCGGTCCGATTCTTCACTTGCGCATCGGTCCAGCCCTTGAGGCGATTGAACACGTCCTCCGCCTGGAATCTGGCGGTGTGCATTGGCACCTGCAGTCCAAAGTCGCCCGCCGTGTTGAGCGAACTCGCTTCGCAGGCACTCGTGGCATAGTCATCGTTGTTCGAGGTGATGTTTCGTTCGCCCGCGTTTGCCAACGTACCGTTGTCGTTCGCCGTCTCGAATTCGTCCGAATGGGCGGAGGAGCCGGAGAAGTAGTTGTTGTAGGCACATTCGAGGTCGCCAACCACACCGTCGGCCAGTACACCGGCCAGCGACGGGCTATTGAGTTGCTCGACGGGAATGCGTCCCGGATACTTGACTTCCAGGAGATTGCTGCACGCAGCCAGAGCGAGGGTGGCGACGACGAACGAAAGGACAGTGCCGGCCCGCTGCAACCGGCGGCGGATCAGCGTTGAATTCCGGCGAGTGGTAGACATTGGGATCTCCGCAACGAGAGTCATCGGCATCAGAACGTGAGCCGAAGTGAGAAACGCACCCGGGCAGCCTGCGGGAACGACTCCTGCACATAGCCGGTGAGGGCGGTGACGTCGCCAGCAAAATTGGGATGAATCTCGGGGTCGATCCACGGCGCCCCGAACGACGTCCTCTGCGCCCGCCACACCCACGCGAGATTCTCACCCGAGACCGTGAACGACCCTCGCGAAGCGCCAAACAGTCGGGCGATCTTGTCCGGAATGTCGTAGCTCGCCGACACGGTCCGAAGCCGGGCGAAGCCGGTGTTGAACATGCCGGCCGCGTCGCCCGCGCCACCGTATCCGTCACGGAGGAGGCCGTAGTACCCGGAGAGGATCTGGTCTTCCCCGGTAAGGACCGCCTTGGTGTTGTTGAAGAACATGGCGCCGAACCCGACGTCGCCAACGTCAGTCTTGTTCCCACCCTGGAAGTCCACCAGAGCGAGGAGACGGAGCCGGTGTTGAATGGTCATGGTCAAGCTGGCGCTGCCGCTCCACACGGGGGTCGGCTGGCCGGCGTAAATCCGCGGAGCGTCGCCGCATGGCACGATGGTGCCATTTCCGGCTCCGAGATCCTTGCCGCCCTCACACATGACGTTGGTGCCGTAGGGGACGAAGAAGTCCTGACCGGCGGCCGGCTTGACCACGGTTGAACTGACGACCTTCTTGAGGAACCAGGAGCCCGGGGCGAACCCCTCGACGTTGAACTGGTTGTCGAACGAGACGATCGTCGGCGCCAGGCCACCCATGCTGGTGATCAGGGCGTCGTTGTGGGCGAAGGTGACCCGCGCGTCCAGCCCCAGGTTCTTGCCGTTCAGGATATTGCCATCAAGTCCCAGCTCGATGCCCTTGTTCCGGGTCTGTCCGATGTTGACGAACTGGAACCCCGGATATCCCCGGGAGGGCTTGAGCGGCACCGAAAGAATCGCGTCGTTGATCTTCTTGTTGTAGATCGTGAATTCAATGCCAAGCCGCTGCTGGAACAGACCGGCGTCGAAGCCGAGTTCCAGCTCCTGGCCCACCTCCGGTTTCAAGCCCGCGTTCCCGATGTTCTGCGGCGTTACCGCGCCCCGGCCGCCGTTCCCGACCCGGGACTGGTAGGTCTGGATCGCCGAGAAGACGTCGGGCTGCTGGCCCGCCTTGCCCCAGGCGCCGCGCAGCTTGAGTTGGGACAGCCATTTCTGCCCCGCCAGGAACGACTCCTCCGAGGCGACCCAGGCGGCGCTGATCTTCGGGTAGTAGACGGCTGAGAACTGTTTGCCGAACGCGCTGTTGCCGTCGCCTCGAACCGCGGCCGTTATGAAGCGGCGATTCTTCCAGCCAAACTGCTGCTGAACATAGACGCCGAAGGTCTTGTTCTCGAGAAACCCTTCGCTCGCGGACCGCTGCGCGGCACCCGTGATGTCACCCGGACCGGGGATGGCAAAGACCAACCCTGAGCCGAACTGATAGGCATTCTGCTTGGAGTAGTACTGCGCTCCCGCCGAGGTCGTCGAAATCAGATCGGGCTTGATGTTCCAGTCGCCCGACGCGCCATAGTCAAGCGTCAGATAAGAGACCCGGGACTCCGACACCGTCCGCGAGCCGTTGCTGGCGCTGAAGAACGGACGGCGATCGTCGAAGTGGCGTTCGACCAGGTTCTGTGAGTTGTTGTTGGTGACATCGGGCCCCACCGTAATGTGGTGCCGCAACCATGAGAACGGGCGGTGGGTGATGGTGGTACTGAAGGTGATCCGGTCGACATCATCGTACGCCTGGACTTCGCTGTAATCTTCCGGGCGATAGAACGTGAAGCCGTGCCCCGGGCCGTTCCACCCGGTGTGGGCGGTGTCGGCAGGGTCGGGCACGCATGAATTGTTGTTGCAGGCCCAGACGATCGAGGTGGTGATCGGCTGGAACCCCTGCGCACTGTTCAGATGCAGGCGGACCGCGCCCAGACTCATGTCGACCTTGAGCTTGTCGTTCGCGGTCCGGTAGGAGACGTTGGCGCGGGCATTGTATTTGTTCTGGCGGTTGTAGGCAGTGTACCCTTCGTCGCGATTGAAGTCCGCCCCGAAGAAATAGCTGAACCGGTCGGTGCCACCACTCAAGCTGGCGCCGGCAGTCTTGGCAATGCCGGTGGTAAAGATCGGCGGGAAGCCACGCTCCCGGTTGAACTTCTGGACGTTGAACTCCTCGACCTGGCCGTTGCGCACGTACCAGTCCGTTTGATACCGATTTTCGGGATCCTGGAGCCAGTTTGCCCCGACCGAAGTATGAACTTCCATCTGCGGCCGGTTGCCTCGGCCCCGTTTGGTGATGATCTGGATCACGCCATTCGACGCTTCGGTGCCGTAAATCGTGGCCGCCGAAGGGCCTTTGAGGACCTCGATCGACTCAATCTCCTCGGGGTTCAAATCGTTGATCCGGGAAGGGGACTCGCCACTGAATCGCTGGAACGCCTCGGTCGTCACCGCGGCCTCGTTGTAGACCCGGACGCCGTCGACGTAAAGGAGCGGTTCGTTGGAAAGGCTCAAGCTGCCCACACCGCGGACACGGGTGATACCGCCCGAGCCGATCGAGCCGCTGGCCCGAATGGCCCGGACCCCGGGGATGTTCACCGACAGCATGTCCTGCAGCTTGGCCGGTGGAGCAATTTCGACGTTGGCAGCCACGGACACCTTGGCGATGGAGTTCCCGAGGGACCGTGA
>JANXXJ010000029.1 GCA_025350665.1 Gemmatimonadota bacterium | reverse complement strand
CATTCGGACATCGATGCAGATCACGGTTGTATTCGAGCACTGGCATCTGGGTGATGGCAACTATCCAGCCTTTGCCGTTGGCGATGAGGCCCGCCTGTCCTTCGAGCTCGACGCGAGTGCTGTGGAATGCGTAGGGGATGGCGCCGGTGACATCGTAGATCAAGTTAAGGACGCCGAGTACGTGATCGTCGGGCGCGTGATTCGTCAGTATCCGGATGGTGCTTCGTCCTCCTTCCCCGTGGTCGAGGCGGGATGGCTTCGGTTCTACTGCCCGACGAGTTGTGCTGCGGGCCTCCCTGTTGGGACCACAGTCCGCTTCCAGGGCCGGCTCGCCCTTGACCACTACCAGTGGGTCGAGTGCCTTGACCGATACCCGGAGCCGCCCGATCTGTTTTATGCGGTCCGCGTAGCACGAGTGCGGGAGGTGAGGATCCCGACACGTTTCGTTCAGCGTAGAGGGAAGTCCTTGACGTATCCAACTACTGTTGCGCCCGGTGAGTATGCGCCTGAGGATGTCCGCGACGTGGCTCTGGTCAGCGCGGAGACGGATGGACCCACGTTCTCCCTGCTCGACCTCACCGTCCTCCCAATTGGAGCGGGCCCGGGCCAGCCGGCCTTTGGGTGCACATGACGTCTAACAAGGAATTGAAGGCTGACGGAGGCGCGTTGCGCCTCCGCAGCTTAGTTCCAGGCCGTTAGCCGGCGCTCGGGCCGCAGGCTCACTCCAACAAGCCGCGACCGGCCCTCTGGCACAATCAGGAGACTCCATGAAGACGCTCATCACTGAATTCATCAGCCTCGACGGTGTCGTGCAAGCTCCTGGGGGCGCGAGCGAGGACACCGACGGCGGCTTCAGTCACGGCGGATGGTCTATGAAGTATTTCGACCCGGCCGTCATGGGTGGCACGTACGCCGAACTCGCCAAACACAGCGACGCACTCTTGCAAGGACGTCGCACCTATCAAGCCTCGGCCGGCGCTTGGCCCAGTCGCTCGGGAGACCCATTCTCAGACTGGATCAACCGCGCGCCGAAGTACGTGGTGTCAAACACGCTCACCGAGAAGGACATCACGTGGAACCCCACCACCATCATCCGCGGCGACGACCTCGAAAAAACGGTATCCGATCTACGCGCGCAGCCGGGCGGCTACATCTACGTCTACGGCAGCGCGACGATGGTCCGGTCGTTGCTCGCCGCCGACCTTGTCGATGAGTTGTTGCTCACGATTGAGCCGATCATCCTCGGAGGGGGAAAAACGATCTTCGCCGAAAACGGAAAGGCGCTCCCGTTCACGTTGGCGTCCACAGCCAAAGCCAGCACCGGCGCGCAGGTTTGCCGATATGTGCGTACTCGTGCCGTGTGGGGCCAGGGCTCCGTTGCCCCCCCAAGTTGATATATTGCGGCGGCCGACGGGAGGGCCGCGATATGAAGCTTGCTGCTGTCGTTCACGTTGATCCGGAAATCCTCGGCGGAACCCCGGTGTTCGTCGGGACCCGAGTCCCCGCCCAGACGCTGTTCGACTACCTGGAAGGGGGAGACTCCCTTGACGAATTTCTTGACCAGTTCCCAACGGTCAGCCGTGCGCAAGCTATTGCGGCACTTGAGCTTGCTAAGGAGTCGGTGCTGACCGGTGCGCGTCCTGCTTGACGAGAACCTCCCAGCGGATCTGGCAGCCGACCTCGCCGGGGTTAAGGCGGCCACCGTTCGCGATGCCGGATGGGGCGGGATTACCAACGGCGAGTTGCTGGGGCGGATCGCCGGTCGTTTCGACGCCCTGGTGACCATGGATCGCAATCTCCAACATCAGCAGAACATCGCCCGTTTGCCGTTTGGCGTCGTGCTCGTCCGGGCGCCTTCGAACCGGCTCGTCCATCTCCGTCGACTCGTCCCGGCCATCCTGGATGCGTTGCGCGGGCTCCAACCAGGCGAACTCCGAGTGGTCGGTGCCTAACACATGGATGAACCCGACAAGCGCCTTCGGCGCTTGCAGGTTATCCGTTGGCCGTTAGCCAGCCTGGAGGGCCTTCGATTCATGCCGACCCACCCAACACGAGGCCGCCTGCAGGTGGCCTGCCTGCCGTTTCTGTCGCTCGCCTTGACCGCGTGCAACCCGGGTCCGTCTCCGCGTCTGCTCACCGAC
>JANXXJ010000014.1 GCA_025350665.1 Gemmatimonadota bacterium | reverse complement strand
GCGGCCAACGAGGCCGATCGAGTTCTGGCTCGGTACGACCAGGACGAGCCGGCCGTGTTCGGCCGCGCGGTGTTGGCCGCGCTGCGGGGGGACCGTGACCTGGCCCTCCGTTACTTCGAGTGGGCGTGGGACCACGGGCTCCGGACCGGAGAGGTGGAACTCGACTCCGACCTCGACGCGCTTCGCGACGCCCCGAAATTCCTGGCCCTGGTGCGCCCTCGCTGACGTCCGGCCCCGCCCGACGCAACTGGCCCGCACGGGTAGGTCGGGTTGGTCGCCGGCGAGCCGGATCAATTGCGAAGGCTGAGACCGAACACCACCGTTGCATTGCCCCTCACCATCGCGCCCCTCAATGCGGGACCGACCACAGTCTCTCGCTCGCCCTTCTGCAGAGGTGGAACCCTGAGGTCGTGGCACGGCAGCGGACCGCCGTTAGATTTCCCGTCATGACCTCCCGCACCGTGACCCTGGGCCTCCCGCAGATGACCATCGGCGAGGACCCGAAGGCCAACCTGAAGAAGGCCATCGACCGGACCCGCGACGCCGCCGCCCGCGGGGCCCAGATCGTCTGCCTCCAGGAACTCTTCCTGGGCCCCTACTTCTGCCAGACCGAGGACCACAAGTTCTTCGCTTTGGCCGAGACGATCCCCGGCCCCAGCACCCAGATCTTCGCGGACCTGGCCAGGGAGTTGGGCATCGTGATCATCGCCTCGCTGTTCGAGAAGCGGGCCGAGGGCCTCTATCACAACACGGCCGCGATCCTCGACGCCGACGGGACTTACCTGGGCAAATACCGGAAGATGCACATCCCGGATGACCCCCAGTACTACGAGAAGTTCTACTTCACGCCCGGGGATCTGGGTTTCCGGGCCTGGGACACCACCTTCGGCCGGATCGGCGTCCTGATCTGCTGGGACCAGTGGTTCCCCGAGGCGGCCCGCCTAACGGCCATGACCGGGGCCGAGATCCTGTTCTATCCGACCGCCATCGGCTGGCTCCCGCCCGAGAAGGCCGAATACGGCGAGCGACAGCAGGCGGCGTGGGAAACGATCCAGCGCTCGCATGCGATCGCCAACGGCGCCTTCGTGGCGTCGGTCAACCGCGTGGGCCTCGAGACCAGCGGCAACGGCGGGATCGAATTCTGGGGTGGCAGCTTCGTGGCCGACCCGAACGGCCGGATCCTGGCCAAGGGCGGCACCGACGAGGAGACGTTGATCGTCCCGTGCGATTTGGGAGCGGTGGACGTGGTCCGGACCCACTGGCCCTTCCTGCGGGACCGCCGAGTGGATGCCTACGGCGATTTGACGAAGCGATTCATCGACCGTGAGTAGCGGGAAGACGGCACGCGCCCCCGGCTACCAGGAGACGCCAGGCGAGGCCGGGTTCCGGATGCCGGCGGAGTGGGCGCCTCATCGCGGCACCTGGCTCAGCTGGCCGCATCGCGAATCGTCGTGGCCGGGCAAGTTCGGGCCGGTGCCGGCGGCGTTCGCCGGGATCGTTCGCCACCTGGCCCCGCGCGAGGAGGTCCACATCAATGTCGTGGACGACGCCATGGAAGACTCGGCGCGGGCGGTACTCGCCGCGGGGGAGATTCCGGCCGGCAACGTCGTCTTCCACCGCAATAAGACCAACGACGCCTGGTGCCGCGACCACGGCCCGATCTTCGTCCAGCGGCCGCGGAACGGCCGGACCGAACAGCTGATCGTCGACTGGGGCTACAACGCCTGGGGCGGCAAGTACCCGCCGTTCGAGGACGACGACAGGATTCCGACCCTGATCGGCGCCGAGTTCGCGATCCCGGTGGTAAGTCCGGGGATCGTGATGGAGGGGGGCTCGCTCGACGTCAACGGACTTGGCACGTTGATCACGACCGAAGCCTGTCTGCTCAACCCCAACCGCAACCCGAGTTTGAGCCAGGGGCAGATCGAGGAGCATCTCCGGAACTACCTCGGCGTGACCCACATCCTGTGGCTCGGCGACGGGATCGAAGGGGATGATACCGACGGGCACGTGGATGACCTGACCCGATTCGTCAATCCGACCACGGTGGTGACGGTGGTGGAGGATGACCCGACCGACCACAACTACCGGCCATTGCAGGAGAATCTGGAACGGCTGGCGACGATGACGGATCAGGACGGGCGGGCGTTGGGCATCGTGACGCTGCCGATGCCGCAGGCGATGTATGAGGGGGATCAGCGGTTGCCGGCGAGTTACGCGAATTTCTATGTCGCGAATGGCGTGGTGTTGATGCCGGCGTATGATGCGGACATGGATCCGATCGCGGCCGCCACCCTCGGCCGGTGCTTCCCGGGTCGGGAAGTGATTGCGATCCCCAGTTCCGACCTCATCTGGGGCTTGGGGGCGATCCACTGCCTCACTCAGCAGTGGCCGAGGCTGTAGCAGGGAGAGAGTGTCGCTGCCCTCACTTCGATTGCACGGACCGGTCGAGCTCAAGGCCCAGCCGCTCGGCATTGGCGCGGATCCGGTCATCGAAAGACACCATGGTCAGGCGTCCAAGGCCATCCTGGAGGACCAATGCGGTGGCGAGATGGAGCCCATCGAGCGTTCGGACCGGCTCGACCGGAAACGCCGCCCGCGCCCGGGCCAACACTCGATCAGTGATCGCGTGGACGTCCCAATTGCGCTCGGCGACGTCGAGGAGGCGGAGCGCGGCCAGTTCTTCGGCCTCCGAGAGGCGGCCCTCGCGGCCAGCCCGCACGATCGCCCTACCGCACTCGGTGGCGGTCAAGGCCGAAGTGACCACACGGTCGGCTCCTACCAACAACTTGCGAACGCCACCGGCCGATGGTTCCCCGAGAATCCAGGCCAACACGGCGCTCGATTCGGCATAAACGATCACCGCTCGTCCCGCTCGGCGGCAAGCAGCCGGCGAGCGGTCCCGGCAGGCGTCTTGAGGGGCGAGGACGGATACGGATCCGGAGTCGGCTCGGCCACTCGAAGCACCCCGGTGGCCGCGAGACCGGCGACCGCCCGCTCGATCGGCGAACTGGGCCGAGCCGGCATCGTGGGGGACCGCAACTCGGCGACGACCCGCCCCCGGTCGGTAACGAGGATCGTTTCGCCCCGCTGCACGTCCTTGAGACACTGACTCAGGCGGGCCTTGAGGTCCCGCACGCCGACGGTCTGCATTGTTCAGTGTAGTCACATGAGACTACATCGTCAACTCCGGTCTGGGCGCATGGCTTTTCCACGGGCCATCCGGTAAGCTACGGTCCGCAACGAAAGGCAGACGGACATGACGGGTTCACGGACCATCCGGGCGGGCGCGGTCGCGCTCGCGGCGTGGCTCTCGGGCGGGCAGTTGGCGGCGCAACAGCCGACCCCCAACCTCCCAGCCGACATCTTCATCCGCCCTCCCGGCCCGCACGCGGTCGGGATCTACGATTGGCTCTGGGTCGACAGCAGCCGGGCCGAGCGTCAGACGAAGGACCCTAACGAAAAACGCCACCTGCCAGTCGAGGTCTGGTATCCGGCGGAACCGGTCGCGGACGCCAAGCCGGCACTCTACATCCGGACGCCGGGCGAATTCGGGACCGCCGGCTTCAAGACGTGTGAGCACGTCACGACGCACTCCGTGACCGGGGCGCCGCTGGCCGCGGCGCCGGGCAAGTATCCGGTGCTCGTCTCTAGCCACGGGGCCGGCTGGACCCGCTTCAGCGCCACCTTCCTCACCGAACTGCTTGCCAGCCACGGGTACGTGGTCTTCAGCATCGATCATCCCGGCCTCGACCGGACCGTGATGTTCCCGGACGGCGTCGCGTTTAAGGCCGACACGCTCACCATGCCCACGACCGACCCCAGGAACATCCGCGCCATGATCGCCGGAACGATGACGTTCTTGAACGACGTCTCGTTCCCGGTTTGGATCGAGGATTCCCGCTACGTGCTCGACCGGATCGATGCCTTGAACCGCGAGCCTGGCCCGTTCAAGGGCCGGCTCGATCTCGGCCGGATCGGGGCGCTCGGCTGGTCGTTTGGCGGCGCCGCCGCGATCGAGTTGCTCCAGATCGACCGCCGGGTCAAGGCCGCGGTCAATCACGACGGCCGGCTCTTCGGCGGCGTGTTGACGGAGCCGGTCCGTGGCCCCTTCATGCTGTTCCATCATGGGATCGACGACGCCGCAAGCGCGCCGGAGGCCAGCCGCCCGGCGATGCGGGAGATGAAGGTGGAAATGGAGGGCTATGACAGCGCCACCCGGGCCCGCGCCGGCAGCGATTGGTACGACATCACGATCGCCAGGACCAACCACGGGCACTTCTCCGATCTGCCGCTTCTCCTCAAGGTGTTTCAGGACACGACGCTCGTGGCGCCGCGCCGAGGGCACGAGATCATCGCGGCCTACAGCCTGGCGTTCTTCGACCGGTACCTGAAGGGGATCGAGAGCCCGTTGTTGGCGGCCCCTTCCCCGCAATTCCCGGAGGTCGCCTTCCGCCGCCGATAGTTTCACATGCTGACACCCGTGGCCCGCATCGTAGAGGACAGACCAGGTGGCGAGCCGGCCGATCGCGCGCTGGCGCTCCTCAGGCGTTTCGGCTGGAACGCGACCTCGTTCCAGAGCCTCGAGCCCGGGTTCCGCTATTGGTTCACCGACGACGGCGAAGGCGTGGTCGCCTATGTCGATACCGGGGCGGCTTGGATTGCGGCCGGTGCCCCGATCGCGGCTCCGCTGCGGCTCGGTGAGGTTGCCGAACGATTCATCGCGGCGGGACGATCCGCCGACCGCCGGATCGGGTTCTTCGCGGTCGAGGAGCGGTTTCTCGCGGCGGCCGTGGTTGCCTCAGTGCCGATCGGGGAGCAGCCGGTCTGGAATCCGGTCAACTGGGATCGGACGCTGGGATCGAGCCGAAGCCTCCGTGAGCAGCTCCGGCGGGCCCGTGCCAAAGGCGTCGGCGTCAGAGCTATCGGCCCCGACGTGCTCGGTAACCGCGGCCATCCCGACCGGAGGGCGATTGAGGGGCTGATCAGGCGATGGCTCGGGCGCCGGCGGCTGGCGCCGATGGGATTTCTGGTCCAGGTCGACCCGTTCGCTTTCGCGACCGAGCGACGGCTGTTCCTGGCCGAGCGGGCCGGCCGCGCGGTTGGGTTTCTCGGCCTGGTGCCGATCTACGCCCGGGGCGGCTGGCTGTTCGAGGATCTCCTTCGGGAGCCGGACTCCCCCAACGGAACGGCGGAGATCCTGATCGACGCCGCGATGCGCGCCATCGCTGCCGAGGGAAGCCGGTTCGCCACTCTCGGCCTCGCACCGTTGGCGGGTCCGGTCGGCCCCTGGCTCGCGACTGCCCGGACGATCGGCCGGGGACTCTACAATTTCGAGGGACTTCGGGCCTTCAAGGCGAGACTCCGGCCGGATCGGTGGGACCCGATCTATGTCTGCTACCCGCCGGGACAATCCAGGGCGGCCACCGTGTATGACGCGGTCACAGCCTTCGCGCCGGGAGGTCTCCTTCGATTCGCGTTCCGCTCGATTGGCCGGCGGCCTCAACCGCCGATCCGGATCCTCACCGCCCTCCTGATCCCCTGGACGTACCTGTTATACGCCGTCGCGCCGGCCGGCTGGTTTGCGAATCCGACGATCCGACTTGCCTGGACACTGTTCGACCTCACATTGCTGGCCGCCATGGTACGTCTGACCGTGAGATGGCGACGCGGCCTGGCCCGCGCCCT
>JANXXJ010000290.1 GCA_025350665.1 Gemmatimonadota bacterium | reverse complement strand
TCGTGAACTCCTTCCTCAGGGGCTAGCCTCCCGGTTCCCTGCTCGTCCAACCCGGGTCGGGAGCTTAAGTTTCCCGTCGCGCAACGACCCCGACCTGCGGAACCCATGGCAAGCTTGGCATTCGAGCCCTTCTTCAAGGCCATCCGAAAGGGAGAGATCCCCAACGCCGTCTATTTTGTCGGCGCCGAAGACGTCCTCAAGAACGAAGCGATCGACGAAATTGTCACCCGAGTGCTCGACCCCGCCCTCAAGGACTTCAATTTCGACCAACGATCGGCCGTCGATCTTGATCCCGAAACGGCCGAAACTCTGTGCAACACCCTGCCGATGATGGCAGACCGCAGGATTGTTGTCATCCGGGATGTGGAGTCCTGGAACAAGCGAGCGAAGGCCAAAGCCGCCGTCCTCCGGTATCTGGAGCGACCCGCGGCGGAGACGATCCTGCTGCTCGTTCAGGGTGGAACCGACCTCGAGGTCGATGGTGAACTGGCCGGCCGGACCACCGTCGTTGAAGCTGACCCGCTTCCGCCGGAACGAGCCAGGAAATGGCTACTGCTCCAGGCCGAGCGTCGCGGAATCATGCTCGAAGAAGACGCGGCGCTTCATATGGTCCTGGTGACCGACGCCCGTCTCGGTGAGTTGCGTTCCGAACTCGACAAATTGGCCGGACTCGGGGGCGGCGCGGCACTCACGATGGACCGCGTTGCCGATTTCTTGGGCGTTCGGCATGGCGAGACCCAGTTTGATTGGCGGGACACGTTGCTTCGTGGTGAAGCTGGGCGGGCCGCGGCCATGCTTCCTCATTTGCTGGCCCAGAGCGGGATCAGCGGCGTGTCACTGGTCGCGCTCCTGGGAACCAGCGTAGCCGGGATCGGGTTGGCCCGGGCGCACTATGACAAGGGAAGCCGCGGTCCCCACCTGTTCCAGGCGATCAAGGCATCTCTGTTTCGTGCCCGACCGTTCCGGCTTTCCTATGACGCCGCCGCCGCCGAATGGAGTCGCTTGGCGCCAGCATGGTCGCGCGGCCGGGTCGAGCGTTGTCTCAAGACCCTCCGGAACACCGATGCCCGCTTGAAAAATACGACGGTTTCCGACGAACAGGCCATCCTGTTCGATCTTGCAATGGAGCTCACCGTTCCCTGGCAGGCGGCCGCATGACTAGTCGATGGCTTGGTATCTTCCTGACCCTTGGCCTGGTTGCGACCCGACCGACGTTCGGCCAGACGGACGCCCGGCTTGTTGCCGCCGTGCGCCTCGCCCAGGACGGCCTTCCCGATTCCGCGCGCGCCGTGGTCCGCCGTCTGATGGCGGCGACCCCATCCGCCGATTCTGCGTACGCTGAAATCCTGTACGCATCGGCCGTCGTGGCGGCCACGGAGTATGACCGCCGGATCGCACTCCGACGAGTCATCGTCGAGTACGCGACCTCCGACTGGGCCGATGATGCCCTGCTCCTGCTCACTCAGGTGGAATACGCCAATGCCAACCCCGGCGGCGCCTCGGCACAGGCGGCCCGCCTGCTGGCGGACTACCCCGCAAGCCCGTTGGTGCCGGTAGCCGCATTCTGGGGAGCTCGAGCCGCTGGGGACCTTCGGAATGGCGCTGAGGCTTGCCGAATGGTCGACCTCGGCCTCAAGGCGCCGGGTGAGGACGTCGAACTCCGCAATCAGCTGGAGTACCAAAAGCAGCGTTGTTCCGCGATCGCGACGCAAATCGCCGACTCGGCGACCCGCGCCTCCTCGGCGCACCCGGATTCCACGACCAGACCCGGCCCCACTCCCCCCCCGACCAAAGGCTTTCGTGTCCAGGTAGTGGCGGCACCAACCAAGGCCAGAGCTGACCAGACCATAGCGGCACTCAAGCGCATGGGGATCGCCGCCGTGGTGGTCAAGGAAGCCGGTTTCCACAAAGTCCGAACCGCCGCCTTCACAACTCGCGCCGAGGCCCAGGCCGCAATCGGCCGAATTCGAACGAAACTCGGCGGGAAGCCTTTTCTGGTCGCCGACAAGTGAGTCAAGCGCTTTCCGAGGGGACCCCCCTGTTGAAGCAGTATCACGAGATCAAGTCGCAGCATCGCGACAAGATTCTCTTCTTCAGAATGGGGGACTTCTACGAAATGTTCTTCGACGACGCCGAGGTGGCGTCACGGATCCTCAACATCACGCTGACGGCCCGCGGCGACGGCGTCCCGCTCGCCGGTGTGCCGGTGAAGGCGGCGGCCGAGTACCTGAAGCAGCTGGTAGCCCGGGGTTACCGAGTCGCGATCTGCGAACAGGTCGAGGACCCCCGCAAGGCCAAGGGCATTGTCCGACGGGCAGTCGTCGAGACCGTGACGCCGGGTGCCTTGATCGAGGAAGACTGGCTCCCGGGAAGCCGCAACAATTTTCTCGTCGCGGTCCATCCCGGGGACCCAAACCGACCCGCGGGCCGGGCCGGGCTCGCCGCAATCGATTTGTCGACCGGAGAGTTCCTGCTCGAAAGTCCGACCCGCGATCGGCTGCGCGAGGCCTTGAGTCGCTATGGGCCGGCCGAAGTCGTAACGGTCGCAACCACCAGCCTGGCGCTCGAGGCCGAGGTCATGCGGACCCATCGGGAAGCATGGGAGTTCGACGCCGAGCTTGGCAGTGAAGAATTGACCCGGCGGTTCGCCCTCGCGTCGCTCGACGGCCTCGGCGTCGAGCCGCTCGATGGACCCGCGGTCGGGGCTGCGGGGGCGCTGCTTCGGTACCTCGTCGAACTGCAGCCAGCCGGCCTGGCCCACCTCCGCCGCCCCGTGATGCGGCGCACCGAAGAATTCCTGTGGCTCGATGAGATGACCCGAAGAAACCTCGAGTTGACTGAGCCACTCCGAGCCGGAGCGGTCGGTGTCACCTTGCTCGAGGCTCTCGATCTCACCGTCACATCGATGGGTGGGCGTCTGCTCCGGAAATGGATCGTCTCACCGCTCCGCGACGTCGCCGCCATTGAAGCCAGATTGGATGGCATTCAGGCCGCCGTGGAACGTCCCCTCCCCCGGACCGAAGCAAGGGAAGCTCTCGACGGAGTTCGTGACCTTGAGCGCCTGTCGGGCCGTGCCGCCGCCGGACGGGCTAACCCACGGGAGCTGGGGGCCATCCGCGACTCGTTCCGCCGACTCCCCAGGGTTATGGCGGTGCTCAGTCAACTGCAGCCGCCAGGGAGCGCGACGACCCATCCCTTCCGGCGGCTGGCCGGAGATCTCGATCTGCTCGAGGATCTCACGACCGAACTGGAGGCGGCGCTCGCGGATCGCCCGCCGGTTACACTCGTCGAGGGGGGCGTGATCAGAACCGGGTTCGACCCGGAACTCGACGAGGCGCGAGGTCTCAGAGACGGCGGCCGCCAATACATCGCCTCAATCCAGCAGCGGGAACGGGACCGGACCGGGATTGGTTCGTTGAAGGTGGCTTACAACAAGGTCTTCGGATACTTCATCGAGGTCACCCACACTAACACCGCGCGTGTCCCGGCGGACTATGAGCGTCGCCAGACGCTGGCGACCGCCGAACGGTATGTGACCCCCGAACTCAAGGAATACGAGGCGAAGGTCCTTGGCGCCGAGGAACGGATGCTGGCCCGGGAGGCGGATCTGTTCAATGCGCTGCGGAGCCAGGTTGGGGCCGCCATCGCCAGGATTCAGCAGACGGCGGGCGTTCTCGCTGAGCTCGACGTCATCATCGGGCTGAGCGAAACGGCGATCATTCACCGTTACGTTCGGCCGTCGGTGCATGCCGGCGCCGAGCTGTCGCTCACGGCCTGCCGTCACCCCGTCATCGAACGACTGATGCCGCGCGAATCGTTCATACCGAACGACGTTCACTTCGAGCCAGCCAGTCGCGTACAGCTGGTCACGGGACCGAACATGGCCGGCAAGTCCACCATTCTGCGGCAAATCGGGCTGGTGGTCATCATGGCCCAGCTTGGGTCGTTCGTTCCCGCCGCCAAAGCATCCGTCGGGATCGTCGATCGGCTATTTACACGAGTGGGGGCCAGTGACAACCTGGCCCGGGGCCAATCGACATTCATGGTCGAAATGAGTGAAACGAGCGCCATTCTCCACAGCGCGACCGCACGCAGTCTCGTACTTCTGGACGAGATCGGACGAGGGACGTCAACGTATGACGGCGTGGCGATCGCCTGGGCGGTGACCGAGTACCTCCACGATCGGGTGGGCTGCAAGACGATGTTTGCCACCCACTATCATGAATTGATGCAATTGCCCGAACGACTGGCGCATGCGCGCAACATGAACGTCGCCGTCCGCGAAACCGGCGACACCGTGGTATTCCTTCACCGGCTCGAGGCCGGAGGCACGGATCGTTCCTACGGCATCCATGTGGCCCAGCTGGCCGGCCTGCCCGCCGAGGTCGTCGCCCGCGCCCAGGGGGTGCTTGAGACCCTCGAAGGCGACCACCGCGTGGTCCCGGGAACCGAAGTCAAGCCGGACGAAGGTCAGCTCGCGTTCTTCGGCGAGACCCGGAGGCGTCGGCCGAGGATCAAGACCGCCGCCGAGGCTGCGGCAGTCGATCCGATCCGAGCCCAGCTCATCGCCTTGAATGTGGACAGCCTGACGCCATTGGAAGCTCTCAATCACCTGGCTGTCCTCAAGGCGAGCCTGGAGCCGCGGCCGTGAACCGCTGGGCCGCATTGCTCATCTTCGTCTTGAACGGGTGCGGGTCGAAAACGGAGGGCACCGTGACTCTGCCGCCGGAATCAAGAAACGGAGCCGTGCGCCGTGATGAGGCGCCAATTCCGACCAACGGCGACCCACCCATTACCTACCCGGCCGCACTGGCGGCTCAGCGGGTCGGCGGATCGGTGATCCTCAGAATGTTCGTCGATTCAACCGGCCGGGTCATGGCTGAATCAACCGCAGTCCAGGAGTCGAGCGGGTACCCCGCGCTGGACTCCGCGGCGCTGGCCAGCGCCAGTCGCCTCCACTACGCACCGGCGCTGCGCAACGGCAGTCCGGTCGCCGCAGCCTTTCTTCAACCGGTGAATTTTCGCCCTCCACCCGGGGGCACGGCCGTCCCGTGAGCGCAATGAACGTTACCGTATTGACCGGCGGAACCTCGGCCGAACGAGACGTGGCAATTGCTTCCGCCGTCCAGGTCGTTGGGGCGCTCCGGAGTCGCGGCCATCGAGTAGCGGTGGTTGATACCGCCGCCGGCTTTGTTCCTGAGCGGGATGAGGCAAGGGCGCTCAACGCGACCGTTGGTGCGACGCCCCCTTCGATCGAGCACCTCGTCGGCCTTGAACGCGGCGTCCTGCTATCGAGTTTGGCGACCCTTCCGGTGGTGCGAAACGCCGATGTCCTGTTCCTGGCGCTCCACGGAGGCCGTGGAGAAGACGGCACGGTACAGGCGGTGCTCGACGTCCTCGAGGTTCCTTACACCGGCAGCGGCGCGCTGGGCAGCGCCCTGGCCATGGACAAGGACCTGTCGAAGCGCCTGTTCACGCTCGCCGGAGTGCCCACCGCGGCCTGGCTGATGGCACCGGTGAGCCGGGCGACAATCAGCGATCGTCTTGGATGGCCAGTGGTAGTCAAACCGAGTAAACAGGGGTCGACGGTGGGTCTGAGCATCGTCAAGCATCCCGACGATCTGGCCCCCGCCATCGAACTGGCGTCGCGATATGACGACGAAGTCATGGTCGAAGCCTTCGTGCCGGGGCGCGAATTGACGGTCGGCATTCTGCACGATCGAGCCCTAGCCGTTGGTGAAATTATCCCGCGACACGAGATTTTCGACTATGAGTGCAAGTACACGCCGGGAATGGCGGTGGAAATCTTTCCGGCCGACCTGCCGCCCGATGCAACGGATCAATGCCAGGCCCTCGCCCTGGCCTCCCACCGGGCGCTTAAGCTCGGCGGATATAGCCGCGTTGATTTCCGACTGACGCCCGCTGGAGAATTCAGCTGTTTGGAGGTCAATACTCTGCCCGGAATGACGGCCACGAGCCTCTTGCCTCAATCCGCCGCCGCCGCCGGGGTCCCGTTTGGCGAGCTTTGTGAGCGGATTTGCCAGGCGGCTTTGGCCCGGTGTAAGGTTAGATAGACGGTATGAACGAGATCAGAGCCCTCCGACTGACACCGTGGGTGACCCGGTTGATTGCGATCAACGGGGTCATACTGCTGCTGTTGTCGACCGTGTTCACGGACCCCCGGTTCTTCAACGCCTTGATGTTCGACCCCTCGTCGTTCATCGACCGGCCCTGGACCGCCGTCACGTATATGTTCGTGCCTGGGGGGCTGGCCCCCTTGGTCGTCAGTTCCCTCGTCCTGGCGTTGTTCGGTCCGCCGGTCGAGCGACGGCTCGGGGGTCGCCAATTCGGAGCCTACTACCTCTACTGTGGCGTCGGTGCAGCCCTCTTGGCGCTCGGCCTCGGCACTTTCCTCCGGGTCGACCCTTTTGTCGGAGCCTCGGGACCCGCCTACGGTGTCGGACTGGCGTTCGTCCTGTTCTGGCCCAAGACCCGCGTCGCGATCGCCCCTCTTGCGACGCCGTTCACCGCGTTAACCCTGTTTGCCGGACTTGCCGGGATTGACCTGATTCTTGGGATCCTGGGCCGCGATGGGATCGCGCATCTGGTCCACTTGGGCGGGGCTGTGGCCGGGTATGCGTTCTTCCGACTGCAAAGCATCGGCAACCGTCGCCAACCGGCAAAGCCGGTCCCGACGGCTCGCCGTGCGGTGGTCACCCCGATGCGAGTCCAGGAGATGGGCGGTGATTTCCGGCCCGCGGTGGCGGTCGGCAATCCGACCAATTCCACCGACGACGACGTTGACCTGCTCCTCGACAAGATTTCCCGCTTCGGGATGGAGAGTTTGACTTCACAGGAGCGCAAACTTCTCCGCGAAGCCTCCGAACGCAAGCGTCGCGAGCAGCATTAGACGTTTGACACCTTGATTTTCAGGGGCGGAATCCCGTATTCTGTCCCGTGCTCATCAATCTCGTTCCCGAATTTCTGGACATTCTCGCCTCGTCGAACCGGGAAGCCGCGTACCAGCTGTACCTTGAGCGCCATCGGGTTGTTCTTCAGGCCTATTGGAGTAACTACGTACTCGATCTCGACGACCTTCATGCCGACGGCGTGATTGCGGCAGCATTGCGGGCGGATCGTTCCGACCTCCGCTCAATGTTGCAGCAGGCCCGGATCTCGGAATTGGCCGAAACCGCCATTGCGAAAGCCACCGAATCGCTCCAGATCGACAGCCCGACCGACGTGTATCTCATGGTTGGCGTCGGGGGGGCCAATGCCGGTGAGCTCGTCGTCAACGGACGGGCCGCCGCCTTCGTCTGCGTCGAACACTTCACCGGCAAGGTCAACCCGACCACCTACGGACTCGGACTCCCACCGGATCTGATACCCCTATGGATCGGGCATGAACTGGCCCACGCTGTTCGGTATACGTCGCCGGGCAGTCAGAGCGAACTCAAAGCCCTGGTCGATGAAGCGGGCGGGAACTACAGCTACTGGGCCACGGCGGGCCGCGCGACGCTGCGCGAACTCCTCGTCAACGAGGGTCTCGCCGTGCACGCGGCCCAGCAGGTTGCGCCCGGCCATGATATTGCGGACTACTTCGGATACCCAAAACGCCAGTTCCAACGGCTGCGGGAGATGGATGCGTTCCTGCGTCGCGCGGCGCACCACGACCTCGACCGAGCGGGCATCGGTCTCCGCCTCCGGTTCCTTTCCAGCGGCTTGAGCCCGGGGTCTCGCCTCGCCTTGGGCCGGGTGCTGCCGGAGCGGTCCGGCTACTATCTCGGGTATCGCATGGTCGAAGCCCTTGTGGCCGACCGCGGTTTGGCCGCCGCAGTTCGGGCGGCGGCCGGCGAATTCGACACGGTCGACGAGGCTCGGCGCGACATCCGGACCGCGTAGTCCCCGGTTTGCAACCTTTTCCATGACCATCCCCGCATTGTTGCAGGGGCTACGCCTGCCGGTCATCGGGGCCCCACTCTTCATCATTTCGAATCCCGACTTGGTTCTGGCGCAGTGCAAAGCCGGCGTTGTCGGAAGTATCCCCGCCCTCAATGCCAGGCCGCCCGAACTGCTTGACGAATGGCTGGCCAGGATTGTGGCCGAATCCGCCGAACACACCAGGACCCATCCGAACGAACCCGCGGCACCCTTTGCCGTCAATCAAATCGTCCACCGATCTAACGACAGACTGGACCGGGACTTGGCCCTGTGTGTCAAGTATCGGGTGCCGATCGTGATCACGTCCCTCGGTGCCCGGGAAGAGGTGAATCAGGCTGTCCATGCCTACGGGGGCATCGTACTCCACGACGTGATCAACATGGTGCATGCCCGTAAGGCAATCGAGAAAGGTGCGGACGGGTTGATCGCAGTGGCAGCTGGGGCGGGCGGG
>JANXXJ010000269.1 GCA_025350665.1 Gemmatimonadota bacterium | reverse complement strand
GTCGCCATCGGCACCCCATTACACACCTGGCAGGTGGTGGCGCAGGGCAAGAGCCCTGCCGCCCACAAGGCCATGGTGCAGGCCGCCAAGGCCATGGCGGGGCTCGGCGTCAGGGCGTTGGCGGAACCGGATCTGCGGGGTGGGGGAGCTTGGCGTGATAGGGCAGGTGGTCCGCGGCCGGTAGACCGCCCCGCTGTCACACCCTCTTGGTACGATGAAAGCGCCAGGAACGCCATGCCGCCGCTTGCCATCGAGGCCCCCCGGTGCGAACATCCCCCGACCCCATGACACCAAAGCTTCGTCGGTGGATCGACCTGCTGGCCGCTCTCCTCCGGCGGAGATACGCGGTCACTCTCGATGAACTCTGCACCGAGGTTCCCGGGTATCCGGGCGCCGGGACCAAACAGGACATCGCCGCCCGCCGCCGGATGTTCGAACGGGACAAGAAGGAGCTCCGCGATTTCGGGATCCCGATCGCCACGGTCCCGATCGAAGACAGGCAGGGGTACTCCCTGGACCGGGCCCACTTCTACCTGCCATATCTCGAGCTGCTGAAGGACGGGCGGAAAACCACGCCCAAACGGCCTGGCCGTTTCGGCTACCGCAGCCTTCCCAGTCTCTGTTTCGAACCCGACGAGCTGAGCGCGATCTACCAGGCAGGCGCCCGAGTCGAAAAGCTCGGCATCCCGAGTCTCGCGTCCGATGCCCGATCCGCGGTGCGGAAGCTGGGTCACGACCTTCCGGTGCCCGAGGACGAGGCCGACGACGGCGTCCATATCAGTCGGCGGAACCCAGCGGCCGAGGATGGGGCGTTCGAGGCGCTGGGTGAGGCGCTCACTCGCGGGAAACGAGTGACGTTCACCTACCACTCGATCGGCCGCGACGACACCACCGAGCGGATCGTCGAACCGTACGGTCTCTTCTACCTTGGCAATCACTGGTACCTGGCCGCCGTGGCCCCCGGCGAAGGATTGGTGAAGAAATTCCGGCTGAGCCGGATCAGCGATGTCGAGGTCAACCCCGTCACGCCCGACACCCCCGACTTCGCGGTGCCGAAGGGCTTCAAGCTCAAGGAACACGCGGAATCGAAGCACGCCTGGGAACTCGGGAGCGGCGATCTGACCGAGGTCCTGGTCCGCGTGACCGCCGAGACGGGCACGGCGCTCGCCGCCATGGAGATGGGCGACGCCGTCGGCGGCGATCCCACCGCGCGCCGGTTCCGGGTCCGCCGGCTCGATGCCTTCGTGCGCTGGATTCTCGGCGCGGGCGGCGCGGTGGTGCCGCTCTCGCCACCGGCGCTGGTGACGGTGTTCCGCGACCAGGTCCGGGCAACCCAGGCGCTCTATGCGGGAGGCGCGCGATGACCGACACCGCCGCCCTGCAGCTCCGCCGGATCCTGGCGCTGATTCCCGAGTGCGCCGACGACAAGGCCCACCCGATCGAGCAGCTCGCGTCCCGGGCCGGGATTGACGCCAGGACGCTGCTGCGGGACGTCCGCATGCTGGCCGACCGGTTCGACGATCCGGCCGCCTTCACGGAGGCGGTACGGATCTTCGTCGACGGCCAGCAGGTCCGGGTCATCACCGACCATTTCCTCCGGCCGATGCGCCTGACGCTGGCCGAGCTGGCCGCTCTCGACCTCGGCCTCTCGCTGCTCAGGGCCGAGCGGCCGCCCGAGGAATGGCCGGCACTCGCCAGGGCCCGGGGCCGGCTCGACCGGGCGATGGCGAGGGTCCCCCGCGAAGAGACCGACGGCCCGCGTCCGATTGACGGCGTCCGTCACGCCACCATGGCGCAGACCGCCGACCCCGCCGTGCTCTCGCTCCTCCGCCGCGCCTACAGGGGGCGCTGCAAGGTGGACCTCGAGTACCGAAAGGCCGACAGCATCGAGCGGAGCCGGCGGGTGGTATGCCCGTTCGCGATCGTGTTCAGCTCGGGACACTGGTACCTCGTGGCCCGGTGCGACGGGAGCGAAGGGATCCGGGTCTTCCGGGCCGATCGCATTGCCTCCGCCGTGATGATCGAGGATCGGTACGAGGTGCCGGCGGATTTCGTGGTCGACAACGTGCTCAAGGACGGCCGGGCCTTCGCGTCGACGGTGGAAGAGAAGGTGACGATCCGGTTCTCGCCGCGGGTGGCGCGGTGGATCGCGGAGCGGGACGGACGGAATGTGGCGGCGGATGGGACGTATGAGCAGGAGCTGCCACTGGCTGATCTGGACTGGCTCGGACGATATGTGATGCAGTACGGCGCCGAGGCGGAGGTGGTGAGGCCGCCGGCCGCCCGGAACGCGGTTCGGGAACGGCTGGAATGGACCGCGGGCCTGCTATGAAACGAGGGACGGAGTGATTCGACTGTCGAAGTCGCGGTTCGTGGCCGGGGTGCAATGCCACAAGCAACTCTGGTGGAAGGTGCATGAGCCGGCGGCCGAGGAGCTGCAGGTCGGCAAGGTGCTGCAGGACCTGTTTGACCAAGGCGTGATCGTCGGTCAGTTGGCGCAGGGGGAGTTTCCCGGCGGGGTGCTGATCGACTTGCCGCATAACGCCGTGGAAGAACGGGTCGAGGCCACCCGCGCGGCGCTGGCGTCGCCGGCGCCAGCGGTGTTCGAAGCCAGCTTCTTTGCGGACCGGGTGTTCGTGGCGGTCGACGTGCTGCTCAAGACGCCCACCGGTCACACGCTGATCGAGGTCAAGTCGTCTACCCAGATCAAGGACGGGCATCTCGCCGACGCCGCCGTTCAGACCTGGGTGCTCCGCCGGTCGGGGCTCACGGTGGACGGGGTGGAGATCATGCATCTCAACAAGGAGTACCGGCACCCGGGTCACGGCTCGCTCCTGGTTCGCGAGGATGTGACCGAGGGGGTGGAGGCGCTGCAGGCCGACATTCCCGCGATGGTGGCCGAACAGCTGGCCATGCTCGACGGGCCGGTGCCCGACAGAAAGATCGGGGCCCACTGCTTCGAGCCGCGGGAGTGTCCGTTCTTCGATCGCTGCTGGCCGGACGATCCGGATCGGATCATGACGCTCTACTCGGTCGGCCCGAAGAAGGCGGTCGCGTACATCGAGCAGGGGATCAACCGGATCGGCGATCTTCCCGTGGGCGCGAAGCTCTCGGAGACGGCCAGGCGGCAGCTCCGGTCGCTGAAGGAGGATCGGCTGATCGTCGAGCCAACTCTGGCCAAGGCGCTCGAGCCGTTTGACGGGCCGCTCGGCTATCTGGACTTCGAAACCGTCGCGCGGGCGGTGCCGGTTTGGGACGGACTGGCGCCGTGGGGGCAATCGACGGCCCAGTTCAGCTTTCACGAGGAGCTGCCGGACGGGACGGTCCGCCATGTGGGCTGGCTGGCCGAGGGGCCGGACGATCCGCGGCGTGAGCTGGCGATTGCGATGATCGAGGCCACCAGGAACGCCCGACGGATCGTGACCTATTCGGCGTTCGAGAAGACCCGCATCAGTGAGCTTCAGCGCCTGGTACCGGAGCTCCACGATCCGCTCGAGGAGTTGCTCGGCAAGCTGCTGGATCTACTGCCGGTGGTTCGTAACAACGTCTATCACCCCGGTTTCCTGGGGAGCTTCAGTCTCAAGTACATCCTGACGCCGCTGGTGCCGAGCCTGTCGTATCAGGATCTGGTGATCGTGGACGGGATGGAGGCCAGCGTGGAGATCGCCCGGCTGCTGTTCGTGGCCCACAAGATCCCGGTGGCGGAGCGGGACCGGCTTCGCCAGGACCTGCTGGCCTATTGCGAGCGAGACACCTTGGCGACGGTGGAGTTGATGAGGACACTGAAGGGACTGAGCCATGGCTGATCAACGCGTCAATGGGACCGCGGCGATCACGACTGACCCCGTCGTCCTCGACCGGCTCGCGGCGCGGGGAGAGCCGCCGATCCTCGCCGTGCGAGTTACCCGTCGATCGGTGCTTCTTCCACTGCGCCAAGGCGTTCAAGCGGTCGAAGTTGTGGGAGACCGCGAGCTGGTCGCCGCCGATCCGGATCTCGTTCGGCACGTTGGTCGCGCCCAGGCTTGGCTGGACCGCGGAGGTGGTCGCGGACGTGGATCGCATGGTCGAGGAGGACTACCGGACCAACCTCTGAACGCGGCGGGCTGAACGAGGGAACACCCGGGCGGCCTCCCGGCAGGGGAGGCCGCCGGGACCCGCTCACTTCTTTACGTCGAACTCCTTCTCGCCAGCCGGCTGCCCGTTGAGCAGGACGGCCACTTTGTATTTCCCGACCGGCCAGGCGGATTTCTTGGTGATGTGGAACTCGGTCTGAGCCGGGCCGGTTGGCGCGATGGCCACGGTGGCGGTGTCGACGACCTGACCGGTCTGAAAGGTCCACTTGGCGCTGAGGGTGGCCGACGCGGCAGCCCCGGTGGTGGCGACCGATGCGTAGATCGTGTCGCGAAGTCCGAAGGTGGCGAGCGGTGCGGCCACTTTCTTGGCGGCGTCGATCGCGCGGCCGAGCTCGACCGCGCCGACGGCGACCGGTGCCGGGGGCGGCGGGGCGGGTTGCTGGGCTTCCGGGGCCGGCGGCGGGGGCGCCTTCTTGCAGGCGGCCACCGTGGTCAGGATCGCCGCCGCGGCGATCAGGGTGTGAAGGGGCGAACGCATGGTCTCGTCCTCAGGCTTCGGGAATGGTGAGGACCTGGCCGGGCTTGATCAGGTCGGGGTTGCCACCGATGGTGGCTTTGTTGGCCTCGTAGATCGCCTTCCACTTGACGGCGTTGCCATAGAGGCTTTTCGCGATCTTGGACAGACTGTCGCCCTTGACCACGGTGTAGGTGCGGGCTTCCGCGGGAGCCGGCTTCGGTGCGGTCGATGAGGCGCCGCCCTCCACGTCGGAGAAGTCGGGAAGCGGGTCGTTGCCTGGGGTCATCGGGGTCTCCTTCGAACCATGGGTGGATGCCCCGGGCCGCGCACGATCGCTGCCTTGGGGCGACGGTAAGTTACCGCCTTCCGACAACCTGAGGGATGGCCTTCCGTTGCGTTGGCGCCCCGGCTGGACGAATCCCGATTCGGGCCGCATCTTGGGGTGACCGAGATTTCCGTCCGATGCCTCAGACGTAGTCGGATCCCCCACCAAGGTATCCATGCCGATTCGTACTTTCGCGCGTCGCACCGCGGCCGCCGCCGTCATCTGTGTTCTGGGGTTTGCGCCAACGCGCCAGGCTCTTTCGGCCCAGGCCGGCCCGGCCTCGCATCCCGACGTTCTCGGCGCCGAACGGCTTTTCTCGGCCTGGATGGACGGCCAGATCGCCTACCGCGGGCTGCCCGGGATCGTCGTCGGTGTGGTCGCGGACCAGGAACTCGTCTGGGCCGCGGGATTCGGATACGCCGACACCCAGGCCAAGCGACCGATGACCGCCGCCACCAAGTTCCGGATGGCGTCCCATAGCAAGCTCTTCACCGGCACCGCGATCATGCAGCTCCGGGAGCAGGGCAAGCTCAGGCTCGACGATCCGGTGTCGAAATACCTGCCCTGGTTTCAGGTCAAACCCGCCGAGCCGGGCGACCCGCCGATCACGATTGAGGAACTGCTGACCCACAGCTCCGGGCTGCCCCGGGAGGCCGGGCCCCACTGGACCACCTACCAGTTCCCGACCCAGGATGAGCTCCGGAAACTGATGGGCGACCGCCAGGCCGCATTTTCGCCCGAGGTCCGGTGGAAGTACTCCAACCTCGCCTTCTCCGTGGCCGGGATGGTGGTCGAGGCCGTCAGCGGCATGAAGTGGGCTGACTACGTCCAGCAGAACATCTACGGACCGTTAGGCATGACCGAGTCGAGCGTGGACCAGAATGCGCCGGGGCTGGCGGTGGGCTACGGCCGCCGGATGCCGGACGGGTCGCGGAACGTGGCCCCGTTCATCGACGCCCGGGGGATGGGCGCGGCGACCGGGATTACCTCGACGGTGCAGGACATGGCGAAGTTCGTGTCGGCCCAGTTCCGGACCGGGCCGATGGGCGGCCGCCAGATCCTGAGCACCGGGTCGCTCCGGGAGATGCACCGGGTTCGGGTGGTCGAGAACAACTGGACCCAGGGGAACGCGATCG
>JANXXJ010000198.1 GCA_025350665.1 Gemmatimonadota bacterium | reverse complement strand
ATCGGCATCACCTGCTACCCCACCTACGGCGGCTCGGGAGCCCTCGCCACCGAGCTCGGGCTCGAGCTCGCCCGACGAGGCCATGAGGTCCATTTCATCACCTACGCCACACCATTCCGGCTCCGGGAGTACCATGAGCGGGTCTACTTCCACGAGGTGGATACGACGACGGGCCACTATCCGCTCTTTGACCACTACCCGTACACGCTGGCCCTGGCGAGCAAGCAGTACGAAGTGGCCATGCGGGAGCGGCTCGATCTTCTCCATGTGCATTACGCCATCCCGCACGCCACGACGGCGTGGCTCGCCCGCGAGATGCTGAGCGGTTCGCGTCGCCTTCCGGTCATCACAACGCTTCACGGGACGGACATTACGCTGGTCGGCCAGGAAGCCAGTTTCTACGCGATCACCAAATTCTCGATCGAACGGTCCGATCGGGTGACGGCCGTGTCGCAGTTCCTCAAGGACGAAACCGTCCGGACCTTCGGGGTGAGCCCGGACCACATCACGACGATCCCGAACTTCGTCACGCTAGCCGAGTACACCCCGGCCTCGGGCTGCCGGGACGGACTGGCCCCCGCCGGCCACAAGGTGATCACTCACATCTCCAATTTCCGCGAGGTCAAGCGCCTCAGGGACGTGGTGCGGGTCTTCGCCCGGATCCGCCGGGCCATGCCGGCGACCCTGCTGATGATCGGGGACGGCCCCGACCGGGACCTCGCCGAGAAGGAAGCGGCCGAGCTCAAGGTCCAGGCCGACGTCCGGTTCCTGGGCCGGCTGGGCAATGTCGCCAACCTGCTCCAGTCCACCGATCTTTTCCTCCTGCCCTCCCAGACGGAATCGTTCGGTCTCGCGGCCCTTGAGGCGATGGCGTGCGGTTCGCCGGTCGTCGGGAGCCGCACCGGTGGCCTTCCGGAGGTGATCGAAGACGGCGTGTCGGGCATCCTCGAACCGCCGGGCTCGGTCGAAGCGATGGGGCGACGGGCGGCTGATCTCCTTCGCGACCCCGGAGCCTACGCCACCATGCGGAGCGCGACCATCGCCCGGGCGCAGGTGTTCTCGGCCGACCGGGTGGTGCCGCAATATGAAGCCCTGTATCGGGAGGCCGTCCAATGACGTTGTCGTGGTGGCAGGGGCTCATCCTGGGCCTGGTGCAGGGCCTCACCGAGTTCCTGCCGGTATCGAGCTCGGGGCACCTCGTCCTGGCGGAACGTTTCGTGGGGTTCAAGCCGCAGGGTGTGTTCTTCGAGGTCATGGTCCACGTGGCGACGCTGCTGTCGGTGATCATCGCCTTTCGGGCGCGGATCGTGGAACTGATCGCCGGGCTGGTCCGCGGGCAGCGGAGCGCGTGGACCTACGCGATGCTGCTGATCATCGCATCGGTCCCCGCCGCCATCGCCGGTTTCACGATGAAGGAGTATTTCGAGCGGACGTTTCACTCGCCGGTCGATCTCGGATGGCAATTCCTGGTGACGGCGCTGGTGCTTTGGAGCACGCGGATCGCCGCAAACCGGGCCCGCAACGCGCCGCTCACGTGGTGGCGGGCCCTGTTGATCGGGATCGGGCAGGCCATCGCGATCGTCCCGGCGATCTCCCGGTCGGGCATGACGATCGCCACGGCGCTCTGGACCGGCGTCTCCGCCAGTGCTGCCGCCGAATTCTCATTCCTGATGTCGATCATGGTGATCGCGGGGACCGGCCTGCTCGAGGCCCGGCACATTCCGGCCGGGATCGACCCGACCAGCCCGGGGCTCATCTGGGCCTTTGTCGCAGCCCTGGTGTCAGGGATCGCGGCGATCCGATTCCTGGTGGCACTCCTTCGAAGCAGCCGGTTCCACCTGTTCGCGCCCTACTGCGCGGCGGTCGGCGCTTTCTGCCTGATCTGGTTCGGCTGGCTCGGGCGTTAGGCGGTTCGATGATCGAGCGACACGACCTGGTCGAGTCGACCCAGACCCTGGCGCATGGCCTGGCCGATGGTGGCGCCGTGCACGGCACTGCGGTGGCGGCCCGGGTCCAGACCGGAGGCCGGGGGACCCGGGGCCGGACCTGGGTCAGCGGGGCCGGTGGCCTCTGGCTCAGCGTAATCCTGCGGCCCCCTGACAGCAGTGCGGCCCCACTGGCGAGCCTCCGGATCGGTCTGGCACTGGCCCGGCTACTCGAGGCCGGCATCCCGGCTCCGATCCGCGTCAAATGGCCGAATGATCTGATGGTGGCTGACCGCAAGCTGGCGGGCATCCTCTGCGAAAGCCGGTGGATCGGCGACCGCCTGGCGTGGATGGTGGTGGGCATCGGCTTGAATGTCCGGAACGAACTGCCCGGCCAACTCGAGTCGACCGCGATCCGCCTTGCCGATCTGGGCTATGCCGATGGGCCCGATGAGTTGGCCGAATCCGTGGCCGAGGCGGTGCTCGACCCCGGAACCCGGCCGGGCCCGCTCGGTCCCGCGGAACTCGCGGCGTTCAGCCAACGTGACTGGCTGCTCGGCCGAGCCATCGCGCACCCGGTCGCCGGGAGGGCGGCGGGGATAACCCCAATGGGGCGCCTGATCGTCGAAACGGCCGCCGGGCGCCGGGAAGAGACGGTCGGATCGATCACGCTGGCGGGCTTGGCTCCGGACGAGGCAACTCGTTAAGTTTGTTGCGGTTTCCATCAGTCCTTCCGGAGCAATCATGACTTCAGCGGTGCAGGCAACACCCGCGGCCGATCACACGGAACTCCGTCACCTGCTGCGTTCAGGCCTCCAGCTCGGCCTGCTGCAATCAGTACTTGCCGGCGTCTTCGCGGTGCTGCAACCGCGGATCGACGGCCCGATCGAGCTCGTGGTCCTGGGCCTGATCCTGATCGTCGGTATCGCCGCCACGATCGTGCTGCCCGGCACCTGGACCCGGGCGCGCAGCATCGAGGGCATCGCGGGTGCCGCCGCCATCGGCCTGGTATCGACGGTGGTCTTCCTGCTCGTCGACGTCTCGGTCCTGCAGACGGCCGGCGTGTGGACCAATCGCTGGCTCGAAATCGGCGGCGGCAGCAACTGGTGGTATCACCCGATCTGGTGGATGGTCGGCACGTTCATGCCCTGGATGGGGGCTTGGGTCCTTGCCAACCAGGCAGCCAAGTCCGGCGCATCGAATCCCGGCGCCCTCGTGGTCGGCACCATCGTCGTGGCGCTGGTCG
>JANXXJ010000183.1 GCA_025350665.1 Gemmatimonadota bacterium | reverse complement strand
TCGCCCCGCACTGGAAACTGGTCGACGAGAACGAGCCGACGTTCGACGGCGAGCGCGTGGTGACCCATCCCGCGGTCAAGGAGGCGCTCGACGCCTACGTTGCGGCCGGCTTCATGCTCGCCGGCCAGTCGATCGAATACGGCGGGCTCCAATTGCCCTGCGTCGTCGAGAAGGCGGCCTTTGCGTTCTTCAAGGCCGCCAACGTCGGCTCGGCCGCCTATCCGCTCCTCGCGACCGGCGCCGCCAATCTGATTCTGGCCCATGGCTCGGAGGACCAGATCAAATGGTTTGCCCGTCCGATCCTCGACGGGCGCTTCATGGGCACGATGGCGCTCTCCGAAACCCAGGCCGGCTCCTCGCTCGCCGACATCACGGCCCGAGCGGTGCCGCAGGATGACGGCAGCTTTCGGCTGTTCGGCTCCAAAATGTGGATCTCGGCCGGCGACCATGAGCTGTCCGAGAACATCATCCATCTCGTCCTGGCGCGGATCGAGGGCGCTCCTGCCGGGGTGCGAGGGATTTCGCTCTTCATCGTGCCCAAGTTCCTGCTGACCGCTGACGGCAGCTCCGGCGAGCGGAACGACGTCTGCATCGGGGGGCTGAATCACAAGATGGGGTACCGGGGGTCCGTGAACACGGTATTCAACCTCGGGGAAGGCAAACACCGGCCGAAGGGTGAAGCGGGCGCCGTGGGCTATCTGGTCGGAGCGCCCCACCAGGGGCTCGCCTGCATGTTCCACATGATGAATGAAGCCCGGATCGGCGTCGGGATGGGTGCGGTCGCGCTGGGATATCGCGGCTACCTCGAATCGCTGGCCTACGCCCGCGCCCGGCCACAGGGCCGGCGTCTCAGCGCCAAGGATCCGACCACCCCTCAGATTCCGATCATCGAACACGCCGACGTCCGGCGAATGCTGCTGGCCCAGAAGGCCTTCGTCGAAGGCGGTCTCGCGCTGACTCTCTACTGCTCCCGTCTGGTGGACGAGGAGCGAACCGGGTCGAGCGAAGAAGCCCGCCGGCATGCGACCCGTCTGCTCGATCTTCTGACGCCCGTGGCCAAGGCCTGGCCGAGCCAGTTCTGTCTCGAGGCGAACAGTCTCGCGATCCAGGTCCTGGGCGGGTACGGGTACACCCGGGAGTACCCGGTCGAGCAGCTGTACCGCGACAACCGCCTCAACTCGATCCACGAAGGCACCGACGGCATCCAGGCTCTCGACCTCCTGGGCCGGAAGGTCCGCCAGGAGGACGGCCTGGCGCTCAAACTGCTCGTCGACCGGATGCGGGGAGCCGCGGAGGAGGCCCAGGGAATCGCCAATGATGAGCTGCTGTATCTGGGCGATGGCCTGGCCGCCGGCGTAGACGCGCTGATCGAGACCACGAGCCACCTGGTGTCCTGCCTCGACCCGGAACGTGGGTTGGCCAATGCCTTCGCCTACCTCACGGTATTCGGCCATACTGTCGTGGCCTGGCTCTGGCTCGAACAGGCCCTGGCGGCCCAACGGGCGCTCGACGGCGGCGAGGCTGGCGAGGACGAGGCGTTCTATCGAGGCAAGCTCCAGGCGGCTCGGTACTTCTGCACCTGGGTGCTCGGTCCCACCCGGCCGGTGCACGACCTCCTCCGTCGCTTGGACGACACCAGCCTGGCCATGAACCCGGGGTGGTTTTAGACCGCTCCTAACTTGAGCCGCCATCGGAAGTTGCGGGCCGTCTGCCCGGTTGAATCCCGGCGGGGCCATTGTTAGATTCGTTTCCGTGTTCGTGATATATTTCACGAACACGGTTCCTGCCGGCCAACACACACAGCACATCGGGATCGAGCCATGCTCCGGTCGTATGTCCCCATACTCGTGTTGATCGCCTTCGTGGTTGCCAACGCGATCCTCATGCTTGGCGTTTCTCACGTCTTTTCGAACTATCGCCGGACCGCCGTCAAGATCGCCCCGTACGAATCGGGCATCCCGGTGCTCGGCGATGCCCGGGAACGATTCTCCGTCAAGTTCTATCTGGTCGCGATGCTGTTCATCGTCTTCGACATCGAAGGCGTGTTCATGATTCCCTGGGCGGTGGCGTTCCAGCAGCTCAAGGGCATCACCGGCCTCCTGCTGATCGAGATGATCGTCTTCATCGCCATCCTCGCGGCGGGATATGTCTACGTCTGGAAACGAGGCGCCTTCCAATGGGACTGACGCTGCCTGCTGATCCTGAGATGGCCGAGATCCCCGGCGTCTCCCCCAACTGGCTCACGACCCGGCTGGACTTCCTGGTCAACTGGGGCCGGGCCAATTCGCTGTGGCCGATGCCGTTCGGCACCGCCTGCTGCGCCATTGAGTTCATGGCCACGGCCGCCGGGCGCTTCGACATCTCGCGGTTTGGTATGGAGCGGATGAGCTTCTCGCCCCGCCAGGCCGACGTGCTGATCTGCGCCGGCCGGTTGCCGTTCAAGCTCGCCCCGATCATCCGGCGGGTCTGGGACCAGATGCCCCAGCCGAAATGGGCGATCTCGATGGGAGCCTGCGCGTCGACCGGCGGCATCTTCGATACCTATGCCATGGTGCAGGGTATCGACACGATCATCCCGGTCGACGTCTATGTGCCCGGCTGTCCACCGAGGCCCGAAGGCCTCATGTACGGCATCATGCTGCTCCAGAAGAAGATCAAGAGCGAGTCGATCAGCGATCCGACGCTCCGCCAGGAATTCCTGGCCAATGAGCAGGGCTTCTTCCTGCCCCCCGAGAAGATCGACGAGATCTCCGAGCCGTTCGGCAACTCGGTTCACCAGACCCGCTCCGCATGACCGCGACCGCTCCGGCTCCCTCGCCCTCGGTGGAAGCGCTCCGGGCTGCCTTCGGGACCGCGATCCTGAGCCATGCCGTCTCCTGCGGCGACACCATCGTGTTGGTCGATCGGCACCGGGCTCACGACATTCTCGCGTGGCTCAAGACCACGCCGGGCCAGGAGTACAATTACCTGACCGATGTCACCGCGGTGGACTATCGCGACCCCGGCCAGCCGCTCGAGGTCGTCTATCAACTGCGGTCCCTGGGCCGCAAGGCGGACCTCCGGATCAAGGTGCCGCTCGACAAGACTGGCTCCCTCGAGGTCGATTCGGTCTTCGATCTCTGGCGCGGGGCCGATTGGCTCGAACGCGAGGTGTTCGACATGTTCGGCGTCACCTTCGCCGGCCATCCCGACCTCCGGCGCATTCTGATGTGGGACACGTACGCAGAGGGCCACCCGCTCCGGAAGGACTTCCCGCTCCGAGGCAACTTCACCCGGGCCGAGCAGACCCGGCAGGCGCTGGCGGCGAATCCCGAAGCGAACTACTCGATCGAGGAACTGTCCATCGCCGACGCCTTCAGCGAACTTCCTGACGACATGAAGCGGCGCCTCGCGGCCGGCCAGCGGGGGGAACTGTCATGAGCACCCGCACCGTCGAAATGGCGCTGGCCACCCCCGGCCTCGACGCCCAGGGCCGCCCCAACCGGCTGCCGTTGATGGCCGTGAGCGGCACCTCGGACGACGAATTTGGCGCCGAACACATGCTCGTGAATATCGGGCCGCAGCACCCGGCGACCCACGGCGTGCTCCGCCTGGTCCTCGAGCTCGAGGGCGAGACCGTCATTCGCTGTATTCCTCACATCGGATATCTGCACTCCGGATTCGAGAAGCTGGGTGAGTACCGGCACTACAATCAGATCATTCCCCTCACGGACCGGACCGACTACCTGTCGCCGATGGCGAACAACGTCTGCCTGGCGTTGGCCGCGGAGAAACTGATGGGAATCGAGATCACCGAGCGTTGCCGGGTGCTCCGGGTGATCGCCTGCGAGATGAGCCGGATCATTTCCCACCTGGTCTGGCTCGGCACCACCGGCATCGATCTGGGGGCCTTTACCCCGTTTCTCTGGTCGTTCTACCAGCGGGAACGGATCTACAATCTCCAGGAAGCCTGGACCGGCGCCCGGCTCACCACCAGCCTCACCCGGGTCGGCGGCATGATGGCCGACGTGCCCGAGGGATGGGAAGCCGGCCTGCGGGATTTCTGCCAGACCTTCCCGAAGACGCTCGACGAAGTCGACACCATGTTCACCCGCAACTCGATCTGGTGCGGGCGAACCCAGAACGTCGGCATCCTGTCGGCCGAGGAAGCGATCAGCTACTCGCTGTCCGGCCCGATGCTCCGGGCCAGCGGCGTGGACTACGACGTCCGCAAGGACCGGCCGTACCTCGGATACGAGACCTACGACTTCGATGTCCCGGTCGGTGAACATGGCGATATCTATGACCGGTACCGCGTGCGTCTGGAGGAGATGTACCAGTCGAACCGGATCCTGGAGCAGGCGCTCGACCGCCTGGGCCGCCTCAAGGGCGCGCCGCTCAACACCTCCGATCACCGCGCCATCCTGCCCCCCAAGTCCCAGGCCATGTCGGACATGGAGGCCATGATTCATCACTTCAAGCAAGTGATGGAGGGCGTGCCGGCTCCGGCGGGAGAGGCCTATATGGGAGTCGAGAACCCCAAGGGCGAGCTCGGATACTATTTCGTGGCCGACGGAACGGCCAAACCGGTCCGCTGGCGGATCAGGCCGCCATCCTTCATCAACCTCGCCTGCCTGCCCAAACTGTGCGAAGGCGCGCTTCTGTCCGACGTCATCGCCATCAATGCGAGCGTCGACATCGTCATGGGAGAGATCGACCGATGAGCGGAACTGCTCACGCAGCCCGCCACGACGCGCCGGACCAGCCGGTCTTCGTGGGCCAAGTGAAGGACAAGCTGGAGGCGCTGTTTCCGAGCTATCCGACCAGGATGGCCTGCCTGCTGCCGGCACTCTGGATGGTCCAGGAAGCGCGGGGCTGGATCTCGCCCGATGCGATCGCGGAAGTGGCGACGGTGCTCGGCCTGACGCCGGCGTACGTCCGCGGCGTGGCGACGTTCTACACCATGTATCACCTCCATCCGGTCGGCCGGCATTTCATCCAGGTCTGCGGGACGTCGCCGTGCCACCTCTGCGGCTCGGACGAGGTCATGAAGGCGATCCTCCAGCAGACCGGCTGCGGCGAAGTGGGCGCCACCAGCCCGGACGATCGCTTCACCGTCATCGAAGTGGAATGCCTCGGGGCCTGCGGATTCGCGACGCCGATCCTGGTCGACGACGACTTTCACGACAGCGTCACGCCCGAACGGGTGGCCGGCGTTCTCGCGAGGTACCCGTAAATGGGTTTTCCCCATCCGAACCACCCGAAAGAGACCATCGTCCTTTCGCAGTACTTCGGCGATGCCGATGCCCGGACCTATGCGGGCTGGGTGAAACGCGGCGGGTACGAGGCGCTCAAGAAGGCCCTCGGCATGGCGCCGGAGGCCATTGTCGAAGAGATCAAGGCATCGGGCCTCCGCGGCCGGGGCGGGGCTGGTTTCCCGACCGGCCTGAAGTGGAGCTTCATGCCCAAGGGCGACCACAAGCCGCACTACCTGGTCTGCAACGCCGACGAATCGGAGCCGGGCACCTTCAAGGATCGCGAATTGATGCGGTGGACGCCGCACCAGCTGATCGAGGGCTGTGCCATCGGCGCGTATGCGATCGGCGCCGAACGCTGCTACATCTACATCCGGGGCGAGTTCACCGAGCCCTGGCGCGTCATGACGAAAGCGGTTGAAGAGGCCTACACCAACGGCGCCCTCGGCGCCAACGTGTTCGGCACCGGCAAACGGATCGATATCGTCCTTCACCGGGGAGCCGGCGCCTACATCTGCGGCGAAGAGACCGCGATGATGAATTCGATCGAGGGACGGCGCGGCAACCCGCGGATCAAGCCGCCGTTCCCGGCCGTGGCCGGCCTGTTCGGAATGCCGACGACCATCAATAACGTCGAGACCCTCACCGCGGTGAGCCACATTCTGAACCGCGGCGCGGCCTGGTACAAGGGCCTCTGTCTTTCGAGCCCCAAAAGCACCGGCACCAAGCTTTTCTCGGTCTGCGGCCACATCATGAAGCCCGGCAACTACGAGGTTACCATGGGCTTTCCGATGAAGAGTCTGATCCACGACCTGGCCGGCGGCATGCGGCCCGGCCGTCGGCTCAAGGCCGTCATTCCGGGTGGCTCGTCGGTGCCGATCATGAATGCGGTCGAGGCCGAAGCGGCTCTCTGCGACTACGAGGGCATCGTCGCGCAGGGATCGATGCTCGGATCCGCCGGCTTCATCGTCATGGACGATTCGGCCGACATTGTCTACGAGATCTACCGGCTGGCGAAGTTCTACGCCCACGAATCCTGCGCGCAGTGTACCCAGTGCCGCGAAGGCACGGCCTGGACCACCAAGATTCTGGAGCGGATCCTCAAGGGGCAGGGCAAGCGGGAGGATCTCGACCTCCTGCTCGACCTGTCCGAGCAGATGACTGGCAAGACGATCTGCGTCCTGTCCGATTCGTGCGCCACACCGATCGTCAGCGGCATCAAGAAGTTCCCCGAAGAATTCGACGCTTACCTCAGTCGGGCCAAGGCGCCGGCCCTGGCGGCCGTATGAGCGATCTCGTCAATGTGACCATCGACGGCGTCGCCGTCGCGGTGCCGAAGGGCACCACCATCATCGAAGCCGCCAAGCAGGCGGGCGTGCTGGTGCCTCACTACTGCTACCACCCGTCGCTGCCGTCGCCGGCGGTCTGCCGGATGTGTCTCGTGGACGTCGAGAAGGCGCCCAAGCTGCTGCCGGCCTGCGTCACGACCGTGGCGGAAGGCAACGTCATCAACGTCAACAACGAGAAATCGAAGAAGGCACGGGAGTCGGTTCTCGAGTTCCTCCTGATCAACCACCCGCTGGACTGCCCGATCTGTGACCAGGCCGGTGAGTGCGAGTTGCAGGACTATGTCTTCCAGGAAGGCCGTGCCAACACCCGGTACGGGGACTACGCCAAGCGGTTCAATCCGGTCGAGGACTTCGGCCCCGATGTCCTGTACGTGGCCAACCGCTGCATCCTGTGCACCCGCTGCGTCCGGTTCATGGAGAGTGTGGCGGACGAGCCCGTGCTCAACGTCTCGGAACGCGGCGACCGGGCCTTCATCGGGATCGACCCCGACCACCTGCTGACCCATCCCTGGTCCGGCAACGTCGTGGATCTCTGTCCCGTCGGTTCCCTGATCTCGAAGGATTTTCTCCACAAGGCGCGAGCCTGGGATCTCGACAAAACCGCCAGCATCTGCCCCGGCTGCACCCAGGGCTGCAATACCATGATCGACACCCGCGATGACATCGTCGTCCGGCTCCGGCCGCGGGCCAATCTCGAGGTCAACCGTCACTTCATCTGCGACACCGGCCGCGCCGACTACCGCTGGATGAACCGCGGGGACCGAATCGAAGCCCCGTTGGTGCGCGAGGGTGGCAAACTGATCCCGACCGACTGGGACCACGCCCTCGCCCGACTCGCGGAGCTGACTCGCGGTGCCAGGTCGATCGTGATCCTGGCCTCCGGTCGCGCCTCGACCGAATCGCTCGGTTTCGTTCGCCGCCTCGCCGACCACGGCACCGTGACCGCCGCGGTCAAGGTCCCCCTCGGTACCGAGGCGCCACTGGCCGGGGTGCCCAATCTGGCGCTCCGGAAGGAACGGGCGCCGAACCTCGACGGCGCGAGGCTCGCCGGCTATGCGGCGACCTGGGCCGGCGCGCTGGCCGCGGCGCCCGGGGCCGATCTGGTGCTCGTTCTCGACGCCGACATCGACGATGCCGAGGCCGCCACGCTCGCCAGGGCGAGGTCGGCCGTCGTGATCGGCACCGTCGACGACGATCGAATCCACTGCGCCAATCTCCTCCTGCCGACGACCAACATGGCCGAGGAGAACGGGACCTACGTGAACCGGGACGGCCGGGTCCAGCGCTACTACCAGGCCAAGGCTGCCCCTGGCATGGCCAGGCCGGCGTGGTGGATCGCCGCCGAAGCGGGGCACCTCGCGACCGGAGCGTCGGCGCCGAAGACGGCGGCGGCCGCGTTCGCGACGCTCTCATCGTCGATGCCGGGCCTCGGCGGACTCACGTACGCCGACCTGGGCCACACCGGGCGAGTCGTGTCGCCGGCAACGACGGGAGCCGCTCGATGACGCCCGAACTGAAGGGGTTCCTCCTCCTCGCCGTCCTCAAGATGTTGGTGGTGTTCACGGTCGTGCTGGTGGGCGTCGCCATGCTGACCTTGATGGAACGGAAGGTCTCGGCCTGGATGCAGAATCGCCGAGGCCCGAATCGGGTCGGCTGGGCCGGCCTGCTCCAGCCGGCCGCAGACGGCGTCAAGAACATCGTCAAGGAAGAGACCTTCCCGGCCGAGGCGAACACGGTGCTGTTCATCCTCGCGCCGGCGATGATGTTCATCCCGGCGCTGTGCCTCGCCGCGGTGATCCCGTGGGCGGCGCCACTGCCGGTCAATTTCGACTGGAACCTCCCGCTGATCGGCTACGTCTCGCACCACGGACCGATGTCGATGGCGGTGGCCGATCTGCCGATCGGGTTTCTCTTCGTGCTCGCGGTGAGTTCGCTCAGCGTCTACGGCATCGCGATTGCCGGCTGGTCGTCCAACAGCAAGTACAGCCTCCTCGGCGGCCTTCGGTCGAGCGCCCAGATGATCTCCTACGAGGTCGCGATGGGCATGAGCCTCGTTCCGGTGCTCCTGTTGACCGGCAATTCGACGTTCACCGAGGTCATCCGGGCCCAGCAGCAGGGCATCTGGTTTTCCGCCTCGCTCACCCTCTCGTTCTTTGTCTTCCTGGTCGCGGGCTTAGCCGAGACCAACCGGTTGCCGTTCGACCTGCCCGAGGCCGAATCGGAACTGATCGCCGGGTACCACACCGAGTACAGCGCGATGAAATTCTCGCTCTTCATGATCGGCGAGTACGCCAACATGATCACGGTATCGGCCATGCTGGCGACGTTGTTCTTCGGCGGCTGGGACCTGCCCGGCCGTTGGGATGAAGGCGGGACCGGCCTGGCCACGCTGCTGACCGGGGTCGCGATGTTCCTCAAGACCTTCTTCTTCCTCTTCTTCTTCATGTGGATCCGCTGGTCGTTGCCCCGGTTCCGCTACGACCAGTTGATGGCCCTCGGCTGGAAATTCCTGATCCCGCTGGCGCTGACCTACATCCTGGTGGTGTGCGTCGCCGTCTGGGGCATTGAGAACGTGGCCGGCATCACCAGCCCCAAGGTGCGCGGCCTGATTCTGTTTGGATTGAACGTGGTAGCCTGCTACGTCGTCTTCTTCATTCTCGACCGGGGCCGGCTCCTGTCGGGTTCCTACCGTCGGCAGGCGCCGGCGGGCGTGAGGGGGTAAATCGATGGCGATCGGCGTCAAGGTCATGAAGCGACCGGACCGCGAGACCAGCTACGTCCGGGCGGCGCTCAAGGGGATGGCGCTCACCTTCAAGCACATGTTCCAGCCGAAGGTGACGATGCAGTACCCCGAGGAGCGGAGCACCGCGGACGACCGCGGCAGTTACTCCGTCGCGCCGCGGTGGCGCGGCACCCACCGGATGTTGGCGGACGAGCAGGGACGCTCCAAGTGCGTCGCCTGCGGCCTCTGTCCCCAGATCTGCCCGGCCAACTGCATCAAGCTGGTACCCGGCGAGGACGAGGAAGGGAATCGCTACCCGCTGATCTACGAGATCGACGAGTTCCGCTGCGTGTTCTGCGGCTACTGCCAGGAAGTCTGCCCCGAGGAGGCCATCCACGTCGGCGTTCACTTCGAGAACGCCGAATACAGCCGCGATCGCTTCGTCTACGACCTCGAGCGGCTCACCTCCCAGACGCACTCCGTCTCGACGCTCTGGGACCCGGCCGACCCGCGAGGTCAATGATGGCCGAAATCGTCTTCTATTTGCTCGCCGTCGCGGCGGTCGGCTCCGCGGTGCTCTGCATCAGCCAGAAGAACCCGATTCCGTCGGCCCTGTGGCTGGTATCGACCATGTTCGCCCTGGCCGGAATCTATGTCCTGCTCAACGCCCAGTTCATCGCGGCGATGCAGGTCCTCGTCTACGCCGGCGCGGTCATGGTGCTGTTCCTGTTCGTCATCATGCTGCTGAACCTCGGCCGGGACGACCAGACCGACATCAAGAAGGGTCCGGTCGTTCTGGTTGCCGTGCTTCTCGGCGCTGGAATCGTGGCGGCCCTGATCGCGACGCGCGACACCTCGGTTGCCGGCCTTGCGGCACGCCTGGGCGGCTCCAACCCGGCCGCGAGCCCGCTCGATCTGATGGGCGGAGGCGAGGTTCAGTCCGTCGCAGCCTTCAACAACGCCATCGGGTCGATCGCCAAACCGATGTTCCAGACCTATCTGGTGCCGTTCGAGTTGACCTCGGTCCTTCTCCTGGCCGCCGCCGTCGGCGCGGTCGTCCTCGCGAAACGGAAGCTCTAGCATGCTGCTCGGACCTTCCCTCGTCCTCTCCGCGATCCTCTTCTCGATCGGGGTCGTCGGCGTGATGATCCGCCGCAATGCGATCGTCCTGTTCATGTGCGTCGAGTTGATGCTCAACGCGGTGAACCTGTCGTTCGTCGCCCTTTCGACCGCCCATGGTTTCGGCGGCCAGGTGATGGTCTTCTTCGTCATGACGGTGGCCGCCGCCGAGGCGGCCGTTGGACTGGCGATCATCCTGGCCATCTTCCGGCACACGAAGTCGGTCGACCTCAAGAACATCAACCTGCTGCAGGGCTGATGAATCCCTCCTGGATTTGGCTCACCATCGCCCTCCCGTTCGCCGGCTTCCTGGTGAACGGTGTCCTGGCGCTGGCCAAGCCGGACGCAAAGCGGGTCGTCTCGCTGGTGGGCCCAGGGGTCCTCCTCGCGGCGTTCGCCGTCGCCGCCTCGATCTTCGCCGGCCTCTGGACTCACCCGCCCGAAGAGCCGATCGTGCTGCCCCTCTGGGCCTGGATCGGGGCCGGGGCGCTCAGAGTGAACTTCTCTCTCCAGGTCGACCAGCTGTCCGCCGTGATGCTGATGGTGGTGACCGGGGTCGGGAGCCTGATTCACATCTTCAGCGTCGGGTACATGCGAGAGGATCCCGGGTACGCCCGCTTCTTCGCGTACCTGAACCTCTTCGTCGCGTTCATGCTGATCCTGATCCTCGGCTCGAGCCTGCCGGTCCTCTTCGTCGGCTGGGAGGGTGTCGGTCTCTGTTCCTACCTGCTGATCGGGTTCTGGTACCAGGAAAAGGCCAACGCCGACGCCGGCAAGAAGGCCTTCATCGTCAACCGGATCGGCGACTTCGGCGTCCTGATCGCCATGTTCCTGATCTTCTGGACCATCGGCTCGCTCGAATTCACCGACATCGTGAAGCACGCGCCCTCGGCCTACGCGGCAGGAGGGACGCTCATCACCGTCATCACGATGTTCCTCTTCCTGGGATGCGCCGGCAAGTCGGCCCAGATCCCGCTGTACGTCTGGCTGCCGGACGCCATGGCCGGCCCGACACCGGTGTCCGCCCTGATCCACGCCGCGACCATGGTCACGGCTGGCGTCTATCTCGTGGCCCGGACCAGCATCCTGTTCTCGATGGCGCCGGTCTCCAGCATGGTGGTCGCCGGCGTGGGCGCCACGACCGCGCTCTTCGCCGCCTCGATCGGCCTCCGCCAGTACGACATCAAGAAGGTCCTGGCCTACTCGACGGTCTCCCAGCTGGGCTACATGTTCCTCGGCGTGGGGTCCGCGGCCTACTCCGCCGGCGTATTCCACCTCGTCACCCACGCCTTCTTCAAGGCGTTGCTCTTCCTCGGGTCCGGCAGCGTGATCCACGCCATGCACCACGCGTATCATGCCACCCACAGCCACGAGGATGCCCAGGACATGCGCAACATGGGTGGCCTGTCGAAATACCTGCCGGCCACCTACTGGCTCATGCTGCTGGCCACCTTCGCCATCGCCGGCGTGCCGCCGTTTTCAGGGTTCTTCTCCAAGGACGAGATCCTGTCCGCCGCCTTTGGGCGCGGGGCGGAGCACCCGGTCTTCTACGTCTTCTGGGCGTTCGGGGTCGCCGCGGCGCTGATGACGGCGTTCTACATGATGCGGCTGATGGCCATGACATTCTGGGGTGAGAACCGGACCGGCACCGTGGAGCAGGAGCACCTCCACGAGGCCCCGGCGATCATGACCGGGCCGCTCGTCATCCTCGGCGTCCTGAGTGTCATCGGCGGCGTCCTCAACCTTCCCGAGTTTGTCGGAGGCCTTTCGCACCAGGGCCTCGAGAAGTGGCTTGAACCGGTCCTCGCCCCGGCGGCGAAACAGATGCCGGTCCACATGCCCCACGGTTCGACCGAAACGATCCTCATCGTCGCGGCGAGCCTTACCGCGATCGCCGGGCTGGTGGCCGGCTGGAAGGCCACCCTGGCCAAACCGATCACGGTTGCCAAAGCGGCGCACGAAGAGGTCGGATTCGCCCGAGTCCTCTTCAACAAGTATTACATCGACGAGATCTATCAGTCGCTGATCGTCCGGCCGCTCGTCGCCATTTCCCGGCTCTTCCTCTGGAAGTTCGTGGACCAGGGCGTGATCGACGGGTTGGGGGTCAACGGGTCCGGCGGCCTGGCCCGGGCGCTGGGCTGGCTCGGCGGACGACTCCAGTCCGGCCAGCTGGGGCTCTACGTGATCGTGTTCGTGGCCGGCGCGGTCTGGCTTCTTCACGCTGTGATCCGGTAAGGCGCCATGTCGAACTTCCTCGCGTCGATCAACTACAACTCGTGGATATTGCACGTGTTGCTGGTCTTCCCGCTGCTCGGGGCGGTGGCGGTCTTCCTGAGCCCGGCCGCTCTCGCCAAGCGGCTGGCCTTTGCGGTCACGCTCCTCGAATTCCTCCTGTCGCTTGGACTCTGGTGGTCGGTCAACACCAGCAACGGCACGATGGAGCTGATGCAGACCATTCCGTGGATCCCCCAATGGGGCATCTCCTACGCGGTCGGCATTGACGGCATCTCGCTCACCATGGTTCTGCTCACCACGATGTTGATGCCCCTCTGCGTGCTGGGGAGCTTCGCCGCCATCACCGAGCGAGAACCCGGATACTACGCGCTGCTCCTGGTGCTCACCACCGGCATGATCGGCGTCTTCATCGCCATGGACATGTTCCTGTTCTACGTGTTCTGGGAGGTCATGCTGGTTCCGATGTACTTCCTGATCGGGGTCTGGGGCGGAAAGAACCGGCTCTACGCCGCGCTCAAGTTCTTCATCTATACCATGGCTGGGTCGCTCCTCATGCTGGTGGCGATCCTGGTGATGGTCCGGGTGGCCGCCGTCATGGGGGACGGGAAGGTCTCCTTCTCGTACTTCCACCTCCTCCAGTACGCCCAGTCGCCCATCATGGGGCGGATCGCCCCCTGGCTCTTTCTGGCGTTCTTCCTGGCCTTCGCGATCAAGGTGCCGCTGTTCCCGTTCCACACCTGGCTGCCCGACGCCCACGTCGAGGCCCCGACCGCCGGCAGTGTGATCCTCGCCAGCGTGCTGCTCAAGATGGGGACCTACGGTTTCATCCGGTTCGCGATTCCGTTCTTTCCGGGTGTCGCCTTCAGTACCTTCGTCACCAACACCGTGGTGACGCTGGCCGTGATCGGTGTGGTCTATGGGGCCCTGGTGGCCATGGTCCAACCGGACATCAAGAAACTCGTGGCCTATTCCTCTGTGAGTCACCTCGGCTTCGCCGTCCTTGGCATCTGGGCGGCCTCGGTGCAGGGCGTGCAGGGCGCCCTGATGGTCATGATCGGCCACGGGTTCTCCACCGGGGCGCTGTTCTTCCTGATCGGCATGATCTACGAGCGGCGCCACACCCGTGAGATCAATGCCTACGGTGGTCTCGCGCGCGTGGTGCCGATCTTCAGCCTCATCCTGACCGTGGTCGCCCTGGCGTCCATTGGCCTCCCGGGTCTGAACGGGTTCGTCGGCGAGTTCCTGGTGCTGATTGGAAGTTTCCGCATCTACCCGTACGCCACCGGTATCGCCACGACCGGCGTGATCTTCGCGGCCGCCTACATGCTCTGGGCGCTCCAGCGGATCATCTTCAACAAGCTGGACAAACCGGCCAATGAGGTCATCCCGGACCTGAATCGCCGTGAACTCGCGGTCCTGATCCCGCTGCTCATCGGTATCGTCTGGATGGGCCTTTATCCCAAACCGGTGCTCGACAAGATCGAACCGGCTGCCCGCCGCTACATCCTGATGACCAAGGGGCTCGTCGTCCCGGGTGACGATGTGATCCGGACCAAGGGGGCTTCGCAATGACCGGCCTCGATCTCCTGACCCCCTCCGGCCTGATGGTGGCAATGCTTCCGGAGCTGGTGGTCACGCTCGCTGCCGTGATCGTCCTGCTGATCAACGCCTGGCGCCACCAGACCGCGGCCGATTCCCGGTTCGCCGGCATGGTGTCCCTCGCTGGCCTGGTCGCGGCCCTCGCCGTGCTCGGCGCGCTGTGGCGGGGCGGGGCCGCCCCGCTCGGCGCACCCAATATGATTGCGCTGGACGGTTATCGGTTTGGCGCCCAATTGCTCATCCTGGGCGCCAGCATCGGGACCGTCCTCCTGTCGCTCGACTACCTCGAGCGGGAGTCGCTGATCGCCCCCGAGTACTACAGCCTGCTGCTCATGGCGACCTCCGGGATGATGTTCCTCGCCGGGGCCGAAGATCTGATCGTCCTGTTCCTCGGCCTCGAAGTCATGTCGGTCCCGGTCTACGTGCTGGCCGCGTTCAACCGGAAGAGTGCCGTGTCGGCCGAGGCTGGCCTCAAGTACTTCCTGGTCGGGGCCTTGGCGTCGGCGTTTCTGCTCTACGGTATCGCCCTCACCTACGGCGCCACCGGTTCGACCGCGCTCACCGTCGTCGGCCAGCGGATCGCCGCTCAGGGCATCGGCACAATGTCGGGCCTCGGACTGGCGTTGATGCTGATCGGGTTGGGCTTCAAGGTCGCCTCCGTGCCGTTCCATATGTGGGCCCCCGATGTGTATGATGGCGCACCCACGCCGGTCACGGCCTATATGGCCACCGGGGTCAAGGCGGCAGGATTCCTGGCGCTGGTTCGTGTCCTCATGGTCGGATTTGGCTCGGCCGTTGACACGTGGCAGCCGATCATCGGGGTCCTCGCCGCGGCGTCCATGATTCTCGGCAATCTGGTGGCCCTCGCCCAGCGCTCGATCAAGCGGATGCTCGCCTACAGCTCCGTTGCCCATGCCGGCTACCTGCTTGCAGCCGTCTGGTCGGGAAGCCAGGCTGGTGCCAGTGCCACCATGCTCTACCTCGCCGCCTACGTCCTGACCACCCTCGCCACCTTCGGCATCCTCGCGGTGCTCGGCCGAGGCGGCGAGCGTGACGTGACGCTCGACAGCATCGCCGGGCTCGCCCAGCGGCGCCCGGCCATCGCGGCGGCGCTCACCATCTGCATGTTCTCGCTGCTCGGTTTCCCGGGCACGTTCGGCTTCATCGGCAAGTGGGCTATCCTGAGTTCGATCACGGCGGAGCATCACCAATTCCTTGCCGTCGTGCTCGTCCTGACGAGCCTGGTGTCGGCGGGCTACTACCTCCCGGTCATCAGGTCGCTCTACATGCGGCCGCCGCTCAACGCGGAGATTCACGACGGGGTCATCCTGCCCGGCGCGGCCCGGCTCACCGTAGCCCTCGGCGTCATTCTGCTCCTCGTACTCGGCATCCTGCCGCGGTTGGCGATTGACAGGGCGGACAGCGGCGCCAGGTCCTTCGCGGGGACGGCACTCGATCGAGCCGCTCAGGCGCGTCGCTGACCTGAACCCGGTCTGCGACCGGCCACGGCGGCCGGATCCACGTGCCTGCATCGGCCCGGTGACGCCTGCGTGCGCGTCACTGGGCCGAACCATCTGAAGGGAAGTTGCCCGTGAACGTGCCGCGGAAAGTCTTCCGTCAATACGATGTCCGCGGCCTGGTCGGCAGCGAACTGACGCCGGACTTTGCCTTCGGCCTCGGCCGCGCCTTCGCCACCGCTGGATGGCGGGCGCTCGGCCGAGCGCCCGTCCTGGCCGTGGGTCGCGACAATAGGCCCTCCGGAACCGCCTTGGCCAGGCGAATCTGTGACGGCATCGTCGCCTCCGGCGGCACGGCGATCGACGTCGGCATGCTGCCAACGCCCGCGCTCTACGCCGCCGTGTATCATCTCGTGACCGACGGGGGCCTCCAGGTCACCGGCTCCCACAATCCGCCCGAGTTCAACGGGTTCAAGATGGTCCTGGCCGGCGAGGCGATTCATGGCGAAGCCATCCTGGATCTGTATGATGTCATTGTCACCGAGACTTGGCAGAGCGGGGCAGGCATCCACCGGAGCGACGGCTCGGTGCTCGAGGCCTACTCCACGGGAATCACCACCCGGCACCGCTTGGCCCGCCCGGTCAAGGTCGTGATCGACTGCGGCAATGGCGTGGCCAGCCTGGTCGCCGAGAAGGTGATCAACGCTCTCGGCTGCGAAGTGACGCCGCTGTTTTGCGAGTCCGACGGAACCTTTCCGAATCACCACCCTGATCCCACAGTCCCCGAGAACCTGGCCGACCTCATCCGCGAGGTTCGCCGGACGGGGGCCGAATTGGGAATCGCGTTCGATGGCGACGGGGACCGGATCGGAGCCGTCGATGAGCACGGCACGGTGATCTACGGCGATCAATTGCTGGTCATCCTCGGCCGCGACGCCGTCCGGCGGTTCGGGCCCGGCGTGCCAATCATCTTCGACGTGAAGTGTTCCGAGGTGCTCCCCCAGGCGCTCGCCGCCGCCGGCGCCAGGCCCGAGATGTGGAAGACGGGGCACTCGCTGATCAAGGCCCGGATGAAGGAAACGGCCGCGCCGCTCGCCGGCGAGATGAGTGGCCACATTTTTTTTGCCGGCGACTATCTCGGCTTCGACGACGCCCTGTTCGCCGCGGCCCGGTTGCTCGAGATTGTCGCGTCGGGCCCGCGAGGCCTCCACCGCCTCCTCGCCGACCTGCCGACGACGTTTGCCACCCCGGAGATCCGGGTTGATTGCCCGGACGACGTGAAGTTTGGAGTCGTCGCGCAGGCCGCGGCCTATTTCAGTTCGCGGTATCCCGTGAACACCATCGACGGTGTCCGGATTGCCTACCCTGACGGTTGGGCGTTGCTCCGCTCATCCAACACCCAGCCGATCCTCGTGATGCGCTTCGAAGCGACCAGCGAGGCCTCGCTTACCAGGTACCAGGCCGAAATGCGGACCTGGCTCGCCGGGAAGGGCATCGAGGCCTGACGATGGAGACCCGCCGACGTCGGGCAATCTGGGGCGGCGTGTCCCTGGTTTCAGCGCTGGTCTTCGGTCGCTGGATGGCTGTCTTCGCCACCAACCGGCTTTGGGAAGGCCGGGTCTCGGAAGCGGCGGCGCTCGTGGGCACCCGCTTCGCCCTGCTCGCGGCCGGGCTCGAGTTGATCGGTCTCGCGGTCGCCGTGACGTGGTTCGCGGCCCATTTCTTCTGGGTCACCCACGCCGTGCTGATGCGGTTCGCCGAGCCGACCCGGAACGTGAAGGGCTGGTCCCCCCGGCTCGGGTACTGGGCCGCGGTCGGCGCGGCAGCGGTACTGGGCGTCGCGGTCGGCGGTGGAACCGGAGGGTGGCTCCCCACGATTCTCGTGGCCGGAGCCGGCGTCCGCTTCGGCGTCGCCGATTCGTTGCTGCAGACCGACCTTGGTGTCTTTGCCGCCAACCTACCGCTCTGGGAATTGTTATATGACCGCGCGGTTGCCCTGGTGCTGCCTGCGCTCGTCGCCGTCACCGTCGCCAATGGCATTGGCGGCAACATCAAGGTCGTGGAACGCCGTCTGTGGATCTCGCCCCATGCTCGTTGGCAGACGGCCATTCTGCTCATGGCCTCCGCGCTGCTCGTCGGCTGGGAGGCGGTGTTGACGCCCTACCGCCTGGCCGTCACCCAGAGTGCCGCCATCGGACCGGCCGAGTTCCTCCTTCGCGCGACCGTGGCCCAGGTTATCGTGCTGTTTTCCGCCACCGCAGCCGTGCTGACCTTCGTCTGGGCCCTGCGTTCCCGGTTCGTGATCGCCGCGGCCGGCTGGGTCGGCCTGGCCCTCGCGTCACTCGGGGGGTCGATCCTGACCGCCTCGAGGGCAGCGGGTGGGCCCGTCGGCGCACAGGAACTGGTTTCCCTCCGCCGGGTCGATTCCATCGCCTACAGCCTTCGGCTCGCCACCGCCGCCACGCCGGTCGCCGAGTCGGAACCGGCGCTCTGGGATCGGCAGGCCCTCGGACGGATCGCCGCCGCCGACAGCGCCAAAGTCGCCGATGTCATGCCGGCCATGGTGCGGGTCGGATCGGCGTGGCATCGGGTCTGGATGGTCATCCGCACCGTCCCGAACGGCGAACCGACCGCGGTTGCGGTGGCCGATGACCACACGGGACCGACCGGCGGAATCGCGTCCCTGCGGTGGGGCGACGAAACCTTCTCGCCCGGGATCGTGCCATATCTCACCATGAATCGGCACAGCATTCGACCCGGGGCACCGGAGTTCGATCTGGCCGCGGGCGCGGCCGGCGTTCCGTTGTACAGCGGCATCCGCCGCATTGCCGTCGCCTGGGCTCTCCAGGTCGGCGCCGTGCTCCGGGCCGAGCCCAATCTGCAAATCGCCTGGCGCCTCGATCCCGTTCAACGGCTCGGGGCCGTGGCGCCGTTCATCGAGTGGTCACGACCGAGTGCGGTGGCGGTGGGCCGCGAACTCTACTGGATGTCCGATGGCTTCATCACCCTGGAGGATTTTCCCGGGTCCCGCCATGCCTCCTGGCGTGGTCGCGAGGTGGGATATGTCGGAGCCGGGTTCGTCGGGCTGGTTCGGGCTCGGGGCGGGGATGTCCGGATCTTTCTGAGGCCCGATGCCGATTCGCTCTCGGCGGTCTGGAGTCGAATCGCCGCGCCCTTGATCGAGCCGGGCGCCAACCTGCCCACGGCGGTCAGCGAGAACCTCGGCACCTCTCGTTCGATGGCGGCCGTCCAGGCCCAGATCCTCCAGGGTAGCGCCTGGGCCGGCCAGAGTGCCGCGCGCCAGGGCACCCTGGGCGGCGGCGAGGAGTCGATCCTTCGCTTGGGGACCGGGGCCGACCCGATTCGGTCGCCGTTCCTGACTGGTGATGGACAGCGGGTAAACGCACTCCTGATCAGCCCGGGAACCCCGGCGGGGGAGGCTCGCTTGATCTCGACGGACTCGTCCCTGGCGGTGGGGAGCCCGCGGGATCTCCAGCTCCGCTGGGAGCGATTTCCGTTCTTCCAGCAACTCCGGGATTCGGTCCGAGCGGCTGGCTCGGACTACGTCTCTGGCCTGATCCGCTTTACCAGCCTCGGCGACACCGTCGCCGCCTACCAGCCAAACTACGCCATTGGCCCCAGTGGAGGCGGAGCAGTTGTCCTCGTGAACGTGGCCCTGGGCGGGCGGCTCGGCGCCGGCCGGTCGGTCGAAGAGGCCTGGAAGAATTTGAGGGGAGAACTCGCCCCGAGCCCCGTCGGCACCGACGTCGGCACCCGCCTTGTCCAGGCGCGGAATTGGCTCGACCGTGCCGATGAGGCCCTGAAGCGCGGCGACCTCGAAGGCTTCGGCCGGGCCTTCGCGTATCTCCGGGAGTTGCTCCGGGTGACCGGCGGCGCCGTGCCGCAGCCGAAGCCCTAAGTCAAGGCATTGCTGAGGCTTATGAGTCTGACTAGTTTTGGAACTTCTTACCCATTCGAACGGCGGAATCAGTGAACCTGCACGAATACCAAGCCCGGGAGCTGCTCAAAGCGGCTGGGGTTCCGATGCTGGATGGAGGCGTGGCGGCCACAGCCGATGAGGTCCATGCCATCGCCAGCCGCATTGGAGGGACGGTGGTGGTGAAGGCTCAGGTTCATGCCGGCGGCCGCGGCAAGGCGGGCGGCGTCAAACTCGCCAAGACCCCGGCCGAAGCGAAAGAAGTGGCCGCCCGCATTCTGGGCATGACCATCAAGGGCCTCGTCGTTCAGAAGGTTCTCGTCGTGCCGGCGGCCGACATCGCCTCCGAGAGCTATGTCGGGCTGATCATGGATCGGGAATCGCAGCGCCCCCTGTTCATGGTGAGCTCGGCCGGCGGCATCGATATCGAAGAAGTGGCTGCGAAGACACCCGAGAAGATCCATCGACTCGCCGTCGATCCGCGGTTCGGGCTGATGCCGCACCAGTCCCTCGGTCTCGCCCTCAAGCTCTACCAGGACTTCAATCAGGTGCGCGCGGCGGCCCGGATGATGGAGCAGCTCTATTCGGTCTTCATGGCCAACGGAGCGTCCCTGGCCGAGATCAACCCACTGGCGACGACCTCCGACGGGAAAGTCCTCGCGCTCGACGCCAAGATTTCGATTGACGACAACGAGCTCGACCGCCGGCCCGACCTGGCGGCGTTGCGCGATGAATCGGCCGAGGAGCCCAGTGAAGTGACGGCGCGCAAGGCGAACCTGACGTTCATCAAACTCGATGGCAACGTCGGCTGCGTCGTGAACGGTGCCGGCCTCGCCATGGCAACCATGGATCTGGTCAAGTACTACGGCGGCGATCCGGCCAACTTCCTCGACATCGGAGGCAGCTCCAATCCGGAAAAAGTGGTGAACGCCCTCAAGATCATCACCGCCGATCCGTCGGTGAAGGTCATTCTCTTCAACATTTTTGGCGGCATTACCCGAACTGACGACGTCGCCAACGGCATCGTCACCGCGACCCGCCAGTTCAAAGTCGATCTGCCGATCGTCATCCGCCTCACCGGCACCAATGAGAAGGAAGCGGTCAAGATCCTCGAAGGAGTCGGCATGAAGGCACTGAACGACATGGACGAAGCGGTCAAGCAGGCGGTCGCGCTGGCCAAGGGGGCCAAGTGAGCATCTTCGTCAACGCCTCGACCCGGCTCGTGGTCCAGGGAATCACCGGGCGCGACGGCTCGTTCCATTCGAAGCAAATGCTCGCCTACGGCACCGACATGGTCGCCGGCGTGACCCCGGGCAAAGGCGGCCAGAAGTTCGAAGACAAGGTGCCGGTGTTCAACACCGTGGCCGACGCCGTCAGGGAAACCGGCGCCAACACCTCCGTCATCTACGTGCCGCCCGCCTTCGCCGCGGCGGCAGTGGCTGAGGCCGCCGACGCGGGGATCTCGTTCATCGTCTGCATCACCGAAGGCATCCCGGTTCTCGACATGGCCAGGATCATGCCGTTCGTGCGCGAAAAGGGCGCTCGCCTCCTGGGCCCCAACTGCCCGGGATTGATTACGCCGGGAGTCGCCAAGGTTGGCATCATCCCCGGGCAGATCTGCACGCCAGGTCGCGTCGGCCTGGTGTCCCGGAGCGGTACGTTGACCTACGAGGTGGTCAACCAGCTGACCCGGAACCAAATCGGGCAGAGCACCTGCGTCGGCATCGGCGGCGACCCCGTGATCGGCACCAATTTCATTGATGTGCTCGCGGCCTTCCAGGCTGACCCCGACACCGATGCCATCGTCATGATGGGCGAGATCGGCGGCACGGACGAGCAGAAGGCGGCGGCCTTCATCGCGCAGCACGTGACCAAGCCGGTCGTTGGCTTCATCGCCGGCCAGACGGCGCCTCCGGGACGGCGCATGGGCCATGCGGGCGCGATCGTTTCCGGGTCCTCCGGCACCGCCGCCGAGAAGATTGCGGCCTTCAAGGAGGCCGGTATCAGTGTCATGGAGCGGCCGGCTGATGTAGTCCGGCTCATCACCGAACGTTTGAAGAACTAGGAACAAGGGGTCACCAATGGCGGGACGTCAGACACTCGGCATCGTAAAGCCCGATGCCGTGCAGAAGCGCAACCTCGGCAACATCATCGCCCATCTCGAGCGGGATGGCTGGGTGGTCCGGGCGGGCCGGCTGGTCCGGCTGTCCCGGGCGGAGGCGGAGGCCTTTTATGAGGTTCACCGGGGTCGGCCGTTCTACGCTGAACTGGTGGAGTTCATGACCAGCGGCCCCTGCTTTCCGATGGCTCTGGAGAAGGACGATGCCGTGAAGGCCTTCCGAACCGCCATCGGGGCCACCGATCCGGCGGAGGCTGCGGCCGGGACGATTCGGAAGCTGTTCGCCGAATCCAAGGGCCGCAATGCCGTCCACGGGTCCGACAGCGACGAGAACGCCGCCCGGGAAATCGGCTTCTTCTTTACTGAGGCGGAGCGGGCGCACCTCTGGGGCTGAGGTCATGGCGAAACTTGTCCTAAGCCTGTTTCCCAGCTAGCTTTACGGGCTATGCTTCGGGTCGATGTTCGGGAACTCCGGCACGGACCGGTGGCGACCGCAGGGTCTCTCCCGGCAGCCGATCCGCTGTTCGAGGGGCTGGGCGTCGCACTGGCTGAACCGCTGGTGATTTCGGGGTCCCTCGAAACCACCGCCCGAGGCGACTATTTCTGGAAGGCGCAGCTGGCGAGCCGGGCGCACGTCGCCTGCCGCCGCTGTCTCAAGAAGTTCGTGCTGCCGGTCACGGTGCCGGTCGAAGCAGTTTTTTCGACCAATCCTGATCTCCAGGACGACCCGAGTGTATACCCATTGATGGAACCGGTCGCGTCCGTCGACGTGACCGCGGCGGTGCGCGAGGAGTTGGCTCTCGCCGCGGCGGCGTATCCGCTGTGTCGGGAAGACTGTGCCGGGCTCTGTCCCCGGTGCGGTGCGGATCTGAACCAGGGCCCGTGCGATTGCCCGGGCGCCAAGGCACACTGAGGATCACATGGCTGTACCCAAACGGAAAACGTCCAAGCGTCGTAAGCGGATGCGGCGGAGCCACCATTCGGCGGCCGGCCTCGCGATCCAGGCTTGCCCGCGCTGCGGCTCGCAGCGGATCCCCCACCGGATCTGCGGCTCCTGCGGCTACTACGGCGGCAAGAAGCGCCTCGAGGTCGAGGACTGACGCCAGTGGTTCGCGTCGCCGTCGACGCGATGGGTGGTGACAACGCGCCCGCGACCGAGGTCGAGGGCGCGGTTCGGGCGTTGACCGAGCTTCCCGGCGAATTCGTCATCCAGTTTGTCGGACCGCCCGGTCCGATCGAGGCTGAGCTCGCCAAGTACCCCGACGTCGACCGGCGCCGGATCGAGGTCATCGAAGCCGCCGAAGTCATCGGAATGGCGGAGAAGCCCCTCGAGGCGGTCCGGAAGAAGCGGAAGAGCACCATCGTGGTCGGTCTCTCCCTTCAGCCGGCCGGCCAATCCCAGGCGTTTGTGTCCGCGGGAAATACCGGCGCCATCCTGGCGGCATCGACCATCATTCTGGGCCTCCATCTCGGGGTTGAACGGGCCACCGTCGGGACCCTGCTCCCCACGCGGGAGGGCACCGTCCTCATGCTGGACGCGGGTGCCAACGTCGATTGCTCGGCCCGGGAACTGGTCGGTTTCGCGTACCTGGGCAGCGTGTACATGCGCGACATTGTGAGCCGGCCCGACCCGGTCGTCGGCCTGCTCAACGTCGGCGAGGAGGAGGGGAAGGGCACCGGGCTGATCAAAGAGGCCCACCAACTCCTCAAACAGGCGGCCGGGCTGAACTACCTCGGCAACATCGAGGGCCGGGACATCCTCGGCGGCCATCACAAAGGGCAGATCGACGTCGTGGTCTGTGACGGATTCGTCGGCAACGTGGTGCTGAAGTTCTACGAATCGGTGCTGGGCCTCGTCCGCCAGCTAGCGGCGGCCGAGGGGCTCTGGGACCAGCCGGCTACCCGCCGGGCATTCCGGCCCCTCGACTACTCGCAGTACGGCGGCGCGCCGCTTCTCGGCGTCAGGGGCATCTCGATCATCTGCCATGGCAGTTCCAACGCGAACGCCATCAAGCACGCCATCCGGGTGGCGGTCCAGGCGGTCGAGAAGAACCTGAGTGCGCACATCGGAACGGAGTTCTCGAGTCACCAGCCTGCGGGGCAGTCGTAATGCAGCGTCCAGTCGCGATGATCGCCGGCCTGGGAGCGGCGGTGCCCAGCACCGTGATTACCAACGCTGATCTCGAAGCCCGGCTCGACACGTCGGACCAGTGGATCGTGGACCGAACCGGCATTCGCGAACGCCGGGTGCTCCAGCCCGGCGAGGCGCTCTCCGACCTCTTCGTCACGGCCTCCCGCGACGCTCTCGCCAAAGCCGGTCTCGATTTCTCCGCCATCCAGGCGGTGATCTGCGGCACCTGCACCCCGGACCGCCGCCTCCCCTCCACCGCCTGCGACGTGCAGGCGAAGCTCGGCGGCGGACCCGCGGCGGCGTTCGACGTTGTGGCGGCGTGCCCCGGCTGGCTCTACAGCCTGACCGTCGCCGAAGGGCTGATCGCCACGGGGACCTACGACCGGATTCTGGTCCTGGGCGGCGACCGGGTCAGTTCGATCGTGGACCAACAGGATCGCGGCACCGCGGTCCTGTTTGGCGATGGCGGCGGGGCGGCAGTGGTCACCCGGTCAACCGGCGGCCGGGGCATTCTCGGGACGTCGCTCGGCGCGGATGGCAGCCTCGCCGAGCTGCTCTACATCCCGGCCGGCGGTTCCACCGAACCGCCCAGCGACAAGGTCCTCGCTGAAGGTGGCCTGTACGTGAAGATGGCCGGGCGGGAAGTCTTCAAGGTGGCGGTCCGGCGAATGGCCCAGGCCTGTCAGGAGGTGCTCGATCGCGCCGGCGTGACGGCCGACCAGGTCAAGCTCCTCGTCCCCCATCAGGCCAACCTGCGGATCATCACCGCGACGGCTGCCGAGGCCGGAGTGCCGATGGACAAGGTGGTCGTGAACGTCGATCGGTACGGCAACACCTCCGCGGGATCGATCCCACTGGCCTTGGCCGAGGCTGAGCGCGATGGACGGCTCACGGCGGGCGACCTGGTGCTGCTCGTCAGCTTCGGCGCCGGCTTCACCTGGGGAGCGGTGCTGCTTCGATGGTGAACGTTCTCGTCTTCCCGGGGCAGGGCGCCCAGAAACTCGGCATGGCCAGGGATCTCGCCGAGCGGTTTCCGGCCGCTCGCGACACGCTGGCGGCCATCGATGACGCGCTTGGCGTTGCCCTCACCCGCATCATGTGGCAGGGGCCTGAAGACGAACTCCAGCAGACCCTCAATACCCAGCCAGCCATCCTCGCCCACTCCGCCGCGGTGCTGGCGGTGGTCCGCGACCGCCTGGGGCCGGTGGCCGGGGCAGCGGGTCATAGCCTGGGGGAGTACAGTGCCTACGTCGCCGCTGGGTCGCTTGCCCCTGTCGACGCGGCCAGGCTGGTTCGCCGGCGCGGTGAATTGATGCACCAGGCCGGCGCCGAGCGGCCGGGAGCGATGGCGGCCGTGCTTGGGCTGCCGGGCGAGCAGGTGGGCATCGCCTGCGGCCAGGCCAGCAGTGAAGGGGACGGCGTGGCGGTGGCCGCGAACCTGAACGCGCCCGATCAAACCGTGATTTCCGGCGATCCTGCAGCCGTGGGACGGGCCGGCGAGCTCTGCAAGACGGCCGGGGCCAAGCGGGTCATGCCCCTCAAGGTGAGCGGAGCCTTTCATTCGCCGCTCATGGCGCCGGCCGCCGCCGGCCTGGCCGAGGCGCTCGGAACGCTGCCCTTCGGCGACCCGGCCTTTCCCGTCGTGGCGAACGCGACGGCCACGGCAGTGGCGACGGCCGCCGAGGCCAAACGCCTGCTGGTGGACCAGCTCACGGCGCCGGTCCGATGGGTCGAATGCGTCCGGGCCCTCGCGGCGCTCGCCCCGGCGGTCCGGTTCGTCGAGATTGGCCCGGGTACCGTTCTCGGCGGCCTCATCAAGCGGGTCGTCGCGGAACCGCAGTACCTTGCGTTAGGCACCGCGGACGATGTGGAGAAGTTCCTCGCATGAGTACGGCCATCGACCTGCACGGCCAGGTCGCCTTCGTAACCGGCAGCACCCGGGGGATCGGGAAGGCGATCGCCGCGGCCCTCCATCAGGCGGGCGCATCGGTCGCGATCGTCGGGCGGAACGCGGCGCAGGCCGCCGCGGTCGCGGCCGAGTTCGGCGAACGGGCCGCCGGGGTGGCGTGCGATGTGGCGGACCTGGGCCAGGTCGAAGCGGCCATCGCCGAGGCCGAGAAGGCGCTCGGACCGATCTCGATCCTGGTCAACAACGCCGGCCTCACCAGGGACAACCTCCTCATCCGCCTCGGCAGCGAGGAATGGGATCAGGTCCTGGACGCCAATCTCAAGGGCGCCTTCCACACGACCAGGACCGTGATCCGCGGCATGATGAAGCGCCGGGCGGGGCGGATCATCAACATCACCAGCGTCGTGGGCCTCACCGGTAACAAGGGCCAATCCAACTATGCGGCAAGCAAGGCCGGACTGATCGGTTTTTCAAAGTCCGTCGCCAAAGAGTATGCCAGCCGCGGCATCCTGGTGAATTGTGTGGCGCCGGGGTTTATCGAGACCGACATGACGGCCGTCTTGCCCCAAGAGGCCAAGGACGCCTTATTATCCCAAATCGCGCTCGGTCGGCTTGGGCAGCCTGCCGAAGTGGCCGGCGCGGTGCTGTTCCTCGCCTCCGATCTCGCCCGCTACGTCACCGGACAGGTGCTCGTCGTGGACGGAGGCATGGTCATCTAATCTCATGAGGACGACATGAGCGACATGGTTGAGAAGGTCAAGGACATCATCGCCGAAGAGTTGGGCGTCGAGCGCGAGAAGCTCACCGAAGGTGCGAGCTTCATGGAGGACCTCGGGGCCGACTCGCTCGACACCGTCGAACTCGTGATGGCGTTCGAGAAGGAATTCGACATCGACATTCCCGACGAGGAGGCCGAAAAGCTCAAAACCGTCGGCGACGCGCTCAAGTACCTGCAGGAGAAGATGGGGAACAAGTAGGTGAAGCCATCGCGTGTGGTGGTGACCGGCCTGGGTGCAGTGACCCCGGTCGGTCTCTCGGCTGAGGAAACCTGGGCCAACCTGCTGGCCGGCAAATCCGGCGCCGCTCCGATCACCAAATTCGATCCGAGCCGGCTCCAGGTCCGTTTTGCCTGTGAGGTGAAGGGCTTCGACCCCCTGGTCTACATCGACCGGAAAGAGGCCCGCCGCTACGATCTCTTTCTCCAGCTCGCCCTGGCCACCGCCCATCAGGCGATCACCCAGGCCGGGCTCGAAGGCAAGTTCCCGAACCCCGAGCGC
>JANXXJ010000172.1 GCA_025350665.1 Gemmatimonadota bacterium | reverse complement strand
CAACAGCGGCGTCATCCACTCCGGCATCTACTACCAACCAGGTTCGCTCAAAGCTCGGCTCTGCCGGACCGGGCTCGCGGCGATGTACGCATTCTGTGAGGCGGAGGGCGTTCCGCACCGGCGGCGCGGCAAGCTGATCGTGGCCGTCAATCCGGCCGAGGAGACTCGGCTGGCCGCGCTCGAAGAGCGCGGGCGGGCCAATGGCAGCCCGGTGCGCCAGGTGAACCGCGAGGAAATGAGCATCATCGAGCCCGCGGTGGCCGGCACGGCGGGGCTCTGGGTCGAGGATACCGGCGTCGTGTCGTACGCTGAGGTGTGTCGAGCCATCGCAAAAGGGCTCAAGCGGCGCGGCAGCGAGATCCGGGTGAATGCCCGGGCTCTAAGGATCGAGCAGCGCGCCGGCACTCAGGTCGTTCGCACCACCGCGGGCGTGTTTGAGGCAAGTCGCCTGGTCAACTGCGCCGGCCTCCAGGCCGATCGGGTGGCCCGCCTGGCGGGGCTCGAACCCGACGTAAGAGTGATCCCGTTCCGCGGCGAGTATTACCACCTCAATCGGCCGGCGCTGGTCCGAGGCCTGATCTATCCGGTGGCAGATCCCGCGCTGCCGTTTCTCGGCGTTCACTTCACCCGCGGGGTGGATGATGTCGTCGAGGCCGGGCCTAACGCCGTGCTGGCGCTGGGGCGCGAGGCCTATCGGTGGCGCGACATCCAGCTGGGCGACGTGGCGGACATGGTGGGGTATGCCGGCTTCTGGCGCCTGATCGCAGCGCATTGGCGGATGGGAGTGAGCGAAGTGGCCCGGTCATTCTCCAAGCGGCGGTTCGTCGAATCGCTGAGGCGTCTGATTCCGTCAATCACCGCGGCGGATCTGGTTCCGGGCGGCAGTGGCGTGCGGGCCCAGGCGGTCGATCGGGCCGGCAACCTGGTCGATGATTTCGTCCTGCTCGAGGCGCCGGGCGCGGTGCACGTGCTCAACGCGCCCTCGCCGGCGGCCACCGCGTCACTCGCGATCGGTGACGAGGTGGCGAGCCGACTGATGAAGGCCTGACTCACTTCCGGGGCACGGGGCCCCGATCCCAGTAGTCGTCGGCCCGGACATCCTTCCGCAGCATCTCCGCCGGATTCCACCACTGCTTCCCATAAGCGGTCCGCCCGGGCCAGATCTCGTCCAGCGTCCGGGCGTCGCGAAGCCGGCCGCCTTTCATCACGTAACGGATATCGGTGCTCTTCCGGATGTTGACGAGCGGATTGGAATTCAGCACCACCAGATCGGCCATCTTGCCGACCGCGATCGAGCCGATCTCTTTCTCGAGCCCGAGGAAATGGGCAGCGTCGATCGTCCCGGCTTCCAGCGCTTCCATCGGCGTCAGGGCCAATCCGAATCCCCAGAGTTCCCAGTGAGTGCCGAGTCCGTCCTGCTCGCCGTGGGCGCCGGTGGCGAGGTAGCCGCCGGCCCGCTTGATGGCGGCGGCCCCCTGTGCCACGATCGGCAGGATGTATTCCTCGAGCGGCTTCTTGATGAAGCTCCGCCGGGTGGCCACCCGCTGCCACGGCGTCCATTCCAGCAATTTGTCGTTCCGCCAGAGATCTTCCTGGCCGAGCCAGTATTCGATGGCGTTACCGATTGGGTAGTCGGAAATGAAGAGCTGGGCCGAGTAGTGAGCCTCGGCCTGGCCGAAGAACCGGGCCACGTCGCTATAGATCGGATGCTGCTGGATCGGATGTTCCCAGCCGGTGCTGCCGTTCATCATCAATCCGAGCAGATAGATCAGATCGGCGCCCTCCGAGGTGATCGTCACGCCCCGGTCCCGGGCGGCCTGGGCCAGCATCTGGCGCTGGACCCGGGTGCACTGCTTGTAGTCCTTGATCGAGATGGCGCCATAGTTGGTGGCCCGAACCAGCTGCTGCCGGGCCTCCTCGAAGGAGTCGATTTCGCGGAGATCATCGAAATCGGAGCAGGTGAGGGGAACGCCGGTGGATAGCGTGCGCGGGCCCACGATCCGGCCGGCTTCGACCATCTCGCCGATGGTGAAGCCGATGGTCGGGTCGTTCGCCGGGTCATGCGTGGTGGTCACGCCCCAGGCAAGGTACCGCGCCGAGGACGAGCGATGCTGGGTGATGAGCCCGGTGGCCTCGTCGGTCAGGTGATGAGCGTGGACGTCGATCAGGCCGGGCAGGATCGACTTGCCGGCGGCGTCGATCGTCTTGATGCCGCGAGTGTCGCAGGCCCCGACGCAGGTGATCCGCCCGTCCTTCACTACCACGGTGCCGCGCTCGATCACCCGGCGCCGGTCCATGGTGATGATCCGGGCGTTGGTGAGCGCCACCACGCCACTCGCCCGGGCGCGGGGCAAGGTGAGACCGATCGCCACTGTGTCCGTCTGCCCGTGGGTCACGTCGTGGGCCAGGTAGCGGTTGCCGCTCACCATTTCCAGCACCGACCTGTTCCGCCATCGCGGCGATTCGCCGCCTTCGATCGTCAGGCGGCGCGCCTCGCTCAGGTCGAGCGCGAACGAGTCGGCGGCTCCGGCCGGCGAACGGGCAAGGTAGACGTCGAATTTCTGCTGAACGGCTACCCACTTTCCGTCCGGCGACGGCTTGACCAGCGCCGGCGCGCCCGCGATCGCGGGATGGATCCACGGGCTGGCCGCGGTCGCCTTGGTGGAGATCACCTTGTTGCCCTCGACCCGGTAGACTCGGCCCTCGCGGTCGAACGCGCTCAGGGCCACGGCACCGGGGGCGCGAATGGTTTCCTCTCGCCCGTCCAGCCCGATCGACACGACTTCCCAGCCGTTGCCGGTCGGCGTGTACGTGAGTGCCGGTGCCCAGCGATTGACCACCAGGCTCCGGCCGTCGGCGTTCCACTCCGGCGCCAGCTGCCGCGCCGTTGATCGGCCCAACCGCTCCAGTGACGACCCGTCCGGACGGATCCGCCAGAGTCCGCCACCACTCCCGTCGTGCCAGGTGGTGAATGCCACCGACCCACCGTCGGGAGACCACGCCGGCATCATCTCGAACAGCGTGTCACCCATCGGGGTGAGGGGGCGGGGTTTCCCGCCCGGAAGGTCCTTGATCCAGAGCCGGCCGGCCGCTTCGAACACCAGCTGGTGCCCATCGGAAGACGATGCGGGCCAGCGCGGGTATCGGACGGTGAACGAGTCACTCGCCACCGATTGGGTCGCGCGCGCCTGCTCCGAGATGATGCGGTGGACCCGGGCCTCGAACGGAATGGTCTCCACTTTGCCCGACTCGATCCAGAGCCGGCGGAGCTTCCCACCCTGCGTCAGCACGATCGAGCGTCCGTCCTTCGCCCAGGCGTAGCCCGGCAGCACCCGGTGTTCCCAGGCGGGGTGAAGATCCATTTCGTCGTTGCTGATCGGATCCATCACGGCGCGTTCGGTGCCGGTCGAGAGATCGCGAAGCCAGAGGGCGGTGCGCCCGACATAGGTCTGGCCATGCACGGCGGTGCGGGCGCCGGGAATCTTCCGGGCAAACGCCAGCCACCGTCCGTCGGGCGAGACCTCGGGCGCCACTTCGCCGAGCCGGAGCGGATAGGCCGGCCGGCCGCAGCAGGTCAGGTAGGGATCCTTGCCCTCGGTGACGTCGTCGATCCGCCCGGTGGCGATCTCGATCCGCTTGAGTTGGCGGTTGTTACCAGTGAAGAGCGACGAGTGGAAATAGACATAGCGGCCGTCGGGACTGGGCGATGCCCACTGGGGCCGGTCCTGCCCGGTCCAGACGCCGGCCCGCGCCGGGACCGACGATCCCGACGCAGCGAGCTTCACCAGCAAGCGGGGTTCGCCCCCTTCGGCGGGGACAGTCCAGAGCTCGTCGTTGGTGCGATAGAACCCCGATGGTGACTTCATCCGCCGGGTGAACACGATGGTCCGCCCGTCGGGCATCCAGTTGGGCTCGATGGCGCGCGAGTTGTCGTCGAGCAGCACCGAGCGCGGGTTCCCGCCATCGGCGTCCATCACCCAGAGATTGTCCTGGCCCTTCCGGTCGGAGATGAAGGCGATTCGCCGCCCGTCCGGCGAGTAGCGCGGATGGTAGTTCACCGCGATGCCGGAGTTCTGGGTCAGCGACTCCGCGGTGCCGCCCTCGGAGGGCAGGCGATAGATGTGGCCGAGGAGATCGAACGCGAGCCACCGGCCGTCGGGCGAGATGTCGACCGACATCCAGGTTCCCTCGGTCGTGGTAAAGTCGATGGTCCGGGTATTCCCTCGCGGCATGGTCGGATCCCAGTCGCGCACGGACTGGGCGGCGGCGCTGGAGGCGAGGCCGACGGTGAGGCCAAGGCCGATCGTGACCGCCAACCAGGATTTGCAGCAACGGGTCATATCATCGCTCCGGGAGCGCGGGGACGTCGAGGGTTCGTTCCGATGTGACGTGCGGCAGCAATTCGCCCTTCTCGAAATAGACCGGCTTCACGATCCGCTTGCTGGTCAGCTCGCGGGCCTGGTCATCGTAGTGCGGCGAGGTCGAATCGCTGCTCTGGCCAAAATTGTGGATCGTGAATGACTGGATTGGGTCGGTAAAGATCGTCAGCCGGAGCAATCGCGATCCAATCAGCGCGTGGCGCCGGCCGAGCGAATCGGGCGGGCCCGGCAGGAAGGCGCGCAGGGTCATGACGCAGGTGGTGTTCCAGGACGCCAGACCCTCGCACTGATCGAGCTTGTCCGGGATCAGCCCCGCGCCCCCGACCGGGTAGGATGACTTACCCCCTCGTCCGATCCGGAACACGTCACCCAGCGAATGATCGATGCTCCCATGCCGGCGGACCATCAGTGCGACCGCCGAGTCCACGGCGTCCACCATTCGGGCCGCGAGATCGGCCCGGATCGTATCGGCCGCCGCGAATGGCGGCTCGAGGATTTCGAGCGGCAGCCCACCGGGGCCGGTGCCGAGTGCCGCGCGCCAGTACCAGAAGGCAAGCGCCTCCATGGAGCCGGCGCGGGCCTGCCCGTCGAAGCGACGAATCCGGTCCACCAGCCTCCGCGCCGCCGGGCTCCACTCACGGACTCGACCCGGGTTCCGGTCGAGCGATCGCTGCAGCGCCGCGATCCACCGGTCAGTGTCCATCCATTTCTCATCAAGGGCGAGGCTGATGGCGTCGTCCACCGTAAAGCGATACGCCTGCGACAGCGCCTCGACCGCCCGGCGCCCCCGCGAGCTGGTCCGGCCGGGCCGATCGTTGAAGATGTAGTCGGGATACTGGTCCGCAGTCATCGGACTGCCCACGAACATCCGGTCCGGCGCGATGTTGTTGTTCTGCATGTAGCCGGGCGCAGGGTCCATGGTCTGGACCAGATCGTCAAGGGGATGGATGCCCAGCCAGGCGGAGGCGCTGGTGTTGCCCGGCACCGGCTTCTTCCAGTCGAAGCCGGCCGGCCGCCGGGGCGTCTTGCCGGCGCGGAGATAGAAAGAGTGGCCCTCGGCATCGCCCACCATGACGTTTTGCGGGAACATGCCGAGGGTGCGCATGGCATCCCGCACCTGGGTCACGTTCTGACTGAGGACCATCCGATAGACTTCGTCGTCGAACACGCCGGCGTCGGGCATGAACGGCGTGCTCACCACGTAGGCTTTGCCAACGGTCCGGGCCACGACCGGCGACAGGACCCCGTTGTGCCTGGTGTACTCCATCGTGCGGGTGACCGCGGCCGTTCCCTTGACCGGAATCATCGTCTTCCGGACGATCATGTCCTGCCACTTGCCGTCGAACTGGTACCGGGTCGGATGGTCCGGATCCACGTTCACCTCGAAGCAGTCGGCCACGTCGGGGGAACCGGTCGTCATGCCCCACGCCACCTTCGGGGTCTGGACCAGCAGCGGCATCGCCCCGACCGCGAATCCCGCCATGGCGAGCGGTCCCGCGTGCATCCGGAATTCGTAGACGAACTGGCCGTCGACTTCGCCGTGCGGGTCGCTCAGCATGATCATGGCGTTGTCCGCCGTGCGCCACGGAGCCAGAAGCCATTCGTTGGACGCGAGCGATTGCCGGGCGTCGAGGCCGGCCTGGTCCGCGGCCGCCAGCGTGACGCCGCCCCGCCGGCAGTCGGCCAGGCCCTCACCCGCCTGGTAGGCGAGCCAGAGGAGCCATCGGGAAATGGCGACGGGGTCTGACGGTTCGAGCCGCGGTGCCCAGGCCGGCGTCTTGTCAGGGTGCTCGGTCATCCACCGGGTGAGTCCGGCGATCCAGGCGCGGTAGTTCCGCTGCAATTGCGGCGACAGCTTCGCGAAGCCGATTCGCGACTCCTCGGCATGGCGCCAGACCCGCGATGTGTAGTCGGACCCGGTGTGCGCCGCGCCCAACGCCTGCGCCGCCTCGCCCCGGGCCAGGACGGTGAGGGTGAGAACGTATTCGAGCTCGTCCTCTGCCATGGCGTAGCCCAGGCCGTAGTAGCCGGTGGCTTCGGAGTCGGCGTAGATGTGGGGCACGCCCCAGTTGTCCCGGTAGATCGTGACCCTGGTCTGGGCCGCGATCGGTGTGGCCATGGACAGCAGCAAGGCGCCGAGCAACAGCGGTCGCTTCATGAGAGAATCCTTCCTGGAGTCAGGCCTCGGCCCGGGGATCACTCAGGGGCGGGATGCACCGCCTCGATCGACAACGCGCGCGGTGAACGCGATGCCGTCCGACCAGGTCCCCGTCACCGCCCACCCGACAATTGTTCCGGCCACCAGATCGATCGTCACCATCCGGTTCCGTCCCTGCAGCGTGACGAACGCGTGCCGGCTGTCCGGGGCCACGGTCACGCCCTCGGGCGACGCCGATCCCGGCACCTCGGTCGTTGCCATCAGACTGTCGGCCGCGACCTTGATCAGGTGCTCGGCCTTCTTCGTCGCAGCGTTGATGATCCGGATCTCGGAGCGCTCCGGATCGGTCACCACGGCACGCTTCCCGTCCGGCGTGACGGCCATCCGATAGGGCCTTCCGAACCCACGAATCGTGTCAGCGCGGGCGCTGGCCACGTCGAGCACCACCACGATGCTGTCGCCGTTGCTGCCGGACCAGACCGTGCGGCCGTCAGGCGCTACCGCGATTCCTTCCGGCTGTTTCCCGACCGGGAAGGTCCGCACCGCGCGCCGCGCCGCGGGATCGATCTCCGTGACAGTGTTGTCACCCAGGTTGGTGGTGAAGACTCGGCGCCCGTCCGGCACCAGGGCCAGCATGTGAGAGAGCGCTCCATCGGTCGGTGCCGTGGCGACGACCTTGTCGGTCCTAAGATCGAGCAGCAGAACCGCCTTGTCCCCCTGCGCCGTGATGACGGCCATGGTGTCGCCCCGGAAGAAGGCGATGCCGTGCGGGCGCTGATAGCGGCCGAGGTCGATGGTGCGGGCCACGGCCAGGTGCTCGAGGTCCAGCACAGTGAGCGTGTTGCCGGGCTTCCCGCGGACGCCGTAGTTGGTCACCAGCGCGGTCCGGCCGTCGTGCGAGATCGTCACTTCGTGGGGCGCCTCGCCCGTGGGCAGGGTCGCGAGGACACGGTTGGTGGCGGCGTCGATGACGGTGGCCGTGTTGTCGTTCATATTGGTGACCACCACCGTGCCCCGCAGACCCGGCCCGGCCAGCGCCGTCACCGCCACCCAAAGTGCAATCACGGCTTGAACCTCCGCACGAAGAAGTCACCCACCGCGCGGTCCACCGTGAGCCAGTTGGTATGCCGCATGAAGTGGTGAGTGTCGTCCACGATCACCAGCGACTCGACCGACACGCCCTTCGTCTCGAGGCGCCGGAACAGATCGGTGCTCTGGTTGAAGCGCACGTTCCGGTCGTCGTCGGCGTGGATCATCAGGACCGGCGAGGTCCAGGTCTTGACCGACGCATTGGGCGACGACGCCCACGCCAGCGCCAGCGCCTTTTCCGCGTCCGGCGCCCGCTCGGCCCGGTCCGGCGACATCAGAGCCCGGGTCCGATCGACCGTCCAGTCGTGGACGCCGTGGATATCCACGCCGGCCGCAAAGAGCCGCGAGTCGCGGCCGAGCGCCATGGCGGTCAGGAATCCGCCGTACGATCCGCCGTAGATCCCGATCCGTTTCGGATCAACGCCCGGTTGTTTCGCGAGCCACTCCGCCGCGGCCTTCACGTCGATGTACTCCGAGGCGCCCTGCGCGCCCGCGTGCGGCGGCTGGTGGAACTCGTAGCCGTAGCCGATCCCGAGCCGGTAGTTCACCGAGAGCACGATGAAGCCCTGGCTCGCGAGGTACTGGTTGCTGGCGTAGGCGTTCGAGTAGTAGTCCGAGTAGTGCCAGCCGAGCAGCATCTGGCGGGGCGGGCCGCCGTGGACGTAGATGATGGCGGGCTTCTTCGCGGGGCCGCCCGCCTTCTCGAACCACTGGGCGTGGACGGTCACAGCGTCGGGCGACTGGTAGATGATTTGCTTCGGCGTCACCAGTTTGCCGGTCGGATAGTCGGCCGGGAGGCGGTCGGCGCCGAGTGCTTTCCAGGCGCCGCCGCCTAACGGCATGACCGACGTCATCGGCGGCTGGTCGGTGGTGGCGGCAATGAACGCCAGGGTGCCGTTCCCGGTAATCCGCGGGCTCCACTCGAGCCCGGCGCCGGGCGTCATTACCTCGGGCGCGGTCCGGTCGACCGGCGCCCTGACCACGTGGCGGCGGTCGATGTCGAGCGGATCGGTGCCGGCATTCCCCGCGAACACCATCCACTTCCCATCCGGCGACATCGACACGTGCTCGGCCATGTACTTGCCGGGGGTGAGCGGGGTGACCTCGCCGCCGGCCTCGGGAATCGAGTAAAGGTGGGGCCAGCCGTCGTGATAGGAGAGGAAGACGATCCGGCCGGCGCCCCAGTGGAGATTCGGTCCGCCGTCGGTGGAGGGGATCGACCCGCGGAGCGTCCTGGGCGAAGCCCAGAGCTGGGTGGCCGTGCCGGTGGTGGCGTCCGCCGTCCAGATCGACCATGGATTGGGCCGCCGCGCCAGCATCGAATCGGGCTTGCCGCCCGCCGCACCGAACCGCACGAAGGCAATCCGCTTTCCATCCGGCGACCACCGCGCCATCCCGTCCCGTGCAAAGGCCGGCGCCAGCCAGAGGATCGGCTGGTCGGTTCCGCCGTACACGCCGATCAGCGCATGATCCCCTCGGCTCGATTCGAACGCCAGCCGGCTTCCGTCGGGCGACCATCGCGGCGAGCCGTTGCTGCCCCGCGCGGTGAAGAGCGCCTTGGCCGCACCGGAGCCGTCGATCGGCACGCTGTAGATCTGGCCGCCTCTCACGAACGCCACCACGTCGCTCTTCGGGCCGATGGCCGGTTCGTCGCCGTCGCCGAGGAGTTTCGGTTCGCCGCCCTGGAAGGGCACGGCCCAGATCTGGACCGTGGGCGGGGTGGTGAGGAAGGCGGGGTTGACCGGAAGGCCATCGTCCCAGTTCGATCCGTGGTCGCCGCCCTTGACGTAGACCACCCACTGCCCGTTAGGCGAGAGGGCCACGCTGGTCA
>JANXXJ010000150.1 GCA_025350665.1 Gemmatimonadota bacterium | reverse complement strand
GTCTCACGGCGGGTCGCCGGCGTAAGGATCGGCGGGAGAACGATCCTGCAACATACCGGCAGCTCAAGCATTGACCTGAGGCGAACCCTCCGGACTCCGGGACGGGTGGACCCGTGACCGTTACGGGCCCGCCTCGGATTGGACCCGAGCCGGACCCCGTGCACCGGTTCAGAAGACGCAGGTGCAGAAGGCCTGCGCTCCGTACTGAATGTTCTACCAGTTCGGGATGGGGCATGAGCAAGAGTCCGAAATCGGCCTCTTGCGGGGCAAAGGACTTCGGTGGTAACCATCCGTCCCCCAGCGCACGAGGCGCAGCCCCATGTGTCGTTCGGTTTCCTGGCTTGCAATAGGATTCCTCGCCAGCACCGCAGTGGCCTGCGGCGGCGGCACCGAGGTCATTGCCCCGCCGCCACCGCCGCCCGCTGCCTTCTTGCTAACCTTCACCCCGGATGCCGACGACGCCGCGACAGCCGCCGCCTTGGGGTGGCAGGCAGGACTGCCGGGCCTGGCAGTGTCACTCGCACCGACGGATTCGAGCCGGCCGGCGCAACTATTCACGACCTCGGCGGCGGGCACGGTCGCTATCGCCGGTCTGCCCGCTGGCGACTACATCGTGGAGGCCAGTCGTTGGCTCACGGGTGGTGACCGTGCCAAGCTTGCCGGAACAGATGACGCGATCGGATTCATCACACGCACACCGGTTCGCATCGGGACCTCGGGCTCGCTGATCCTGTCAGTTCCGGCCAGCCGACGACGGTCGCTCGTCATCAGCGAGTGGGCGTTCAACGGAACAAGCACGACTGACGGGAGCGCATATTTCTTCGGCGGGTACCTCGAGCTCTTCAACAACAGCGACTCGACGATTTACCTCGACGGACTGGTCGTCGGTCGCGGCGTCAGCTGGGATTACGACCACTCGCCCTTGTCATGCTCGTTGTTCCGCCCTTTCTCGGAGGACCCCGCCGGGGTGTGGTCCCTCGAGATGCAGGCATTTCCCGGCACCGGGCGCGATCATCCGTTGGCCCCAGGACACACCGCGGTTGTTGCGACGGATGCGATCGACCACCGACCGCTGATCCCATCCGGACTCGATCTCAGGGCCGCGGACTTCGAGTTTGTCGGTCCCGCCGACGCGGACAACCCCGCGGTTCCAAACATGGTGGACGTCGGATTCGATGCTCTTGCCGCGTTGCAGGGGCACGGCCTGTATTTTCCGCCGCTCGGTCAGGTGGCATACGTGGCGAGGGCCTTGGACTATCCTTCGCTCACGCTGGCCCGAATGCCCGGCACAAGCGACGAGCGATCACCCCGGGTACCTCGGGAACGCATCCTCGACGTCGCAGTCATCCGCACGAACTACGATGCTGGGGTCCCGGAGTGCCCTCGAACGGTTGATGCCGTCTTCGATCACGGCGCCGGGTTCCGTGGTCGGGGGCCGGCGGGGCGTTCGGAGGAGACGTGGGCGGTTGCCCGACGCCGGATTCCAGATGGAATTTTCAGCCAGCCGGTGCTGCAGGACTCCCGATCCAGCAGCACGGATCTCATCCGCCAGCCGCGCAGCCCCGGGACGCAACAAGACTGACTTGAGGTGGGGACAGGCCGGCTCGGCCTGCCCCCGTGGTTAATCTCAGAACAGGCAGGTGCAACAGCCCTGGGCACCGTACTGGATCTGGACCTGCGGGCCGTGGAGCGCCTCGCACGCGGTGGGTGGAGCGCTTGACGGCGCGGACCAAGTGGGGACACGGGTCGGATTGTGCCCCCGAAAGCACCGCGATTGCCTGATAGAGATTTGCGGACTGCCGGCCGAAACCGGGCTCTTGCGCCCTTGAAGGATTCGAGGTAACCATCGAGCGTCACTTGGCACCCGAGGTCACCACATGATGCGTTCGATCAGGTTTGCGGCTGGAAGCCTCGCCGGTGCATTCGCTATGGCCTGCGGCGGTGGCACCGATGTGATCGCCCCGCCTCCGCCTCCGCCAGCCGGACTCACGCTCACATTCCTGCCGGACACCGCTGATGGCCCGACGGCGGCCAGGCTCGGCTGGCCGACGGGGCTACCCGGGCTCTCCGTGACCCTGACCCCCCGAGACTCGAGTCGCTCCGCGCGAACGTTCGTGTCCTCGGCCGACGGCAAGGTGGCGGTCAGTGACCTGGTGGCGGGCGACTACATACTGGAGGCGAACCGGGTCCTCACCGGAGCTGAGCGAGGTGGGCTCCCCGCCGGTGACGACGCGGATGGCTTTGCCGTGCGGACGCTCCTAAGAGTGGCGGCGTCCGGCTCACAACAGGTGACAGTTCCCGCCAGCCGGCGGCGGTCGCTCGTCATCAGCGAATGGGCCTTCAACGGTGGGGTGTCGCCCACGACAGTCTACAATTTTGGCGGATTCCTCGAGCTGTACAACAACGGCGATACCACGGTTTACCTTGATGGTGATATCATCGCGGAGGTGTACGCTCGGCCCTACGACTTTCCGATCTTTCCGTGCCACGAGTCGGAGGTGCTCACTAACGATCCCCAAGGTGTGTGGACTCGGTTCTTTCAACAATTTCCTGGATCCGGCCATGACTACCCTGTCCTTCCTGGCCGGGCCGTCACGATCGCCACAGATGCGATCGACCACCGCCCGTTGCTGGAGGGTGCGCTGGACCTTCGGACCGCCAATTTTGAGTTCTCCGGTGCAGCCGACGCCGACAACCCGGCGGTTCCAAACCTCATCGACGTCGGCCTGTCCTCCCATTCCGATGGCCACGGTCTGTACTGGCCTGGAGTGTCCGCGGTGGTGGCGTTGGCACGGCCTACCGACTTGGCGGCACTCCCGCGCCAGAGGCCAAACCAGGAGGTCTATCTTCGCCTTCCGAGGGAGAGCCTTCTCGACGTCGTACTGATTCGTTCCAACTACACCGAGTCAGGCTATGCGGAATGCCCCAACCAAGTGAGCGCCGTGTTCGACCGGGACGGTGTCGATGCCCGCGGCACGGATGAGGTCGCGGAGGCGGTGTTCTCGATCTCCCGTCGCGTCCTCCAGGCCGGCCCGAGACTGGTGCAACACACTCGATCCGGGCGGACCGATTTCGTCCGAACGCCGCGGACTCCCGGGGTTGTTCAGTAGGCCCGAGTTGCCTTCACCGTGGCGCGCCGAGGTACGGCGCTGGACTGGCCAGCGCCGTACCGAGGATGGCGGCTTTGTCAGAAGATGCAAGCGCAGCAGTGATTCGTGGAACCCCACTGGACATGATCGAGGTCAGGGTGAAGCGCGGCGCATGCCGTTTGACACGCACTTTGGGTTGGCTTTTCCCCGAGGAAGTTCCAGCCATCGTTCTGACAGCTCATGGCGCTTGCCGGCTTGGCAAATGCCACTGAGGCGCCAAAGGCCAAGGCGCCCGCAACCAACGCTCCCACGATCCATCCCGACACGGACTTCACTCTCTGTGACATATCGTCCTCCTTGCGTTGTCGGCCCTAACGCCGGGCCGTGGCGTTTGCGGAGCTGATCCCCGCAACAGCAGTGGGCGGTCCCGGCCGAGCGTCGAAGGCGCCGAACTGGCCCCGAAGCGCCGCATAGACCGAATCAAGAGCTGAACCAGGCTGGAGCCTCCCGGTATGGGCGTAGATCACTTGCCCATCGTGATCGA
>JANXXJ010000144.1 GCA_025350665.1 Gemmatimonadota bacterium | reverse complement strand
CGTGACGAAGGGCCTGGCCAAGGACGCGGTCGACCGCTACGCCTCGGCGGCCGAGTTTTCCCGGGCGCTCGACCAGGCGCTGCGGCCGTCGGTCGCGGCGCTCAGACCCCGGCCCGCCACTCCATGGACCGCCGGACTCGGGTGGGGTGTCGCCGCCGCCGTGGCGATCGTCGCCGGCGGCGCCTGGTGGTGGACCCGGCGCCCCTCGGCCGCCGCCCGGATCGACCGGGTGGCGATCCTTCCTTTCACCGTCCGGCTCCGGGACTCCGCCGGCGCGTACCTGGCCACCGGGCTTTACGACGGGCTGACAGCCGAGGTCTCCCAACTGGCCTCGGTCGTGGTCATCGCGCGGGGCTCGGTGAGCCGGTTCGCGGACGCCGGGAAGAGCGACCAGGAAATCGGCCAGGGTCTCAAGGCCAGCACCCTCGTCAAAGGCACCGCCACCTGGGTGGACGACAGCGTCCGCCTAACGATCGAGCTTGTCGACCCGGCCGCAGGTACCGCCCAGACCTACGTAGCGTCCAGCACCGCCGGCCTGGCGATGGGCCTGCCCCGCGCCGCGGGCCGCTGGATCGGGACCCGGCTGGGCCGGCTCTCGGGCGGAGACGCTGAGCGCCAGACCCCCGTCGACTCGGTGGCGCTGGCGGAATACCTCAAGGCCCGGCACCATGTCGTCCGCGAGACGCCGGCGGACATCGACCTGACCGAGATGCACATCACGCAGTCCCTGCGAGCGGACTCGACCTATGCCCCGGCGTATTCGCTCCTGGCGCGGCATCAGGTCAACCAGATGTTTCGCGGCCTGGTGGCCCCGGACATCGCCTTCGACCGGGCCAAGGCCGCCGCCCGGCGCGCCATCGCGCTCGATGATCGCGTCGCGGAAGCCCACTACCAGTTGGGTCTGGCCCTGGCCCTCTACGATTGGGATTGGGCCGGGGCGGAGCGAGAATTCAAGCGCGCGCTGGAGCTCAACCCGAGCGACGCCGGCGCCAACATGTATTACGGATTCTTCCTGAGCTGGGTCAAGCGCCCCAGGGAAGCGCTCCAGTACGCGCAGCGCGCCGTCGGCCTCGACCCGGTGTCGCCGGGAGCGCTGGTCAACGAGGCCACGATCTGGGTCCTGAACCGCCAGCCCGACACGGCCGTGGTCGAGCTCAAGGAAGCGATCCGCCTGGATCCCACCTACACGCTGGCGTTCGAACGACTGGGACTGGCGTACGAGTCCAAACCCGACATTCCCAACGCGATCCTTGCGTACCGGCAGGCCCTGGCACTTTACCCGGCCGACCCGCAACGACTCGCCAGCCTGGCCGGCGCCTATGCGAAAGCCGGCCGCACCGACACCGCCCGGGCCATCCTCGCCGATCTGCTGGCTCGGGAGAAGAAATCGTATGTGTCGCCCTTTGCGATCGCGACCATCTACGCCGCCCTCGGTGAGCCGGACCCGGCGATCGACTGGCTCGAGCGGACCTACCGGGGCCGGCACCCGGAGATGGCCGTCATCCAGGTGTTGCCGCTCTGGGACCGGCTCCGCGATCAGCCCCGATACAAGGCGCTCGAAAGCAAGATGAAGTTCCCCTGAGCCCTTGCGGGCCCCCAGACCGCGAGCGACAATTGTCCAGATTCCACGCGGCCACCCCCCTCCGGTCAGGACCGATACCGATCCCGTTGATCACGCCAACAGCTCACGACCCCGCGCTTCGCCCCTCACTGAGGCGGCATTTGGCGACTCAGGTGGTCGAGGGCGAAGGTGTCCTGCTCTGGGGCGGCGGCGAACACCACCTCCTGACCGGGCGGCTGTTCGAACGGATGGTTCCCCTCCTCGATGCCGGGCGCACGGTCGACGAGTTGACCGACGAACTGGCTGACGAGTTCCCGCCGGAACAGATCTTTTACGGTCTGATCCGGCTGTCGGAACTCGGCGTGACTCGCGACGGCGGCGATTCGGCGTGCCCCGCCGCCACCGCCCATTGGGATGCCCTGGGGATCGTGCCGGATCAGGCCGTGCGGCGGCTGCAAGCGTATCGGGTGGCCGTTCGGACCGCGGGCGTTCGGGACACGCCGGACATTGCGGCCGGCCTCATGGCGGCGGGGCTGGTCGTTGGTCCTGCGGGCGATCTCGACGTCGTGGTCGTCGACAGTTACCTCCGCACCGACTTGGCGGCGACCAACGACCAGGCCCTCGCGAGCGGACGCCGCTGGCTCCCCGTGAAGCCGATCGGCCCTGAGTTCTGGATCGGACCACTGTTTTCCCCAGGGGTCACGGCGTGCTGGACCTGCCTGACCCATCGCATCCGACAGCACCAACCGGTCGATGCCTACTTCGCCGACCAGCGTCACGCCTCGCCGAGCCCGGCTCAGGCAACTCACCCCGCGACCCTCCGGCTCGCCATCGGCCTGCTGGCCAGCACCCTCGCCGACGCCATCGCCACGGATCAGATCGAGCGGCTCGGCGACAGGCTGATCGCGTTCGATACCGTTCGCGGCACCCTGACGCGCCACCGGGTCGTCCGGCGGCCTCAGTGCCAGGCCTGCGGCGACCCAACGCTCTACACCCGCCAGGCCAATACCCCGCCGCGGCTCGAGTCCCGCCCGAAACAGCCGGGCCCGGAACACGAGCAGCGGTCCGAGCGGCTCCGTCAGACCTACGAGGTATTCCGTCGGCACGTCGGATCGCCGACCGGCATCATCACCGAACTCGTCAGTCACCACGCAGCCGGCTCGCCGTTGATCCAGGCGGTCAGCGCCGGGCCCGTGACCTCCCTGCGGTACCGCGGCCTGGCCGGCCTTCGGGCCGGGATGGGAAGCACCAGCGGTGGCAAAGGCGTCACCCGCCTTCGCGCCAAAGTGTCGGCCATGGGAGAAGCCCTGGAGCGGTATTCCGGGACCTACCACGGCGACGAACCGCGAACCCGGGGCCGTCTCGACGACCTCGAAGGGGCGATCCACCCTAACGCCTGCATGCATTTCAGTGCGGCCCAGTACGCTGAGCGCAGCGAGCGCAACGTCACGGCCGGACCGGCGGACCGGATTCCACCGCCCTTCGATCCGGCCCAGCCGACCGACTGGACCCCGATGTGGTCGCTGACCACCGGGCGCCGAGCCTACCTCCCGACGATGCTCCTCTATTTCGACCACCCTGCCCTGCCGGCGGAGCGGACCTGCATCGCCACCTCGAACGGGGCGGCATCGGGCAATGGTCTCGAGGAAGCAATCCTGCACGGCCTCCTCGAGCTGGTAGAGCGGGACGCGGTCGCGATGTGGTGGTACAACCGCGCCATCCGCCCCGGTGTCAACCTGACCGGCAGCCGCGATCCGTTCGTCCGGCGCATGCATCGGGCTTACGCGAGCATCGGCCGGGAGTGGTGGGTCCTCGACCTCACCAGTGACCTCGGAGTGCCCTGCTACGCGGCCGTGTCGCGGCGGGTCGGAGGCGGGCCTGAAGAACCGCTGCTCGGATTCGGAGCGCACCTCGACCCGGCGATCGCGCTCCGACGGGCGGTTACCGAGCTCAATCAGATCGCGGTCGGTCGCGAGGGCAGGAACACCCGCTTCGTCACCGATCGGCGCGTGGTGGACTGGCTGGCGACCGCTTCGGTGGCACGCCACCCCTACCTGGCCCCGGCGGACACGGAACCGGTGTCGAGAGGGTCAACGGCCACCGGCGACGTGTTCGATGATCTCAACCAGCTTCTGACTCGACTGCAGTCCGTGGGTCTCGACCCGCTGGTGCTCGATCAGACCCGGCCCGATATCGGCGTGGCGGTGGCCAGGGTCGTCGTCCCGGAATTGCGGGCGTTCCGGACGCGATTCGCCCCGGGCCGTCTGTACGATGTGCCGGCGGGCCTCGGGTGGATTCCGCGCCGCCCTTCGGAAGACGAGCTCAATCCCGTGGCGTTCGTGTTATAGCAGTTCGCGGTGGTGTCGGACTTATCTCAACCAGGAGGGTGTATGGCAGACAATCGGACCAAGATCGGCAAAGTCATCGCACGGGCATGGACCGACGCGGATTTCCGGAAACGGCTTCACAGCCACCCGGCCGACGTGCTCAAGGAAGCCGGCATCGACGTCCCGGCCGGCCGGACGATTCATGTTGTCGACGAGACCGAGGACAAGGCCTACTTCGTCATTCCGACCAGGCCCAGCCACATTTCGGTCGAAAGCCTGAAGACCGAGCAGGTCCACGCCGACATCTGCAAGCCCTGTCTGATCTAGGCAGCCGGGCGGCAGCGCGGCGCCTTGCCGCGGTTTTCACGGGCTGATCAGCCCGGTACCGGGGCGGCTTCGGGAGGGTGACGAGGCCGCCCCGGGTCGATCGACCTCGACCCAGGAACAGGTAGGTTGCCCATGTCCGTCCTCAGTGCCAAAGCGTCCGACGCCGTCACCGGCGCCAGTGTCTACATCGACGCCCTGCTGGCGAAGCTGGGCGACCGAGACCCGATCGCCGCCCTCGCGGCAGGGCCCCAGTCGGTCCGCCGAGCCACCGTGGGCCTGAATCCTGAGGCACTCCGAAGATCCGAGGCGCCGGGAAAATGGTCGATCCTCCAGGTCGTTCAGCATCTCGCCGACGCGGAACTCGTGGTGGGCTACCGGATACGCACCATCCTGACCCAGGACCGGCCCGCGATTGCCGGATATGATCAGGACGTCTGGGTGGCCTCACTCCATGACGGTGACGAGGATCTCGAGGGGATCCTGACCCGACTCGAGTCCTTGCGCCAGTCAACGGTGCGGCTGGTGGCGGGTACCTCGCCCGGGCAGCGCGCCCGGTTCGGGCTCCACGCCGAACGAGGCGAGGAAACGGTGGAACGGACTTACCGGCTCCTGGCGGCGCATGACCTGGTGCACCTCGACCAGATGGCCCGGATCCGCGCGGCGGTCAGCTAGCGGCACCCCTCGTCCCGGAACCGTCGACGCGCTGGCCGGGCCGCTCATTGGAACAGGAAGGGTGACAGCCGGAAGAACCCCATCGCCGTCGCCGCGAAGAGCGCCACCGACCCGAGGCCCGCCAGCAGACCGTGGGTCGGATGGAGGAAGGCGATTGCTGTCCCGACGAGGACGGCCGACCAGATCCAGGCCACCAACGTGGTCACCGCCACGAGGCCGCTCAACACCCCTGACGCTGGCGTCGCGATGATGGCGAACTCCGGGTCGAGATAGAGCGACGGCCCCACGACGAGAATCCCGATCGTCCAGCAGCCGAGCGCCAACACCTGCGGCGCCATGGCCAGCGCAAGCAACCGGTGGAGGGGTCGGAACGGCACACCACGACCGGAACGGTTCCAGACGAGCGCGACGATGCGGGCGACGACGGACAACTGCAGAACGCCCCACGCCGCCCCGACCGCCACCATCACTGGCAGAACAGCCCCTGGCGGCCACCGGGTCCCGACCTGGTGCGCCGCCATCGACACCAGCGACTGGAGTATCCCCGCCGCGGCTCCCAGGAGCAGGAGCGATGTGATGGAACCCTCGCCGGCCGCGCGCGCAAACGCGGCTCGGGGCCGGAGACAGACCTGGAGCCACAATGGAGGCGTTCGCCGAGTCGGTGCCGATGAAGTCACGCCCGAACGGTACCACCCGACGACCACACCGCCTAGCCACGCGCCGGTCCAGCTTGAAACCGCCCGCCCAGGGCTCGAAGCCCCGCCAGGATCGGCTAGATTCCCGGCCCATGGAATCGATGCATCCCCTCGGGGCAGACGCCCCCAAAGAAGACTATGTCGGGCTGGCGTTCGGAGCGCTGGTCTTCTCCTTCGCCTTGAGCGTCGGGCTCAATGCCTGCGTCGCCTTTGCGGTCGCCACCCTCCGCGCTCAGGCCGCCCTCGAACCGAAGATCGACCTGTCGGCGCCGCCGGCCGTCGCCCTCCTCTGGGGCACCCTGCTCGCCTGCTTCGCCTCGGCCGTCGCCACCTGGCGATGGCTTGCCCCGATCCAGAACGGTTACCGGCAGGGCGCGCTCGCCATGGTGAGCTTCTTCGCGGGGTTCGTCGTGACGCTGCTGATGGTGCCGGTGAACGAACTGGGCGGGCGTCCGGCCCTGGGCATTCTGGCGCTGGCCGCCTTCGCCGCCGCGGCCCTGATCGCGCGACGGATTACCTCGGCGCCGCCAGCGGCGCGAGCATGATCCGGATCGTCGACCTCGGCCTCCGGCCCTACGCCGAGATCCTTGAGCTGCAACGGCGGCTTTGCCGCGAGCGGGTTACCGGCCTCCGGAATGAGGACATCCTCCTCCTGGTCGAACATCCGCCGGTGATCACGCTGGGCCGGGGCACCAAGGCATCGAGCCTGCCGGTCGATCGGGCGGCCCTCGAACGCCGAGGCCTCGAGGTCTTCGAGGTCGAGCGCGGCGGCGACGCCACGCTCCACGCCCCAGGCCAGCTGGTCGGCTATCCGATCTTCCACCTTGAACGCCATCGCCCCGATCTCCACTGGTATCTTCGCCAGCTCGAGGAGGCGCTGATCCGGACCCTCGATGGATTCGGGATCACCGCCGAGCGGAATCCCGGCTATACCGGCGTGTGGACGAGGGGCCGGAAAATCGCGAGCATCGGCATCCACGTGAAGCAATGGGTCACCTTCCACGGCTTTGCGCTGAACGTGACGACCGCGCTCGATCTGTTCGACCTGATCGTGCCCTGCGGAATCCACGGCGTCACGATGACGAGTATTGCCAGGGAAGTCGGGCCGGCGGAACCGCTCCTGCGCCAGGCCCGTGAGCGGGTGGCCCACGGTTTCGTTGCCGCCTTCGAACGCGAGGTGGAATGGTCGGATGAATCGATCCTGGCGGTGAGGGAACCGGAGCCGATGCCGGAGCGTTGAATCCGGCACCATGACACCGATTGACGTGCGCCCGTCGAGCCGCCGGCTTCCGCCGGGCCAGATCCAGACCCGCAAATGGCCCGTGTTGCACTATGGGCCGATCCCGACAATCGATCCGTCCAGCTGGCGGCTTCGGGTCACCGGCGCAGTCGAGCGCCCGTTCGAGCTCGATTGGGCGACGCTCTCTGCCCTGCCCAGGCAAGACGTGCTCTGCGACATCCACTGCGTGACCCGCTGGAGTCGGTTCGACAATCGGTTCGCCGGCGTTCCGATCCGGACCATTCTCGGCCGCGCCAGGCCTGATCCCAGGGCGACGTTCGTCATGGTCCACGGCGCCCCGGATTTCACGACCAATGTGCCGCTGGCCGACCTCGACCGCAGCGGCAATCTCCTCGCCACCCACTTCGGCGACGAGCCGCTCACGGCGGAGCACGGCGGGCCGGTCCGGCTCGTGATCCCGCATCGCTACTTCTGGAAAAGCGCCAAATGGCTGACCGGTTTCGAGTTTCTTCATGAAGACGAGCCCGGCTTCTGGGAGCGGAACGGCTATCACATGCGGGGCGACCCCTGGACCGAGGAACGGCACGGCAGCGACGACTACCTCCGGATGCGTCGAGGCCCCCGCGGCTAAGGCCCCGCGGTTATCTTATCCGGCGGTATGCCGGAGCCAATCGATCTCGCCAAGCTCGCCGCCATCGCGGACGACAAGGTCCGCGACATTCTGCGGGCGGCGTCGAGTTGGGCGACCGAGGCTCCTGGTGCGTTGACGCCGGCCATCCGCGCCGTGTGTGTTCGGCTGGCCGAGATGGTGGCCGACCAGCGGCACTACCTCGCTCCGCTCCCCGAGCCGCAGGAATCCGAGCGGGCCGGGATTCTGACCCAGATCGCCGAACGCCTTCGCAACAGCCCCGTGACCGATGGCATCGAGCCGTTGTTGGCGGAACTGTCCGAACTCGAACTTCGGGCCACGGCATCGTGGTCCCTGGTCGACGGTGCCCAGAGCGAGTGGATCGCGACCGCCATCCGGTTCCTCGAAAAGCAATCCGCCGCGCTGCCGAGGGCCGAACGACCGGATGACTACTGGGCCGACGACGTCGTGGCCGGCATCATCGCCTCGGTCCGGGCGCTCATCGGGGTCGACGAGCTCCATGCCCGGACGGAAGCCCGGTACTCCGGCGCCCACAAACGCGTGATCCCCGAAGGGGAGCGTTAGGCATCGGCGCCGGCGTCCGGACCGCCCGCCTCATCCTGCTGCTCCCGGTTGCCGCGGGCTGCCGCGCCACGGCCGGCGACGTGGCCCTGGGACCCCCGAACGAAGCCGAGACCTGCCGGCCCTGTCACCAGGCAACGGTCCAGGCTTACCTCACGACCGCCCACTACCGGACCTCGGCCGTCGGCGATTCGACCACGGTGCATGGACCACTCGACCCCGCCCGCGGGCGGCTCTCGACCAGCCGCGTCGGCGTCTCCTTTCTGATGGCCCTGCGCGAGGGGCGTCCCACTCTCACCGCGACGGATTCGGCCCGGGGTCTCTCGCGGACCGAGCCCCTGGACCTGGTCATCGGGTCCGGGCGCAAAGGCCAGTCGTATCTCTACTGGTACCATGGATTGCTGTTCGAATTGCCGGTCTCGTATCTGACGACCGCCAATCAGTGGATCAACAGCCCGGGATACCAGGACGGCCAGGTCGACTTCACCCGGCTCATTCCACCCCGATGCCTCGAGTGTCACACCACGGCGTTCGAAGTCGTCGAGAACGCCGGCACCGCGGTCTATTCAGACAACTATCGGCTGGGGATTACCTGCAGAAAGTGCCACGGCGACGGGACGGCGCACGTGGAGTACCACGCGACGCATGCCGGCGAAAAAACCGGCCGGGCCATCATCAACCCCGGCCGCCTCACCCAGGACCGCAAACTCGACAATTGCGGCCTCTGCCATTCAGGAGCGCGGAACCTCAAGGCACCGGCATTCCGCTACAAGCCCGGCGAGCCACTCGACAACTATTTCGCGCCGCCGGCCGATCGCGACAACCCAACCCCCGACGTGCATGGCAATCAGATCGAACTCCTGCGCCGGAGCCGCTGTTTCCGGAGCAGCCCGGGGATGACGTGTACCACGTGCCACAACATTCACCGCCCCGAGCGGGACCTGACGGTGCTGGCGGAGAAGTGCCTCTCCTGCCACCAGAACGTCCAGCATCCTGCCTCGGCCGGGATCGGGGCGAGACTCAAGAGCGCCTGCATCGACTGCCACATGCCGCTCAGGAAATCGAACGCCCTCCAGATCAACACGGCGACCGGTCAGGGCGGCGTCTATTACCGGAGCCACACCATCGCGACCTACCCCGACGTCGCCGCTGAGATCGTCAAGACCTGGCCGGACCGTTAGGCCCGGGGCAGCTCCGCGAACTTCTCGTAGAACCGCGCGAACACGTCAATCCCTTCCCACAGCTGCTGCAGGTCGAGCTTCTCGTTCGGCGAGTGCAGACCGTCATCAGGGAGCCCGATCCCGGTCAGGATGACCGGCGAACCCGACTTGGCGAACTGGGTTACCACCGGAATCGATCCGCCCGACCGCACCGGCACCGTGCCACGGCCCACGACCTCGGTGAACGCCTGGTTCAGCAACCCGAAGGCCGGGTGATCGATGTCCACCTGAACCGGGTCGCCGCCATGGAGGATCCGGACTTCAACATCGGCCCATTTGGGCGCCACCTTCTGGACCGTCTTGGTCAGCCACTTGGCGACCTTCTCGAACGAGAGGCCCGGAACCAGTCGCAAACTCACCTTCGCCATCGCGGCCGCCGGAATCACGGTCTTGGCGCCCTCGCCGACGAAGCCGCCCTTGATCCCGTGGATCTCGAACGTGGGAAGTGCCCACGTCCGCTCAAGCACCGAGGCCTTCTGAATCCCGGTCAGCGCCTTGCCGGTGACTTCCTCCTTGAGGAACCGCTTTTCGTCGAACGGCAGGGCGCGCCAGGCCTTGAGTTCCTGGCGGGTCGGGCGCCTGACTGACTTGTAGAGCTTGGGGAGGTTGATCTTTCCCGACCGGCTCTTGAGGTCGCAGAGCAGGCGGGCCAGGGTTTCCATCGCGTTAGGCGCGACGCCGCCGTAGGATCCCGAATGCAGGTCCCGTTCGGCCGTGCGGACATGGATCTCGGCATAGCACAGCCCGCGCAGCGCGGTATACACCGCCGGCCAGCCCACGTCGAAATAGGCCATGTCGCAGATCAGAATCGCGTCCGCCCGGGCCCGATCGGGCTCCCGCTCGAGGAGCTCGGTGATGACCGAACCGCCGCATTCCTCTTCACCCTCGATCAGAAACCGGATATTGATCGGCGGGTGGCCATCGGCCCCGCGGGCCGCTTCGTACGCCTTGAGCAGGCAGTAGACCTGCCCTTTGTCATCGGCGGCGCCGCGGGCGTACATTCGCCCGTCCCGGATGGTCGGCTCGAAGGGCGGCGAGATCCACTCGGCGATCGGATCGACCGGCTGAACGTCGTAGTGGCCGTAGATCAGCAGGGTCGGTGCGCCGGCGACAGGGGGGCTTTCGGCCCAGACCACAGGGTGCCCGTTCCCCTCGATCAGCTCCACGACCGGGAGGCCCAGCTGACGACACTGGTCCATCACCCAGCCGGCCGCCTTCCGGCAGTCGGGCGCATGGTCGGGCAGCGCACTGATACTCGGGATCGCCAGGAAATCACCCAGCTCCTTGAGAAGCCGGTCACGTTCGCGGGAAACAAAATTCTGGTCCATGGGTCTACGGTGAAGAGGTTGGTCCCGATCATAGCATCAGCCGCGGGCTTTCGCTACGAATCCGTTACCGGATCCCCCGACTGGTCCATCAAAAACAACAGGCGTTATATTAATTCCGACTCCGTCAGACCAGCCCATGACCCAACCCGCCCTCCAGGCGATGGCCCACAAGATCGGCCAGCCGCTCGGCACCTCAGCCTGGCTCACGATCGACCAGGCCATGATCGACCGGTTCGCCGCCGCGACTCTCGACCCGGACCCGATGCACGTCGATCCCGAGTGGTGCCGGGCCAAGAGCCCGTTCACCACGACGATCGCCTTCGGCTTTCTCACCACGTCGCTGCTCACCTATTTCAGCCATCAGGCGCTCGGCTGGGTCAACACGACCGGTGCCGATGACGGAGGTTATGCGCTGAACTATGGATTCGACCGGCTCCGGCTGATCGCTCCCGTGCCCGTGGGCAGCCGGATCCGGGCCCACTTTACGCTGCAGGCCTGGGCCGAGGTTCGCCCCGGCGAGATCCGCTCGAAGTACGGCGTCACCGTCGAGATCGAGGGCGCCGAACGGCCCGCGCTCGTCGCCGAGTGGCTCGGCCTCTGGGTCAGTGGCGTGGGGCACCGCCGGATCGAATCCCGACATCAGCCATGACCGCCGGGTCTCCGTTCCGCCGGCCCCACAGGCCTCTCCCCGAGGCCAGCCGGCCACCGCGCCTGGCCCGGATCAGCGACTACCCGCACTATTGGGCGGAGCACGCTCCCGACCGCGAAGCGATGATCTTTGGAGCCAGCCGCTGGCACTTCGCTGAGCTGGCCGACCGGGTCGACGCCTGCGCACGAGGGCTGATCGCCGCCGGGATCGAGCCCGGCGACCGCGTCGCCACCCTGTCACCGCCCCATCCGGACTTCTATGTCACGTTCCTCGCGGCCGCGTCGGTCGGGGCGATCTGGCTGGGATTGAACCCCCGTTACCAGATCCGCGAACTCGACTTTGTCGTCAACGACGCCACGCCCGCACTGATCTTCACCCGGAGCCGGATCGACGAACGGGCCTATCAGGCCGAGCTCGCGCACCTCGCCGACCATGGCCCGAGCGTCGGGCGTTTCGTCGAGCTCGACGGGCCGGTACCGCTGGACCGAAGTCAGACGTGGGACGCCTTCATCGCGGCGGGCGCGGGCATCGACCTCGACGCCCGCTGCGCCACGGTCACGTCTCGCCACCCTTGCCTGATCGTCTACACCAGCGGCACAACCGGGCGACCCAAGGGCGCCATGATCGATCACCACAGCCTCGTCCACGTCGCCCGGGTGCAGTATGCCATCTGGCCGGTGGCACCGATTCGCGCCTTGAACAACCTGCCGATCAATCACATCGGCTGCGTGGGCGACATCACCTGCGACAGCCTGGTGGCCGGCGGAACGCTCGTGTTCCAGGAACGGTTCGACCCGGCCGAGATGCTGGCCGCGATCCCGCGCGAGCGGATCAGCTTCTTCGGCCACGTGCCGACGGCGCTCCAGCTGGTGGTGAACCACCCGACCTTCGCCTCGACCGACTTCAGCACCGTCCAGCTCACTATTTGGGAAGGCGCGGCGGCGCCGGTCGACTTGATCGAACGCCTCCGCGCCCGCTGCCCCGAGGTCGCCAACGCCTATGGGATGACGGAGACAGTCGGATCGGTGACCTTCACGTTCGACAGCAACGACATCGACGTGCTGGCTGACTCGGTCGGTTGGCCGGTGCCTGACTACTCGCTCCGAATCGCCGGGCCGGAGGGAGAATCGATCGAGGCCGGGACCCCAGGCGAGATTCAGGTCCAGGGCGACTTTGTCACCCGCGGCTACTGGAACCGGCCCGAAGCCACCCAGGAACTGTTCACGCCCGACGGCTGGCTCAAGACGGGGGACCTGGCCGTCCTCCGGCCCGACGGCGCTTACAAACTGATCGGGCGATTGAAGGAGATGTTCAAGTCGGGCGGCTACAACGTCTACCCGAGGGAGATCGAGCAGGTGCTGGAGACCCATCCCGACGTGGCGATGGCTGCGGTCATCGGCGTCGCCGATCCGCTCTACCAGGAGGTGGGACACGCCTTCATTATGGCCCACCCCGGCCGGACCCCCGTGGCCGCCGACCTCGAGCGCCATTGCCGCGCCGGGCTGGCCAACTACAAGGTGCCCAAACAATTCACGATCGCGGCCGAATTGCCCCTGTTGCCGATCGGCAAGGTCGACAAACAGGCGCTCAAGGCCATGACACGATAAATTCGGAGCCATGGCTGACTTCGCGCTCGACGACAAATACCTCCGGGACGAGGGCCCCATCGCCCTCTCCGGGGTCCAGGCTCTGGTCCGGATCCCGATCGACCAGCACAAGGCCGACCGCCGCAACGGACTCAATACCGCAACCCTGATCTCAGGGTACCGCGGCTCGCCCCTCGGCGGTTACGACTTCCTCCTCCAGGCCAACCGCACGATTCTCCGGAATCACCAGGTCACGTTCATGCCAGGGGTGAACGAGGATCTCGGCGCCACGGCCGTGTTCGGCTCGCAGCTCGCCAATCTCTTCCCCAGGCCCAGATACGACGGTGTCCTCGGCATCTGGTACGGCAAGGGGCCCGGCGTCGATCGCTCCGGCGATGCGTTCAGGCACGCCAACCTGACCGGCGTCGGGCGGAACGGCGGCGTCCTCGCCATCGCCGGCGACGATCCGGCATCCAAGTCATCCACCGTGCCATCGGCGTCCGAGATCGCCCTGTTCGACGCCCAGATGCCGGTCCTCTTCCCCGGCGACGTCCAGGAAGTGATCGACCTGGGCAGCGCGGGCCTGGCACTCTCCCGCTATTCCGGACTCTGGGTCGGGTTCAAGATCACCACCAACGTGGCCGACGAATTCGGCACGGCCGTCGTCTCGCTGGATCGCCATCGCTGGATTCGGCCCGAATTCGTGTTCCGTGGCAAGCCCTGGCAACCGACCCAGAGTCACACCCTGCTCGCCCCCTACAACCTGCAGCTCGAGCAGGATCTCTGGGAGGGCAAGCTCGAGGCCGCGCGCCGGTTCGCCGCCGCCAACGGCCTCAATCGAATCACCGTTGCCTCGCCCGGGGCCTGGCTCGGCATCGCGTCCGCGGGCAAGACCTATTTCGACGTGCGGGAAGCCCTGGCCCGGCTGGGGTTCTCCGACGCGGACCTCGAAGCCGCCGGCATCCGGCTGCTCAAGATCGGCATGCTCTATCCGATGGAGCCGGAGATCGTCCGGACCTTCGCCCTGGGTCTCGAGCAGATCATGGTCGTGGAGGAGAAACGCTCCTTCCTCGAGATGCAACTCCGCGACGTCCTCTACAACCTGGTGGAACGGCCCCGGATCGCCGGCAAATTCGACGAGTCGGGCCGCCCTCTGGTGCCCGGCCACGGTGAGCTCGATGCCGACATGATCGCCGGGATCATTCTGGCCCGTTTCGGTTCACGCCTGCCGCCCGCAGTCGCCGCGACGGCGGCGGCCAGGCTCGCCCCCGCCACGCCGGCCTCGGTTCAGCCCCTCGGCCTCCAGGCCCAGCGTCTCCCCTATTTCTGTTCGGGCTGCCCCCACAATCGCTCCACCGTGGTGCCGGACGGGTCGATCGCGGCGGCGGGGATCGGCTGCCACGGCATGGCCGTGACGATGGACCGGATCGGTGCCGGATTCACCCAGATGGGCGCCGAGGGCGCCCAGTGGGTCGGGGCGTCGTTCTTTACCGAGACGCCCCACATCTTCCAGAACCTGGGCGATGGCACCCTCTTCCATTCCGGGACACTCGCGATCCGCCAGGCCGTCGCCTCGGGGGCGTCGCTTACCTACAAGATTCTCTACAACGGCGCCGTCGCGATGACCGGCGGCCAGGTCGTGGACGGCGTACTGCCGGTTCCCGAGTTGACCCGTGAGCTGGCCGCTGAAGGTGTCAAGAGGATTCTGGTGCTCACCGACGAGACCAACCGATATCGGGGCGTGCAGCTGGCCCCCGGCGCCGAGTGTTGGGAGCGAGAGCGACTTGACGAAGCGCAGAAGCTGCTCCGGGATATCGCCGGCGTCACGGTCCTGATCTACGACCAGCATTGTGCCGCCGATCTCCGTCGGAAGCGGAAGCGCGGCCTGGCACCCGTACGCCCGATGCGAGTCTTCATCAACGAACGGATCTGCGAGGGTTGTGGCGACTGCGGGGTCAAGTCGAACTGTCTGAGTGTGGCGCCGGTCGAGACCGAGTTCGGCCGGAAGACCCGGATCCATCAGTCGTCGTGCAACACCGACTACTCGTGCCTCGAGGGACACTGCCCCGCGTTCGTGAGCGTCGTGCCCACGGCCCAACCGGAACGGAAGCCGGCCGGTGTCGGGGTCACCCTCAGCGATGACCTGCCCGAGCCGCCCCGGCAATTGACGGACGCCGCCAACCTGTACTGCATGGGAATCGGTGGAACCGGGGTGGTCACGGTCAATCAAATCCTCGGCACCGCCGCGGCACTCGAGGGTAAGGCCGTACGGTGCCTCGACCAGACGGGCTTGAGCCAGAAGGGCGGGGCCGTCGTCTCTCATCTCAAGATCTTCGCCCGGCCGACCGACGCGTCCAACAAGGTCGGTCTCGGCGAAGCCGACGTCTACATCGGATTCGACGTGCTCACGGCGGCGGATGCCCGCCACTTGACCCGGGCCCGGCCCGACCGGACCGTGGCGGTGGTGTCATCGAGCCACGTTCCCACCGGCCTCATGGTTCGCAACACGGCCATCGATTTCCCCGCCGACTCAAGTCTCCACGCCCGGATCGATTCGGTGACCCGGGCTCGTGACAATCTCTATCTCGACGCCGAAGCGCTCTCGGAGTTCCTGTTCGGGTCTCACCTGCCGGCCAACTTGATCGTGGTCGGCGCCACTTTCCAGAAAGGGCTGATCCCGGTCGCAGCCGAGTCCGTCGAACAAGCTATTCGCCTGAACGGCTCCGGCGCGGAGGCCAACATCCAGGCGTTCAGGGCCGGCCGGAAGCTCGTGGCCGACCCGGCCTGGATCGGATCGTTAGGCCGCCTCGAGATCGGCGACCAGGCGCCGACCGCTGCGACACCCGACGCCGCGGTGTCAGCCATGATCGCCGGCATCGGGGCCACCGGAGAGCTGGCCCGGTTGGTAGCCCTCCGAACGGCTGATCTCGTGGCCTACCAGAACGCCGCCTATGCCCGGACCTACGCCGATTTCGTGGCGCGGGTGGCTCGGCGGGAGCGCGAAGCCGGCCTCGGCAGCGCCTTGGCCGAGTCGGTGGCGCGGTACCTCTACAAGCTGATGGCGTACAAGGATGAATACGAAGTGGCGCGCCTGGCGCTCGATCCCGGTTTCCCGGCCGCGGTGGAAGACACGTTCGGGGCGGGAGCCCGCATGAGCTATCGGCTCTACCCACCGATGCTCCGGGCCTTCGGCCTCAAGCGGAAGATCTCGCTCGGCCGTTGGTTCGACCCGGCGTTCCGCCTCCTCCGCGCCATGAAGCGGGTCCGTGGCACCGCGTTCGACGTCTTCGGGCGCGACGAAGTCCGCCGTACCGAGCGGGCGTTGATTGGGGAGTATCGCGGGCTGATCGAGAACGAACTGGACGGTCTCTCCGCGGCGACGATCGGCCGAGCGGTCAAGGTGGCGCGGCTCCCGGATCTGATCCGCGGCTACGATCACGTGAAGCTCGCGAACGTGGCCCGGTTCCGGACCGAGGTGACCAGGGCCCTGGCGCCAGCCGAGCCGGCCGCAACCGGACGCGCGAGCCCGGTCGGCGTCTGATCGTTTCAGCTGGTGTATCGATTCGATACGACCTAGCATGAATCGTTATGGTTCAGGGCGCCGGACCTGCCCTGAACCGCCTTCCTAACAAACATGTCGGCAATGCGTTAGCGACCTCCGGCACGCCACAGTCCACCGGCTCGTGGCTTGCTGGTTCCGACTGCGTGACCGCGACCGCCCATGCCCAGTCGAGGACAGCGCCTTCAATGGCGTTGTACGATGCCAGTGACTCCTTCGCGATCTTGTGGGGACCTCTGGCCGCGGATTTCGGGTTCGCTATGGAGCGGATCCAGGACCCGAACCAGTGGCTGGCCCGTCCCGGTCTCAAGGTCGCGTCCGTCGGCGGCATGGAGAATCGGTTCGCCGCGGCCATGATCGACCTGGGCCTGGACGGGCGCGGACCGATCGTCGCGGTCGGTGCGGATTCCCATCACCGCACCGCCATGCACCTGATCCGATCGGGCGTCAGCGATTATTTCGCATTACCCGCCGACTTGCCCCTGCTCCGGGCCTGGCTTGAGGAGCAAGTCGCCAACAGCCACCGGGCGCTGGCCCAGCGTGCCTTCACCGCGGCCGAGGAAGCGAAATACCGGTTCGAGGGAATGATCGGCACCAGCGCGGCCCTGAGGCAGGCCCTGGCCGTGGCCACTCGTGTCATCCCCCGGGCCACCGTCACGGTCCTGATTACCGGAGAGACCGGAACCGGAAAGGAGCTGCTGGCCCGGGCCATCCACTACAACGGTCCCCGTCGCGACGCTCCGTTCATCGACGTCAATTGTGCCGCGATTCCGGAGAACCTGCTCGAGAGCGAACTCTTCGGCCACGAAAAGGGCTCCTTCACCGGCGCCACTTCCGCCAAGCCCGGCCTGTTCGAGGTGGCGAACGGCGGCACGATCTTCCTCGACGAGATCGGCCACATGCCCCTTCAGCTGCAGGGCAAACTGCTCCGCGCGCTCGAGCAACGGCTTATCCGCAGGGTGGGCGGCATGCGGTCGATGCCAATCGACGTTCGGGTCGTTGCCGCGACCCACGTCAACCTGCCGGAAGCCGTTCGCCGGGGCGAGTTTCGCGAGGACCTCTACTACCGCCTCAATGTCCTGCCGCTGTTGCTGCCGCCGCTCCGGACCCGGGGGGACGACGTCGTGCTGCTCGCGAACCATTTCCTCGAGCGGTTCGCCCACAACTACGGGATGCCGCAACCGGCGCTGTCCCGCGGCGCGGAGACCAGGCTCAAGGCCCACCCGTGGGCCGGCAACGTACGCGAACTGCGCAACGTGATCGAGCGGACCCTGTTGATGCACACGACCGGAGAGATCGACGGCGGCTCGCTGTTGTTCCGGAGCCCGGCCGATCTGGCGACGACTGGCGACGTACCGTTCCCCGCCACCATGCGTGAGATCACCCGACGTGCCGCGCTGGCCATGGTGGAGCGCTATCACGGCAACAAGAGCGCGGCGGCCCGTCGCCTCGCGATTTCGAGAACCCGGCTGTTGCGATTGCTGGATACCAATCATTCCGACCTGGAAGATGAGGAGATTGCCGAATGAAATTCCTGAACCTGTTGCTCGCCGCCGGACTGGTCGGATTGGCGGCCTGCAGCGCGGCCGACAGCGTGAACGCGCCGAGCGCCGCCGCCCCGACGCCGGCCACGCCCGCATTCTCCAACGGGGCCGAGGACCCGAACTTCTTTCACCCGGCGATCACCGGCGCGGTGTTCGCCAACCCCGTGGTGAGCTTCTGGGCGGTGAAAGGTGTCGATCGGGCCGCTTCGATCTGGTACCACAAGCGCCCGGGCGCCAGGGGACGCGATTCGACTGAATTCGTCCGCTTCCGGGTGGACAAACGGTCGCTCCTCGCCCGGCCCGACGGAACGACGATCGCCAACGGCGATTCGGTACTCATTACCATGACCGTGGTGGATACCCTCAACATGATCGTGGAGTTCCAGCCGTCCGGCCTCCAGTTCGATCCGTCCCGTCCCGCCGTGCTCGCCTTCAAGCTGACCGAGGCCGACCATGACGTGAACGGCGATGGCGTGATCAACACCCTCGACCAGGCCGTATTCCAGGCGGCTCGGATCCGGGGGCAGGAAGATCCGACGCTGCCGTGGTTCGTCGTGCCGACGACCGTGAGCCTGTCGGCGGATTCCTACACCGCCAACCTGACCGGCTTTACCCGATACGCGGTGTCGTACTAGGGCCGATGGCCGACTTTCCCCTGGACGATGGGGTCCTCGCGGACCTCAGGGCCCGGGCCAGTCGCAACGACTGGTCCGGCGTCCGGGCCATGGCCGACCACCCGGCGTTAGGCGGCGCCGTCGAAGCCGGCCTGCTGGTGAGCGAAGCGGAGCTCCGGCAAGGCGACACCGTCCGCGCCAAGATCCGCCTTCAGTGGGTGATCCCCGAGGCCACCCGCCGGCATCTCGACGGGGTCCTCCGGCGAGCCACCAACATGCTGGGCGCCGCCCACCTCGAACTGGGGGAGTTGCCTGAGGCTGAAGCCGCGTTCGAGCGAGTCCTTGGCGAGGCCACCCGAACCGGGGACTATCTGACCGCGGCCAAGGCGACCAACAATCTCGGCCAGATCGCCAACCTGCAGGGCCGCCACGACGCCGCGCTCGCCTTATACCGGGTTGCCGCGCCGGGCTTCCAGCGGGTCGGATATACCCTCGGCCTGGGTGAGACGGCCCACAACATCGCCATCACGCTGCGCGACCTCGGCCAGTACGACGAAGCCGAGCGCCACGAACGACGGGCGATCGCCTACGGAATGGATGTGGGGAACGGCCGACTGGCCGCGATGGCGCGGGCGGGCCGGGCCGAGGTCAACCTGCGGCGTGGGGAACCGGAGATTGCGGGCGCCGAGGCGAAACGGGCCGCCAGCGAATTTGCGACCCTCCCCGACCCCGTCAGCGAGGCCGATGCGCGCCGAGTCGCTGGCCTGGCGGAGCTGGCCCTCGGGAACCTGGATCAGGCCGGGCGTCTGATCGGGCGAGCGCTCGATCTGGTCACCACCCATGAAGCGCCGCTGGTCGAAGCCGAGACCCGTCGGGCCCGAGCGGAACTCTCCTGCCATCGGGGCGACATGACCCTCGCCGAGGGCGACGTGATCATCGCCACCAGGATCTTCGAGAAGCTCGGCGCAGTCCAGGAGGTCGAGAGCCTCCGCCGCTGGTGGGCGAACGCTTCGTCCTAGCGAAACCCGCCAATGGCGCGGTCCAGCCGCGCAAAGGCCGAATCGCCTTCGCTGCCTGCCATCAGGGTTCTCAGCGACGCCACCGCTCGCTTGATGTCCCCGTCCTGAGCCAGGAAGTATCGATCGAACCAGTCCAGATGAGTCCGATACAACAGCACCCCCACCAGTTGGGCGTTGTTGATCGGACGTTCGGCCAGCCGCGCGACCCGGTAGGTCCGGAGCAGGCGTCCAACCGGTCCCTCGAGTTCCGCCTTGGACCACTGGCCGATCTCCCGCCGGCCGGCTTCGAGCGCGTCGGCTGTCGGTTGGGTGCGGTAGAACGTGGTCAGCGTGTCGATCAGCCGCTTGTAGTAGCCCGCCAGCACGATCTCGTCCTGCCAGCGATCGCGGGCCCGGTTGGCCAGCACGGTGTCATCTCGCGACCGGTAGAACGCTTCCGTGGCCCGGTACCCTACCAGCTGCGCAAAACTCTCGTTGAACGGCGTGGCGCTCTTCACGTAGAGCGTGTTGTGGGCGATCTCGTGGAATACGAGCGCCGCGAGCTCGACCGAATCCCGGACCATCGCGGTCGACAGCAGCGGATCGTTGAACCAGCCGAGCGTCGAATAGGCCGCCGCCGGACGGAGCCAGACATCGAAGCCCTTGGCGGCGAGCTTGCCCGCCTCCCGGCGGCCCATCGAGGCGTCGAAGAAGCCCTTGTACGGCACCCGTCCGACGATCGGGTACTTCCAGGTGACCGGGCAAATGCAGTCCCGCTTGGAGCCCGTGAGGCTCAGCAGCAGCGTGTCCCGACCCACGTCCGTGTAGGTGGTGTAGGTCTCCTTCGCCTCGAGTCCGAGGTCGGCCGCGCGCTGGCGCACCTGCAGGACCAGCCGGATGTAGCCGCGATCGATCGCCGGCAACGAGCTGTCGTTGACCAGTTGCTCCAACGGCCGGCGGCGCTCGAGAATCCGGGTTTGCTCGATCCCCGCCCGGGTCAGATAGCGAATGTCGTCGCTGGCGAGGTACGCGGTTCCGTACCCGAAGAACAGCGCCAGCGCCACGATCAGAATGCCCATGCGGATCCGTTTCGCTCTCACGGGGTCCAGCGAACTCCCACCAGATGCACCTGTCGCCCGAATGGAGTCTGTTTCTGGTAGGCATAGTCGACCCGCGCCCGCCCAAGAACCAGACTGCCCCCGTAGGATGTCCGGGAGAGGGTACCGGAGACATCGCCCGGCTGGTCCCCGTGCCCGATTCGCCCCACGAGGCCGACCCCGGCGAAGACCGCGCCAGCTTCGAGTCCCACCACCGTCCGCCGCCGCTGTCCCTCGGTCCACACGGTTTCCACGGTGGCCAGCAGCCGCCCGTTCGAATAGGTATCGAGGAGATTGAAGCTGAAGCCAAGGTGCCAGGACATCGGCAGCGTCAGGCCGCCGTTGGACACCGCCCAGTCGCCGAGGTTGTGCACCGCGAGCGCCAGGGCCGCGATATCGAACATGGCGACCGTGACGCCGACGTCAGTCGTGGCGGACCGGGTGATCACGCCCGACGAGTCCTCCACCGAGACGTACTTGGCGCTGGTCCCCAGCGCGATCCCGCCCTTCCGATACATGCCGGCCCCGACCCAGGAGAAATTGTCGTACACCGGGCCCCCCTTGGGAAACCGGAGATACTGGTACCCGCCGCCCACGTTGTAGTGGCCGACCCGGACCGCCGCCGCGCCCATGAGGTAGGTCGAGCGGTCCGGGAGCGGCGCAACAGAGGCTTCGAGGCTAAGGCTGCGAATCGGAGCCAGACCCGAGGGGTTGTTGAAGACGGAGCCGGCGTAACCCGTCATGGCGACCCCCGCCCCGGCCAGGCCCGCTGTCCGGACGCTCGCCGGGTAGGACAGCACCGAAGGCACCGGACGGAGCTGGGCGGACAAGGAGCGTGCGCCGGACCCGAGCCCGATGACGATCAGTGCGAAGAGACGGAGCCGCGGCATGAGGCCCGGAATCTCACCGGTTCCGGCGTAGCCCTCAAGCCGTGAATGTGGCGGCGGCTATCGGACCCGCGCGATCCCGATCCGCGGCACGAGCACGGGATCGAGACCATTGCCGGCCGAGTCCTTGAGGACCTGAAAGTCGATCCCGGGGCCGTTCGCTGCCTGGATCAGCCTGAAGTGGCGGCCGCTGCCGCCGCGAAGCGTGCCGGAATGAGTATAGGTCCCACTGGTCGAGTCAGGCTTGAGCGGGAAACCATCCGGAAAGATTTGGGCATTCAGAGGGTTCTCGTAAATCGCCCGAAGACCCCAACTCTTGAACCGAAGCCGGTCGCTGATTGGTACAAAGCCGGCTTTGTCGTCGAGGTAAGTCGCCAGCAGCCACTCCGTTACCAGTTGCGAGAACGGGACCCCCGTGAGGGAGGCGAACGTGGCGGCCCCGCCCGGACCGGTGACGAGATTCTTGGTCAGATCGCTGCCGATGATGGTATCGGTCGCGAACTGGTCGATCGTCCAGCGCAGGAAGTTCCAGCTCGCCCCCCGCTCCTCCAGCGTGCCATTCGAGCTGATCGGATAGACCAGAAACTGACTCTCGGTGTCCGCGAGGTAGTCGTGGGTGTTGATAATGTCCCCCGAGATGTACTGGCTCCGGCAGGAATTGAACCCGACGCATTCCGTGTTCGGGATCAGCCGGCCGCCCAATTCCTCGGCGAAATGAGACATCGCCTCGTTCAGCCAGGTTTCCTCAGCCTGCCCGCCGCGAACGATCACACGCTGGTTCCAGCTGATCATGTGCTGGAGTTCGTGGATCAACGTCGGCTTGATGACGCCCAGGGCCTGGCTCCGGCTCACCGCGCTGCACTTGGCGGTCGATCCGGACGGGACGAAGGTATAGAACACCTCGCCCTTGTTCGAGTTGGCGGCCTGGCTCCCCGTCGTGATCAGGTCGAGGCCGAAGAAGTATCCGAGGACCCGGCCGTTGGTGCAGTCCGGCGTGAGATTGTTGACCGCGTCCGTCATCAGGATGACGATCCGGCCATTCTGGTCCAGATCCGACTCGGCGCCAAATGCGGCCAGGTCGATCGGATAGTGATAGGTATCGAACGCCTGGCCGAGGTTCTGATAGTCCGCGTCCTGCAGTGTATCGGCGGTCGGCACCGTGTTGTCCATGTAGATCGCGGCCTTGGTGCCGACGAACCTGGCGGTCGCCACGACACTGTCGAATTGGCTGCAGGTAATTTCCTTGCACGCCTTGAACGTTCGGACGTCGCCGACCGAGGGCGGGCCGGCCGCCGGTGCCCGCGCCGGACCCGCCGACGGGGCCGCGCGGTTCGTCGGATCTGCCGCCAACGCGGCCTCACGCCGGCGAAGCATGTCGTGAAATGCCGTCGAGGCCGGTCCCTGACCGAGTCGGGGCGCGACCGGGAATCCCAGCCCGCCAATACCCGTCGCCGGCGCCAATGTCGGGCCTGCAGCGGGCGCCCCACCGGCAACGATGCTCGACGTCGGGTTGCTGGTACGGACATAATACGAGCCGCTCACGCCGGCCTGGCTCCTCACCCCGGTAGTCGAGGTCACCACCACGACGTACTCCGCCCCGGACGCGCCCGCCGCCGGAACCCGAACACAGCCGCCGGTCGACGCCGGATCGATCACCTGATGCTCGCCCACGCTCAGCTGAAGAGCGGCCACGGATGAACAGCTTGCCGCGGCGGGCGGCGGCGGGGGCGGCGGAGGTGGCGGCGACACGATCCCGTTGCTGCTGCACCCCGCCGCCCCCATCACCAAACCAAGCTCCGCCGCCAGTCGAAGACGCCGCATCAAAACCTCCAGAGGGGAACCGAGGCTCGGCCACAACCGATCCGAAGCGCCGTAAGTCATTGCGAATAAATGCTTTTTGACATTGACGGCCCGGCGGAATAGCTTCTTCCGCCCAGACCGGCACGCGCCGTTGGCAATATCGGCGGGTCGGCCGCCTCCCGTCGAGGCTTCCGATGGGCGACACGTCACGACTAGGCCCCCCTGATCGGTTCCGCGTCCGGAGCTTGAGATCAGCGGTATCTGCTTGAGAGACTGGTGGCTCGCTGGCCGCCGGACGGAGTTCCTGCCATGGGCTTTGCGCACCTCCACACCCACAGTGAATACTCGCTGCTCGACGGCGCCAACCAGATCCCCGAGCTGATCGACTACGTCAAGCAACTCGGCATGGACAGCGCCGGCCTCACGGACCACGGTAACATGCATGGCGCCTGGCACTTCTACGAGGCCGCCAAGGCCAAGAAGATCCGGCCGATCCTCGGGTTCGAGGCGTACCTTGCCTTCGGCGACCGCCGCTCCTCTCAGAAGCCGGCCGACGCGCCGGCCCACTACAGCCACCTCGTTCTGCTGGCCCGCAACAAGATCGGGTACCAGAACCTCATCAAACTGACGTCGATCGGCTATACCGAAGGATTCTACCGCCGCCCGCGGATCGACAAGGAGGTCCTGGCCCAGCACGCCGAGGGGGTGATCTGCCTCGCCGCCTGCCTTTCGGGCGAAGTGGCCTACGGCCTCCGCCAACAGCGGTACGAGGAGGCCAAACGATCAGCCCAGTGGTTCGCCAGGCTGTTCGGGCCCGACGGCTTCTGGCTCGAGATCCAGGACCACGGTATCGGGGAGGAGAAGCTCGTCCTCGAGGGCATGATCGAGCTGTCCCGGGACCTGGGACTGCCGGTCGTCGCCACCAATGACGCCCACTACCTCAAGCGCGAGGACGCCGAAGCCCACGACGTCCTGCTGGCCATCGGCACCGGCGCCGATCTCGACGACCCCAAGCGGTTCCGCTTTACCGGTGAGGAGTCGTACGTCAAGAGCGAAGCGGAAATGCGGAAGCTCTTCGCCGCCTACCCCGACGCCATCGACAATACCGTCAAGGTCGCCAATCTCTGCGAGTTCGATTTCGAGAAGCGCTATTTCGTTCCGAGCTTCCCGCGGCCCGCCGAGTTCAAGAGCGACGACGACCTCCTGACTGATCTCGCCACGAAGGGCGCGATCAACCGGTATGGCGATCCGTTGCCGGCTGAGGTCGCGGAGCGGCTGCACTACGAGCTCGGCGTCATCATCAAGGCAGGCTACGCCGGATACTTCCTGATCGTCCAGGATTTCATCCAGGCCGCCCGGGACCGCGGCATTCCGGTCGGACCGGGCCGAGGCTCGGCGGCGGGTTCGCTGGTCGCCTACGGGCTGGGCATCACCGACGTCGACCCGCTCAAGTTCGACCTCCTGTTCGAACGGTTCCTCAATCCGGAACGCGTTTCGATGCCCGACATCGATGTCGACTTCTGCTTCGAACGCCGCAGCGAGGTGATCGAATACGTCCGGGAACGGTACGGCCGCGACAGCGTCGGGCAGATCGTCACCTTTGGAACGATGAAGGCCCGGGCTGCGGTCAAGGACGTGGCCCGGGTGCTCAAAATCCCCCCGGGCGAAGCCGACCGCATCACCAAGCTGATCCCGTCGGGGCCGGCCTACAGCCTCACGATTCCGGAGGCCATCAAGAAGGTTACGGAACTCCGTGACCTGGTGAAGGCATCGCCCCTGTATGAGCGGATGGCCGACCTTGCGGGACGGATCGAGGGGATCTCGCGCCACATGTCCGTGCACGCCGCCGGTGTGGTGATCGCCCCGGGGCCGCTGCCGAACTATGTCCCGGTCTGCACCGCCCCGACCAAGGGCGCGGGCCAGAACGCCGACGGCGAACACTCGATCATCACCCAGTACGACATGGTGGCGCTCGAGAAGGTCGGGATGCTCAAGATGGATCTCCTGGGCTTGAAGACCCTGACGGTGATCCACGACGCGGTCAAGATGGTACGGGAACGCCGCGGCATCACGCTGGACGTAGCCGGACTCACGCTCGACGACCCGGCGGTGTACGCGCTGCTCCGTCAGGGCCGGACCGGTGGCGTTTTCCAGTTCGAATCACCCCTGGCGACGGAGACCCTTCGCCAGATGCGCTGTGACCGGTTTGACGACCTGGTCGCGTCCAACGCCCTCCTCCGCCCGGGGCCGCTCGACACGGGGATGCACCTCGTGTTCATCAAACGGAAACTGGGGCAGGAGCCGGTCACCTATCCGCACCCGTCACTCAAGGACGTGCTCGAGCCGACCTACGGCGTCATCACCTACCAGGAACAGGTGATGCGGATCGCCAACGTGCTGGCGGGTTTTTCGCTCGCCGAAGCCGACGTGCTCCGGAAGGCGGTCGGCAAAAAGGACGCCGAGCTGATCAAGAAGGAGCTGACCAAGTTCGTTGAGCGGGGCATTGGGCTGGGCCACCCCAAGAAGCTGATGGACGAGTTGGCCGGCCAGATCGAAACCTTCGGCCGGTACGGCTTCAACAAATCCCACTCGGTGGCCTATTCGGTCCTGTCGTATCAGACGGCCTGGCTCAAGACCCATTACCGGGCCGAATTCATGGCGGCACTCCTGTCATCGGAAATCGGCGACACCGACAAGGTGGTCCAGTACATCAACGAAGCCCGCGAAATGGGCCTCGAGGTCCTGCCGCCCGACGTCAACGAATCCGGGTTCAAGTTCACGGTGGTGAGCGACGAGCGGATCCGATTCGGCCTGGGCGCGGTCCGGAACGTCGGCCGGGGGGCCATCGAATCGATCATCGGTGCGCGGGCGGCGGGCCGGTTTGCCACCCTGGCGGACCTGGTTGCACGAATCGACCTCCGGCTGTGCAACAAGCGGGTGATCGAGTCCCTGGTCGCGGCCGGCGCCTGTGATTCGATGGAAGGACACCGGAACCAGCTGATCGCGGCCCTCGACAGCGCCCTCGGCGAAGCGCAACTTCTCCAGCAGGAACGGGAGGCCGGCCAGGGATCGCTCTTTGGCGAGGCTCCGGAGTCGCCCAAACCGACCCGCGACGGGCTCCCGGAGGTCCCAGCCTGGACCGAGGCCGAGCGGCTCGCCCGGGAAAAGGAGATCCTCGGCTTCTTCATTTCGGGCCACCCGCTCTCCCCGTATCGGAGCGAGGTCGAAATGTTCGGGACCCGGACCACAGCCACGCTGTTCACCTGGAGCGAGCAGCCGGTCACGATCGGCGCCGTCCTGACTTCGGTGAAGCGCCAGATTTCGAAGAAGACGGGCAAGGAGTACGCCCGCGTGACCCTCGAGGATTTCCACGGGACCGGTGAGGCCATCGTGTTCCCCGAGGCCTGGTCGCAGCTCAATCAGGTGCTGGTGGAAGACGCCTGTATGCTGCTGACCGGCGGGTACAGCCAGCGGGACCGTGGCGAAGACCGGGCCCCGTTCGTGGTGGAATCGGCCCGGATGCTGGCCGACTATCGCAAGACCGGCGCGGTGGCCTTGGCCCTCCGCTGGCTGGCGCCCGATCCGCCGGTGGCCGACGACATGAAAGCGATCGCCGCCCTGTGTGCGCAACATCCGGGTCCGGCGCCGGTCTATATTGAGTGGTCCGACGGCAATGGCGAGTCGGCCCGGATGAAATCACGGCGGCTCCGGGTGAGCCCCGAGGAAGAGTTGGTGCAGGCCCTCCGGGTCCTGCTGGGTGCCGACCGAGTCCGACTGGTAAAGGCCGGGTGACGATCATGGGGATCTACACGCTCGATTTCGAAAAACCGCTCCTCGAACTGGACCGCCAGATCGAGGAGCTCAAGCGCGTCGGGGAAGAGCGCGGCATCGATGTCGACCGGGAACTCGCCTTGCTGCAGGGCAAGCTCGAGACGCTCCGGACCGAGCTCTACCGGACTCTGACGCCGATGCAGCGGGTCCTGGTGGCTCGCCATTCCAAACGCCCCACCACGCTCGATTACCTCGACTCGATCTTCACCGATTTCGTCGAGCTCCACGGCGACCGGAACTTCCGCGACGACCTCGCCATCGTCGGCGGATGGGCGCGCGTTGCCGGGCAGTCGGTCATGGTGATCGGCCATCAGAAGGGCCGCGACACCCGTGAAAACATCAAGCGCAACTTCGGCATGCCGCATCCGGAAGGATACCGGAAAGCGCTCCGCCTGATGCATCTGGCCGCCCGGTTCCACACCCCGGTGATCACCCTGATCGACACGCCCGGTGCGTCTCCGGGCATCGGCGCCGAGGAACGGGGCCAGGCCGAAGCGATTGCCACCAATCTGATCGAGATGGCCTCGCTGCCGACCGCCGTCATCGCCTGCGTCATCGGCGAAGGTGG
>JANXXJ010000131.1 GCA_025350665.1 Gemmatimonadota bacterium | reverse complement strand
GGCGCCTTCGCCTCGATCGAACGAGATTCGGGAAAACAGCGCGACCGACTGGGTTCCAGGGGCGAGGTACGCCGCCTCGGCGTCGAAGATTTCTGCCGATCGAGGTCCAGGCAGCGTGAATGGTGTCGGTGAGAGGGTCGTCATGCGGTCATCCCTTGGGAAACGAGATTGAGAACCATAGTGGCGATGGCGTGGGCGGCGGAGGCGCGGACCGGAGCAAAGCTGGGCCAGTCGTTCAGGTCGATCATCATTGGATCGCCGTCGTTCCCGACCACAAAATCACCTCCGAAGATGTCGAGCTGCAGGGCGGACGCGGCCTGGAGGGCCAGCCGCTCGAGACGCCACCGGTTGACGGCTGGTTCAACCGGTTGCCTGGTATCGGCGCGGAACGCCTCGAAGAACGATCCGTCCCCGAGGCCATAGAACTTGTAGACCACGCCATCTACGTGTTCCTGGATCGCCACCCTGCCGACCCCACGGCTCCTGAAAGCCGCCACGGCAGACCCGAGGGAAGACCGTTCGACCAGGACGACATCTTCCGGGCGTTCGGCGTGCACGTCGCCTCGCTTGACCCAGAGGCGGTCGCCGCGAAGGCCGGCACTCCGCTCGAGTGCGCTTTGGTCGGCCGTCGAGATGACTTCGGTCCGCGGCGCCGGGATTCCGGCCTGGGCAAGCAGTCCGATCAACCGGTGGCGGTGACAAGAGAGGACGCTGCTTGGCCGATTGAAGATCTGAGCGCCGGCGCCTTCGAGAGCAAGCAGGGATTCGGAGGCGAGGGGGCCCTGGCACATGTTCAGGTAGACCTGCGCTCCAGGCGCTTTCCGGCGGACGACGTCATCTTCGCCGAGGCGCCGGACGGCCCAGCCCGCCTCGACGAAGTGGGCCACCGTCGCGTCGAGAATGGCGGTGTCGTTCGAGGCGTGCTGGAGCGGCGAATAGGTCGGGCTCCGATAGATCGCGGTCAGGTCGGATTTGGGAGGCATGGCGTCAGCGTGAAGGGCGCCCGGCGGCGACCCACGCCTCGGCGCGGGTGATGTCGGTCGCGTGATCGAGGTCGATGGCCAGGGGCACAGGGACGCCGGTGATTCGGTGATTGGTCGCGACCAGTGACCGAAGAAACCCTCGCATCCGGACCGTTCCGGCGCCGAGGGCGACCTCAGCATGCCGGCGGGCGGCGCTGCCCAGGAGATAGGCCCCCGCGGTGATCTGCCCCGAGCCCAACCGACCATCCTCGGGAAATCCCGTGACCCGGCGATCCGGTCCGACGGCGACATGCAGGGGGCTCTCGTCGTTCCCGGCGACGGTGGTGAGAATGGCTCCGTCGGCGCCGTCGTGCAGATCGAGTCGCATCGTACGGCCGGTCTCGATCCAGGCCGACTCGCCGATCAGGGTGTCCACCATGGCGCAGAGCACCGGACCCGGGGGCAAACCGCGGAGCGCTTCGACCAACGTGTGGAGGGATGACGGGGTCGCGCAGGTGATCGTTTGCGCGCCGAACAGCGGGGTGTGATCCTGATTGCGCAGCCAGTCCGCGGCGGCGGTTCGGAGTGCGACGATGACCTCGGTGGCGCCGGCCTGGCGAACCCCGTCGATCGCCCACTGGGCCAGAGGCCGTCCGCCGATGGGCAGGAAGGCCTTGGGCGTCGCGACGCCCTCCTTCGCGAGTCGGCTGCCCTCGCCGCCGGCGAGGACCAGGCCCAGCAGGTTCACGGCAGCACCTCGAGGAGTTCGTCGAGGCGGGCAATGCGGAGAGTGGGCCGGACGCCCGCCGGCATTGACCGGTCGGTTGGGGCCAGCCAGCAGGTTTCCATGGCAACCGCGCCTGCACCCTGGATGTCAGCGAATGGGTTGTCGCCTACCATGATACACTCAACTGGCGGAAGCCCGACGCCGGCGCAGGTGAGTTCGAAGGCTCGCGCGTCGGGCTTCTGGAATCCGACGATGGCCGAGTCGGTGACACAGCGAAAGTAGCCGAGGAGTCCGAGCTCGTCGAGCACCGCGCGCAGGTTCCCGAAGAAATTGGAAACGACGCCCAGGGTAAACCGGTCGCTCAACACGTCGAGCACCGGACCGTTGCGACGCACGGCCTGCAGCGCGTCCTGGTGGACCCGGTTCGTCCACGCGGTTCGGTCGACCAATCGTCCATCCGGCAGGAGCCCGACTAGCAGTCGGGTCTGCTGGTCCAGCGTTTCGAAAAACCCGTCGCGCGGTCCGATGATCCCGGCATCCAGCGCGCGATCGCTGGCCTGAAACACGGATCGGAACTGGATTTCGCCCAGGCGGCCGCCGAGGGAGTGGTAGTGGGAGAAGAAGCGCTCCACCCACGGGATGCCGTCGGCGTCGAGCGTTCCCCCAAAGTCGAAAAGAATTCCGGATCTCATCGTACCCCCTTTGGCGACAACCTGTCCTTCGCGGACATTGTGTCGCGACCGCGAGCGTCCGGTTCCAAATCTAAAGTCGTTTGCTGTCGGCCACTTACCTGTCAGCCGGGTCGTTCCTGACCCTCTGATGGCGGCACCACTTATGCCATTGACTGTCGGACGGACTAGATTCGATTCGATGGCATCGAAGGGTGGGAAAGTGTGACCCTGGCGCAGCGGCTCGCGGCGTTGGCGGCGGCGATGGCGATCGTCCTGGTGCTCGGCACCACCGAGCTGACGCTCTGGTGGACCCGGTCCTCGCGGCTCAACGACCTGCGCCTGGAGTCGGAGGCATTGGCGGAGGCCTGGGGGGCGTACCTCGGTCGCGCCGAAGCGCCGACCGATCCAACGACCGCGGCGCAACTGCTCGGCTCCTGGCCAACCAGACACCTGACCTCCACCTCGGCCACGTTGTTCTCCCGATCGGGGAGTAAATTTCTTCGGCTCGCCAGCAGTGATTCGCTCATTCTCACGGCCGGCCTCCATGACAGCACGGCCTTCTTCACCAAACAGACCGAGGTCTGGCGCGTCGATGATCCCATACCGAGCTGGCGGGTGGCCACGCCGGTCGGGAGCCATTCCATCCTGAGCATCTCCGTGTCGACCCGAACGCTGGACAATCAAGCGCGGGCTGAGCGGCGGCGGGCGTACCTGTTCGGGGTCTTCGCCGCTGGCGCGCTCGCCCTCGGTATCGGGATTCTGGTGCGGCGCTGGGTTGGCGATCCGCTGAAGGCCCTGGAGGCAGCGATGGAGGAAACCCGTCGTCATGGCCTGGGTCCGGTTCCCCGGGTTATCGTGGCGACCGGATCGTCGGAGCTCCAGCGAGTGGCTGAGCGCTATCAGGAACTCGAGGACACGCTGCGAGCCCGGCAGCGGGAGATGGCGCTCGAGGAGCGAACCCGGGGACTCGAGCACCTGGCCCTCGCCGAACAGGCGGCCGCGGAGTTCGCGCACGAGGTGGGGACGCCCCTCAGCACGGTGAACGGGCACCTCCAGTTGCTGCGTGAAGACCTGACATCGGTCGGCGCAACCGCCGGGTCCGTCAACCGGGTCGAAGCGGTCTTGAAGCAGGTCGATCGCCTGAGTGCCATTGTCCGGGCCAATCAGGCTCGCGGTCGGTGGATGGACCTCAAACTCGAGCCGACCGACCTGTCCGCCGAGGTTCGGAGCGTGGCGGCGTTCATGGAGCCGACTTTCCGCGAGGCGAACGTCGGGATCGGGCTGGACACTCCGAACGGGGCGTCTCCCCATCACGCTCTCTGCGATACGAGCATCCTGGAACAGATCCTCGTCAATCTCTTCAAGAACGCGACCGAGGCAATGCCGCGGGGCGGGATGGTTCGCGTGGCAGTAGGTCGGTCGGAGGCAATCAGCTGGATCGACATCGCCGACAATGGGCCCGGCCTTTCGGTCGATGCCCGGGCCGGTCTCTTCCAGCCGTTCAACAGCACCAAGGGTGTTGCCGGCACGGGCCTTGGCCTGGTGATCAGCCGACGCCTCGCCCGGGCGATGGGGGGCGATCTGGAACTCGTGCCGACCGAGCTCGGGACCACCTGGCGCCTCCTGCTGGCTGCCGTACCGCCGAGGGCTTCCGCATGACCGATCGCCGCCCCCAGGTTCTGCTGGTCGATGACGATGAAGCAGCGGTCGCGCTGCTCGCTGAAGTACTCGAACGCGAGCGGTATCAGGTGGTGACCGCGACGTCCGTGCCTCACGCCCTCAAACAGATGGCGGAGCACGGTGCCTTCGACCTCGTGCTGACCGATCTCCGAATGCCCGGAGCATCGGGCCTCGACCTGCTGCGGGTGGTGCGGGACCGTTCGCCGGACACGATCGTGATCGTCCTGACGGCGTTCGGCGAGGCCGCGGCGGCGGGCGAGGCCATCCGGGCCGGTGCCTACGACTTCATCAGCAAACCGTACAACCTGGTCGAGTTTCGCCAGATGCTCGCCCGGGCCCTGTCGCGTCGTCGGCTGGCGTCCGATCCGATCAAACCATCAGCGGATGTCGGTCCGGCCGAAACCGACCTCCTCGTCGGCCGCAGTCCGGCGATCATCGACGTCATGAAGACGGTGGCGCGAGTCGCGCCGTCGCAGGCGTCGGTGCTCATCCTTGGCGAGACGGGGACCGGCAAGGAACTGGTCGCTCGAACCCTGCACCGTTTTTCCGAGCGAAGCCGGGGCCGATTCGTCGGAGTGAACTGTTCGGCCCTGGCGGAAGGAATTCTCGAAAGCGAACTCTTCGGCCACGTGCGTGGTGCATTCACCGGGGCGGTCACGGCCAGGCCAGGCCTGTTCCGCGAGGCGGACCGGGGAACCGTGTTCCTCGACGAAATTGGCGATATTTCGGCCGCGCTCCAGGCCAAGCTGCTCCGCACGCTCCAGGAACGCGAGGTGCAGCCGGTTGGATCCGACACGGTGGTTCCGGTGGATGTGCGGGTGATCGCTGCCACCCATCAGGACCTGGCCGCGCTGGTTCGCCTCGGCCGGTTCCGCGAGGATCTCTATTACCGGCTGAACGTCATTTCGATCACCCTGCCTCCGCTCAGGGCGAGGCGGCAGGACATCCCATTGCTGATCGATCACTTCCTGAGGGTCCTGGCGGTCAAGCACGGGCGGGGTCCGGTGGCTCTGGACGAGGATGCCGAGGCGATGCTCCTCGAGTTCGACTGGCCCGGCAACGTGCGGCAGTTGCTCAATGTGCTCGAGCGGGCGCTGGTGCTCGCGGCCCAGGACGTCATCGGGCCCGAGCACCTGAGCGCGGAATTCCGAGCCGCCGATCAGTCCGGATCGGAGACTGTCGCGGCCGGCGGTCAGGCGGTTCCGATGGTTCCGCTCGCGCAAGTCGAGCGGCAGCACGTGCTCGCCGTGCTGGCCGCCTGCGCCGGCAATCGTGACCAGGCGTCTCAGGTCCTCAAGATCTCCCGTCGGACGCTCACCAGAATGCTTCAGCGGTGGCGGATCGCGGCGAGTCCTCCGCCGGCCGGTCTGGCCTAACGGACGGCACTGTCCGGACAGTCTGTCCAGTTCAGCGTCCCGGTCGCCAGACCGGAATTCCGGTCCCTTCACCCAAGTGATTCTGGCCCAATCAGATGCCGACCTCGCCGTCGGCATCGTACGTCTGGTCCCCGGCTTGCTTCCTGTGCTTCGGAGTCGATGGTCCAAGACACTGATCGGGGAGGGAACTGTGGCAAAAATCTTCGTGAGCTCATTCTTGTCGGTGCTGGCGGCGTCGAGCCTGCTGGCCCAGGCGACGCCGGCCAAGCCGCCGGTTCAGGAAAAACCCAAAGCGGCCGTAGCGGTGGCCAAGCCGGAGCAAAAGAAAGTTGCCCCAGCGGCGGCTGCGGCAGCAGCTGCTCCGAAGCCGGCGACCGCAGCTGCCCCGCGGCGCGCTGACGGCACGACGGCCACCGTCGATCAGATCAAGGATGCCCAGAAGGCGCTGACCGCCAAGGGGCTCTACAAGGGTGCCGTGAGCGGCCGCCTCAACAAGGACCTCAAGGCCGCGTTGACCGAGTACCAGAAACAGAACAACCTCAAGCCGACCGGTCGCCTCAATCAGGAAACGATCGCCAAGCTCAAGCAGGGCTGACCTACCGACCTTCCACACCGGGCCAGTCGCTCTCCACTGGGCGGCTGGCCTCCTTCCTCCGCTTCAACACTCGTATACCCAACCGCCCCCAACCATCGTTCGTTCGATCGGAATCGACACCAGGGTCGCGGGCGGTTCCCGATAGGGATCTCTTCCCAGGACCACCAGATCGGCAAGTTTGCCGACTTCGATCGATCCTTTGTCACGCTCTTCGTAGGAGGCGTACGCGCCGTGTAGCGTCGCTACCCGAATCGCCTCGTCGATGGTGATCCGCTGGCTTCCGCCCCAGGTCGTACCCTTCATGTCGGTCCGGGTGACCATGGACTGGAGGCCCATCATCGGTTCAAACGGCCCGGGCGGATAATCGGACGCGAACGTGGCCCGGATCCCGGCATCGAGGAACGTTCGGAGCGCGAACATTCGCTCGAGCCGGTCGGCGCCATACTCCCGCATCTTCTCGCCATGCCAGTACACGTAGGTGGAGAACGGGGTCGGGATCGCGCCGAGGGCTTTGATGCGGCGAACCAGATCGTCGTTGATGACGGTACAATGTTCGAGCCGGAACCGGGGATCTTTGCGGGGGTGCTCCTGCTGGAGCCGCTCATAGAGCCCGACGACGATGCCGATGCCCACATCGCCGTTGGCATGCACGCCGATCTGGAGCCCGGCGCGGTGCGCCTTCTCCAGTTGGGGCCAGAGCTCTTCGGGCTGGGTGACGATGATGCCAAAATCGTTCGGGCGGCCGATGTAGGCCTGCGACAGCCGGGCCGTCCGCTCCGAGATCGATCCGTCGCAGATCGCCTTCATGCCACCGAAGCGAACCCATTCATCCCCCATGCCCTGCCGCATGCCGGCCGAGATGATCTGATCGATCTCGGCCGCGAAGATGAGGGAGTACACCCGGGTGCCGAGGTCGCCGGCGGCCCTGGCATCCTGGTAGGCCGTGAAATCGGCCACCGATGCGCTCGCGTCGTGCACGGACGTGATCCCGGTCTTCGCCAGCATCCGCGAGATGATCTTCACCCCCTCCTGGCGATCGGCTGCGGTTTCCCGAACCGGGACGAGTCGCTGGACCAGGTCGACCGCGGTCTCTGCCAGGCGGCCGGCGGGACCGCCGGACCCGTCGCGGTCGATCTTCCCGCCCTTGGGGTCGGGCGTTGCCGCGGTCAGGCCAGCCTTGGCAAACGCCAGGGAATTGCCGTAGGCCGTATGGCCGCCCCGATGGGCGATCAGCACGGGATGGTTCGGTGCGGCCTGGTCGAGGTCGGCCTTGAGGAGGGCTCGGCCCTCTTTCGTTTTGGTGTCGTCGTACTTGAACCCCAGGACCCATTCGCCCAGGGGCGTTCGAGCCGCGCGCTCCCTGACCGCGGCCTGAATCGCCTCGATCGACCGGAGGTCACAGTCGATCTGGGTCAGGTGCATGAGGCCCGAGCTGGCTGGATGGGAGTGCGCGTCGATAAAGCCCGGGACCACGGTTCGGTGGGCCAGGTCAATGCGGCGGGTGAGGGGTCCGGCGAGCCGAATGACATCGGTGTTGGTTCCCACCGCGAGAAAGCGACCCTCCCAGATGGCCACCGCCTGAGCCCGGGGATGGGCCGGGTCCATGGTGACGATGTTGCCGTTCAGGAGCACCAGGGTCGGCTGCCTCAGGCCGAGGCCAATCGCGGCGGCGCCACTCATTGCCGTGACAAATTGTCGGCGTTCCATCGGGAATCCTTTCGGGTAGGTCAGCGGGCCTTGAGTGCTTCGGTCAGGCCGGGGATGTAATCGGCGCCCGCTTCGATTCGCACGCTGGATCCGGCCAGTGCATCGCCGAACGGCGCCGCCCGGCCGCCCAGGCAGCGGGCGAGGAATTGTTCTCCCATGGCCCAGAAGGAAAAGCTGTTGGCGGGGCGGAGCAGGCCGTGGCCTTCGTCAGGATAGACGGCGTAGATCACCGGCACACCGGCACCTTGCATCGCCGCGACGACGGTATCGGACTGGTATTTCGGTACCCTGGCGTCGTTGGCGCCCTGACCGATCAGCACCGGATGTCTGGTCTGGGCCGCAAAATTGATCGGCGACCGCGACCGCAGCAGCGCGCGTCCCTCGGCCGTGCGGGGATCACCGACCACTTTCGACATCCGATCCACATTCCAATGGGGCATGAACCGCTCGAGGTTCGACGGCCCGACCAGGTCGACCCCGCAGGCAAACCGGTCGGGCGTCATGGTCATCCCCACCAGGGTTTCGTACCCGCCATAGCTCCCGCCAATGAGAGCGACCCGGCCCGGCGCGGCAATGCCCTTCTCGATCGCCCAGTCGACCTGCTGGAGGACATCGGCATGCATCCGGCCGCCCCATTCCAGGTTCTGGGCGTTGATGAACCTCTTTCCGAAACCGGGGGAGCCTCGGTAGTTCACGTAGAGGATGGCGTAGCCACGGTTGGCGAGCCAGTGCACGAACGGACCGTAGGCCCACTGCGCTCGCTCGTCGCTGGGACCCCCGTGGACCAGGACGACGGTCGGCTGCGGCCGATCGGGCCGACCATCGCCATCCGGGTCCGACCAGGGCGGGAGCAGGTAATACGACACGAAACGGAGTCCGTCGGGCGTCCGGATTTCGAACGGGTGCAACTTCGAGAGCTTCAGGCCTTCGAGCGCCGGGGTTCCGGTAAACAAGCGGGTCGTCCGCCCGGTGGTTCTTTCGTAGAGGTAATAGGCGATCGGCGCGTCCGAGAGGGTGTATTCCACGATCCACCGCGTCAGATCGTCGGAACGGCCCAGAACCTTGACGTCGCCATCCGCGACCTTGGCGAGGCGGGCGAAATCCGACCCGACGGACGGGTCGAGTGGATGCCAGATCGTCCGGGTCCACATCGTAGCGTACGCCTGCAGCTGATGGGTGGTCGGGTGATAGAGGACCCCCGCCAGATCGCTTTCCGGGTTCTCCGCGATCACCGCACGCCGCCCCGACTCGAGGTCGACGGTGACCAGCGCGGTCAGGTCGCGTCCCTCGGTGTCGTACATGATCAGATGACGGTTCTCGCGATCGAACTCCCAGGCCCGTTGGTAGCTGGTGGCGTTCAGTGCCGCCACGTCGTCGGGTCCGATGTCCCACAACATGGCCCAACCACTGTCGCCGGTCGGGCGATAGAGATCGAGGGTGCCGTCGGCGGCAATCGCGATGCCGACCCGGGGTCTCAGTTCATGATCCGGCAGCACGGCGACCATCTTGTCGTTGCGGAGAATCAGGGTCCGATCGCCGGTCGTGAGGTCCAGACGGTACAGATCAGGGAAGTACGGGCTTCGGTCCTTGACCGCCACCGCGGCCTGATTCGGATCCGATTCCGAGAAGGCGAGAAAGGTGACCTCGACGCCAGGCAGCGGGGTGAGATTGCGCTCATTCCCGGTCGCAATGTCCACGACGTGGAGGTTCCACTTCTCGTCGCCATTGTTGTCCTGCGGAAAGACGATTCTGCGGCTGTCGTGCGTCCACCGATAGAGAACGTTGCCGCTCACGTCGAACGGCTGGAGCCCCCGCCCGCGCCGATTGGTGATCGGACGCGCCGCCCCGATCGATTCGGCCGGCGCGACGAACAGGTTCATGGCCCCATCCACCGGGCGGAGGAAGCTGATCCAGCGCCCGTCGGGGCTGATCGCGGGTGCCAGATTGGTGGCCGGGGCGAGCAAGGTCTGCAGCGGAAGCAAGCGGACGGGCGCCGAGGTCGGGGCGGGAATGGGCCCACTGCATCCGGTGCCCCGGGCCAGGAGGGCGATTGAGGCGAACCCGACCGCTTTCATTGGCTCTTCGCTCCGGGGTGGTACCGACGAACCGCCTGTTGCTCCACCGTTGCCCGGTCGAGGGGGACCGACTTCAGGTCTCCTTCGGCAAACCGCTTGGCCTGGTCCCCGAACCAGGGAGAGTCGGGCCGGCTGCTCTCTCCATAGGCCAGGACAGAATAGGCCCTGGGCACGTCGCCGAATTCGACCGCCAGTATCCAGCCATCGCCACCCTGAGCCGCCAGCTTGCCGTCGGCCTCGTCCCGGTACCAGAGAACCCGGAAACACCCGAGGTCACCGCGGCAGCCACCGACCGGCATGTCCCTCGTCCCAATCCGGATCCGGTGGGCTTCTCCCCACGAGACATCGATTCGGCTGAATCTGTGCCGCACCGAGTCGGCCGCGACTCGAATCAGGTTCACCGCTTCGCCCGGATTCGCGAGGCCCGAGGGCGTGGTGGTCGGGAGTCGGATCGACCAGGGTGTGGCGAACGGTTGCTGGACGTTGGCCTGATACAGCCGCCACCAGGTCTCGAACAGGACGCCACCGCGTGAATTCGGCGCCGAGGTCCGGTCCCAGTTCCGCAGGGTCAGCATCGCATCCTCAGGCGGGGCCGGCAGGTGATGGATCGAGGCTGCCAGGAGGTCCGGCAGGATCCTCTCGGCCAACAGCATCCGATAGCTGTGCTTGAGGCGGACCACGTCCTCCAGGGAGAAGCGATCCTCGGCATGGCCGATCAGGTCGAGCGCATGCTGGCCCCGCAACCCCAGGCTTGGCGCTTCCACGTTGGCAGGGAGCCGAGCCGGATCGAGCGGAGCCTCGAGCGAGGCAAAGTGGGGGGAGTCGTTCTCGTTGTGGAGGTATCCGCCGGGCGGGTTCCTGATCTGGGGCAGTGAATCCCAGGGGACCAGGTGTTGCCACATGTCGCGTTCGGATCGCACCTGGATGATGGTTGAATCGCGACCGGGAGGATGCGGGAGCGCCGGTAAGGCACCGTTCCAGACGTAGAAGATGTTCCCGGCCCGATCGGCGTAGGTCAGGTTCGAGGTGATGCGGGCCCGGAGCTTCATGGCGCTTTCCCATTCCGCAAACGACCGGGCCCGCATCATTCGGAGGAATTGTTCGCCACCGCGATACTCTCCTGCTCCCGCGGCTTTGAGGACAAAGGCCCGGCCATGGCGTCGATCAACGACCGGGCCGAACGGTGACGACCAGAACTCCCGGGTCTCCTGGCTCACGCCGGTCCTGGTCCGGAACGGAACGGTCACCCGGCGTCGAGTCAGCGCGATCGATCGCCCGTCGAGGACGATGCGATCATTCCGACCCTTGGCGAGTGGAATCTGGTAGAGTTCGTCCGTATCGACGGCGTTGTTGGTCGTGGCCCAGCCCAGGTCGTGGTTGAAACCGCCCACGACAGCAAAGGCGCCACCGATCCGAAAATCTCCGTAGAAATCGAGCTGGTCCCGAACGACGAGGTGCGCCTCGTAGTAACCGGCGTCCCAGTCGAGGTGGGGATTCCGGAGCAAAATCGCGTGGCCGGCTTTGGTCCGGCTTGGCGCGAGGGCCCAGGCGTTGGAGCCATCCTCGGAGGAATGGCTGGTGGCCGGCTCGGGCCGCCGGCGTTCGAGCAGCCTGGCGGCCGCGCGGACGTTGGCGGTCGGGATTTCGTTCGCGAGGACGTCCCAGCCATTGAAGCCGGTCCGGATCGTCGGGACGAATTCCTGACGGTGGCCCGCGATGTAGTCATTGACCGCCGCGGCGAATCCCTGGTACATGTCGCGCGTCGCCGGGCTCAACTGGGGCCACATCGCCCGGGCGCGGGCGTTCGTCTGCCGGCCGCCAAAATCCGCCTCGATGCTGTCGTGTCCAAAGACGAGACCCCGCTCGCCTCGTCCATCCACCAGGGCGATCGCTACCCGGGCGCCATAGTCCTCGAGCTCCACCCAGGCCAGGCCGTAGCCGGCCTGCCAGAAATCATCAGCGTAGACATGAGGAACGCCGTACGCAGTCCGGATCACCTCGGGGCGGCCCCTCTTCGGCTCGGCCCCCTGCGCGGACAGGGTCGTGAACCAGGCGGTGGCCAGCATGGCAATCCGGCCCAAAGCCGCGAGAACGTTCTGCACCGGGCCTCATCCCTCGAACAAGCGAAGGTGGCGATCGAAGGCCGCTCCCACGCCTACTTCCAATCCCGGACCAGGCGTTCGGCGATCCGCCCCTCGGTGGCTTCGAGCTCGAAGAAGTCCCCGGTATTCTGGCCGGTGAATACCGCGACGATCATTGGCCCACCCTTGTAGAAGATGATTCCCACGTCGTTGCCGGCGTACGGCGGCCAGTCCCCGGTCTTGTGGGCGATCGAGACCCCGGGTTTCCATGCCAGACGCTGCGGCAGGCGCGAACTGTAGAATTGCTCCAGCATGATGTTGATCATCATCTGGCTGTGTTCCTTCGACGTGTACTTCGCGGTCTGCATACCCTCGAGCAGCTGCGCGATTTCACGGGCCGTGGTACGGCCCAGCCACCTGGTGGAATCGCCTTCGAGCTTGAAGGTCCGGCTGGCACCGCCGGTGTCGGTCGGGAACCCCCGGTCGAACACCTCGGCATTGGTCATGGAGGCGTTCTTCGGGTCGTACTGAATCCAGACCTCCCGGAAGAGGTCACCGGTGGTGGACCGGAGACGGGTCTCCTTGAAACCGAATTGAGCCAGCGTGGCATTGACCCGGGCAATCCCGACTTTGCCGATGAGAATGTCGGTGGCGGTGTTGTCGCTGGTGACGACCATCTGCTGCACGAGATCGCGGATCGTGGGGTTCAGCCCCACGTCGAATCCCTGGATCAGCCCGCTCCCACGGCGGCGGTCTTCCGGCCGGATCTGATACCGGTCGGTGAGCTTGAGACGTCCCGCCTCAACGTCCCGAAAAACCTGGATCATGACCGGCAGCTTGATCACGCTGAGGGTGTTCATCGGCTGGTCGGCCCGGATGGCGATGGTCCGTCCCGACGGCAGATGCTTCGCATACAGCGAGCTTCGGGCCTTGAGGCCGTCGAGCATCCGGGTGATGTCGGCATCGAGAGTTTGTCCGTGTAGCGGCTTGGATCCGATCAGACAACCGAGCAACAGGAACCCGTGCAACCTGGTCATAGGGTCATCTCCCCGCGCTCTGCGCGGATAGGTGGGTGATCGCTTCGAGGGCGGTCGCAAACCGGTCGTGGAATTCGTCCAGCACCTGCGGCGTCATCGCCGTGGACAGCACATACATCTGCCGGCCGGCGGTGAAGATGCCGTCGACCAGCAGAGAGAGATGGACCAGGCGCAGGAGTCGTTTGTCACCTCGGGCCGCCTGGTCGGCGGTGTGGAGGGGCCCGTTGAGGAAATGCAGCTGCATGACGCTGCCGAACCCCGCGACCGTGGCCTCGAGTCCGGAGGCCGCAATGGTCTGGTTGAGCTGGGCCCGAAGCCGGTCGCCGGTGCCGTTGAGCCGGTCGACCGATCCCCGATCGTAGAGCTTGAGCGTGGCGAGGCCCGCGGCCATGGTGACGGCGTTGCCGTTGTAGGTCCCGGAGTGCACGATCGGGGTCCCACTTGCCGGATCGTACGCGGCCATGATGTCGGCCCGTCCACCAAAGGCCCCGACCGGCAGGCCGCCACCGATGATCTTGCCGAAGGTGGTGAGGTCCGGGCGGATTCCGTAGTGCTCCTGGAGGCCGCCAAAGCCGAGCCGAAAGGTGATGATTTCATCGAGAATCAGCAGGACGCCGCATTCCTCGGTCACGGTTCGAAGCCCCCGGAGGAACGCCGGTTCGGCCGGCAAAGCTCCAGCCGAGCCCATCATCGGCTCCACGATGACCGCGGCCAGTTCGTTCCGATGACGACGGATCAAGTCGGCCGTGTGGTCGAGGTCGTTGAACGAACCGAGCACGACCTCGTTCAGGGCGCCGGGCGAGAGACCCAGGTTTGCGGTGGTGCCGTAGGGGGGCGCCATGGCAACGGCCACCTGGTCGTGCGACCCGTGGTAACCGCCGCCCATCTTCATGATCTTGGCGCGCCCCGTGAACGCTTTCGCGGCCCTGAGCGCAAACAGCGTGGCCTCGGTGCCCGAATTGCAGAACCGCAGCCGCTCCACCGACGGAACGCGGTCGCACAGCAGCTCGGCCAGCTCGACCTGCAGCTCGTTGGCTGTTCCGTGCACCGTACCCCGGGCAGCCTGCGTCACCAGCGCCTCGTGTACCACTGGATGAGCGTGTCCGTGCAGCAGCGACGTGAAGTTGTTCAGGAAGTCGCGGTATTCATTGCCGTCGGCGTCCCAGAGGCGACAGCCGTGCCCACGCGAAACGTAGATCGGATAGGGCAGGTGGAAGGTTCCGGTCCGGGTGTCGCCGCCGGGCATGACTTTGGTTGCCCCTTGATGGAGCCCGGCCGAACGGGGCGTCTTGTGCTGGTAGCGGTGGAGAAGGTCGGCTTCGAGCGTGGCGATGGAATCCATTGGCGGCTCCGGGAAGAGGAACGATATGCAATTGTATCCCAACCCGGCTGGGCGAGCCAGGCGCCCAGCCCCAAGGCACCTCGCCTTGGGCCCGAATCGGCGCCACTATTGAGGGGCCTGCCGTCTCGATTCCTGGAGAAACCTGTGACCAGTCCCCCGGCCGAGCCGGTCAGCTACGCCCGGCGTCTCGGCCTGTTCAGTGGTACCATGTCGGTCATCGGCGGGATCATCGGATCGGGGATCTTCCTCAATCCGGCGATCGTGGCCCAGCGGGTCGGCACCGCATCGCTCACCTTGCTGGCTTGGGTCCTGGGCGGCGTCGTCGCCATTCTCGGCGGGTTCATTTATGCCGAGTTGGGATGCCGGCTCCCGAAGGCCGGGGGACCATACGCCTACCTCCGGGCCGGCATTCATCCGCTGGCCGGGTTTCTGTATGCCTGGGCCCTTCTGCTCATCATGGCGACGGGGGCCGGGGCCGCGGTGAGCTACACCTTCGCATCCTACGCCGCCGATTTGTTCGGGCTGGCTCCCTCCTTCCGGACTCCACTTGCGATCGGTGCCATTGGAATCTTTACGGTCGTCAACCTCTTCGGGGTCCAGTTGGGTGCCTGGACTCAAAATGTGTTCGTACTGCTCAAACTGGGGGCGCTCGCCCTGCTGATCCGGGCCGGCCTGTGGCTCAGCCCGGCGAGCGGCGTCCTTCCGGTGGTTTGTGATCACTGCACCGTGGCGGCGCCCGCCAGTCTGGCGGGGACTGTCCTTGCCATGGCCACGGCTTTCGTGCCCGTGCTGTTCGCCTATGGCGGCTGGCAGCAGACCAATTTCATCGCGGAGGAGATCATCGCGCCGGAGCGCAATCTTCCCCGTGCCCTGCTCCTTGGTGTCGCGGTAGTGGTCCTTGTCTACCTGTCGGCGAATGCCGCCTACCTCCGAGTACTCGGGGTCGGGGGATTGGCGGCGAGTACCGCTCCGGCCGCCGAAACGCTCGGAGCGGTGATGGGTCCGCTGGGCCGGAAGCTGATCGCGCTGGGCGTGGTGATCTCGACCGGCGGCTTCCTCAATGCCATCACCCTGCTTTCGCCCCGCGTCTATCAGGCGCTGGCGCGAGATGGATTGTTTCTCGAGTCGTTTGCGCGTCTGCACCCGCGATGGCGGACGCCGGTCGTGGCCATCCTCTTTCAGGGCGCCTGGTCGGTCGTTCTGCTGTCCAGCGGCAGCTATGGCCATCTCCTCGACTATGTGGTGTTCGCCGACTGGATCTTCTTCGGCTCGACGGCCGCCGCTCTCCTGTTCCTTCGAGCCCGGAGCCGGCGAGCCAACGAGGCACCGCCTGCCTTCCAGACCCCGGGTTCCCCGATTCCGGAACTCCTGTTCATCGCGGCGGCGATCTATGTGGTGGCGGGCTCCGTCGCCTCCAACCCGGGGAACGCGGCCTGCGGCATCGGGCTGATCGGGCTCGGCGTTCCAGTGTACTGGTACTGGTCGCGCCGAGCGGCTACCGGCGCCTGACGTCCGGGGCCAGCCGGCCCAGCCATTGATCGGCGGCGGCGATCGCCCTGGCGAGCCGGTCCGGTCCGGTTCCGCCGACCAGGGCGAACGGCAAGTGCCTTTGTTCCAGGGCGACCCGAAACCGACTCTGCATCGCCTGACGATCGTCGCCCCGATCGCGGATGCCGTCAGCGGTCCAGGGAAGATCGATATCGCACAGCAGATAGAATGCCGGTGGCGGCGGCGTGAGGGCGGCCTCGAGCCAGCCCACTGTCATGCCATAGTAATGGCGGGCGTAGACGGCGGTGCTCAGGAGGTTGGTGTCGAGCACGATCAGCCCGGCCTTCACTGACGGCGCATCCTCGGCGGCCCGCTGGCCCAGGGCAATCGGTTCGACATCCGCCGCCGTGAGGACGCCGCCTCGTGCTTCGGCGTACGCCCGCGCGAACTCGGGAACCCAGGATGTCCGGTAGTGAGCGGCCAACCCGGAGGCCAGCGTGGTTTTGCCGGTCGCCTCCGAGCCGGTCAGGACGAGGCGAGGGACCGGCGCCATTGCAGCAATCCGCTGACCGCGAGGCCGAGAAACACCGTGTACTGGAGGGCGGTCGGATATTCCGCCCGCACCAGAAACAGCGGGACCGAGACGAGGTTCACCGCGATCCAGATCCACCAGGTCTCGAGATACTTTCTGGCCATCATCCATTGCGCCACCATCGACACCACCGAGACTCCGGCATCGACAAATGGCTGCTGATCGCCGGTGTGGACGTGGAGCGCCCAGCCCAGCCCGGCAGCCCCCACCAACGATCCGGCAGCCAGGGCCACCCCGAGCCGGACTGGAATCTTCGACACGGCGATCCCGGCATGCTGCTGGCCGCCTCGCAGCCACTGGTACCATCCGTAGAGAGAGATGGCGAAGAACAACACCTGCAGGCCCATCATGGCGTACAGCTGGCCCTTGAAGAAGATCAGCGTGTACAGCCCGACGTTGATCAGGCCGGTGGGCCAGCCGAGCACGTTCTGCCTGGCATTGAGCCAGACGGACCCGATACCAAAGACGACCGCAATGCTTTCGACCAGATTCATCGCACAACCGAACCAAGCGTGTCGTGGTGGCTTTGGAGGTACCGCCGAAGATGGGCTCCGATGTGGTTCCGGCTCTGGAACCCCGCGGCTCGAGCGGCCCGGTCTTCGTCGTCGGGCGACACCCGGGCCGGTTCCGCGTAGTGCTGGAGATCCCGGTAGAACCCGATCGTGAACGCATCCCAGGCTGACCCGGTCACCTTCCTGAAGATGAAGTTGACCGGCTTGCCGGTACGAGCGAGGAAATCGTTCTCCATCGCTCGCTCGGCCATCAGCGAATCCCGCATTCCGGCCAGGGCCTGAAAGATCTCCAGGTGGAAGTAGCCGGACGTAGCGGCGGCAGCTTCGACATCGGCGACTGGTGGCCCGGTGACATAGAGCTCTTCGCGCCATGACACCCATTCATCCAGCCGCCGGGCGAAGCTTTCGTCGTCGAATCCCGCTCGCCTTACCGCCGATCGCCAGCGAATCTGTTGCTCGGCTCCGAAATGCTCGGCGATGCTCCCGATCGGGGTCAGCACCAGCAGGTCCCACTGGTCGCCCTGCGCGTGGCGCATCAGGACCGGAGCCGCCTCGCCGGCCGCCCGGTAGACCGGTTGCCGGCTCTTGACGAGTTCCACCAGGTCGAGGAGCCGGCCCGGCGCGGCGCGCATCATCACGGCCTGATAGACCGGCGGAGCGACCTCGGCCGGAGTGCCAAGTACCGCAAGGGTCGCGATCAGCGTGAGCATCGTCATCTCCAGGTCAGTCGTCGTCGAAGGGGGCGTCACGACGGGTTTCCGGCGGACGATATTCAGACATTCGTCGCAACAGGTCAGCGGCGTCCTTGGTCAGGATCAACCGTCCTCGCTGTGACTCCAGCACGAAGCGATCCACCGCCTCATCCGTCGCATGGCGGAGCAGGGCCGAGTAGTAGTCACCCTGATCGAGGAGCCCCAGAGGCTGCTCGCGGCCCACGGGCCCCCAGGTCCAGACGTCGAAGGCCGCCTCGAGGGAGCCAAAACCACCGGGGAGTCCGAGGAATCCGTCGGCGACCGCGCCAACCTCGGCCTGCCATCGTTCGAGTGGCGTCGTGTCAATCGGATGCAGCTGTCCACCGATCCGGCGAATGGTTTCGGCCACGGTCCCGAGTGGTCCGGTCGCAACCGGTCCATGGATCAACGCGATGGCGTTCTCGCCCAGAAGATTGCCGATCTGGTGAGCCGCGATCAACTCGTCCGGCTGGGCCAACTCGTCATGGCTGGCGAAAACGGCAAGTCGGCGCAACACGATCAGACGGTGGCGAGGAGAATCCAGGACCGCATTGGCCCCTGGATACTGGAGCCGGCCCGGAGGGGAGCGAAGGTCCGTTCGGCGGCGGCGACGAGCGCCCGCGAGGCCTCGGCGTCCAGTTGGCCGAGCCTGGGCCCGAGCGGTGTGCCGCCGAAGGCGGCCATCGTCTCGGCGAGGCCGCCCGGGAAGACGAGATCGCGAGTCACTGCGGTTACAGCCGCCTCCCGAAAGCCGCGTTGCCGAGTTCGGGCGACAAGTTCGTCTGCGGTCCAGCGAGGAAACGGCGTCGTCATCAGGTCGGCGAGTTCAGGCAGCCCGGCGTTACGCAAGGCCAACATGAACGCATGAAAGACGGAGCAGTCTTCCGGCGGACACCAGACGCTCGCCACCAAGCGCCCGCCGGGCACCAGGACGCGGGCCATTTCGCCGAGGGCGGCTCCCGCATCGCCGAAGAACTGAAGGCCCTGCTGGCAGGTGACCAGGTCGAAAGTCTGGTCGGGGTAGGGCAGCGGCGCCGCCGGTGCGACCGTGTACGCGATCGGCGAACCGTTCATGACCCCGCCATGCGATTCGGCTTGCGCGATCATGGCCGGGGACGCGTCGCAGGCGGCAACCATCCCGCCGGGCCCAAGGCGCCGGGCCAGGACGCGAGCCACGGTTCCGGGCCCGGTCGCGACGTCGAGTGCCCGAATCCGCCCTGCTGGATCGACGAGGTCTACGAGGGCCTCGGCCCACGGCTGAAACAGCCGCGGGACCAGAAGCTCATCGTACTTCCGGGAGACGGCTTGGTCGGTGAACGCGAACGGGTTCGGGTCGGTCAGCGGCTCAGCTCCCGTAGCGGATCAGGTAGTAAATCACGTATCCCCATGAGCACACGCCATGGAGAATCGCCCAGAGAACGGACTTGTTGGCCGACCACGAAATGGCAATGGCGAGCGCCGTCCCGAAGGAGATCCCGGCTTTCGCAACGTCCCGTCGATCCATGGTATGACTCCCGTCAGGTCGTGGGTGGCGGCACCACGGGCACCAGGATGGCTGGCACGTTGCGCGACCGGATCAAGTCATTGAACCGGTTGATATCGGTACCGAGAATCCGGTCCACCCGGACCGCCATCGGCGCCCAGGCTTTTTCCAAGTCGCCATGGCGGTTCTTCATGCCCTGGGTCACTGGTGCGTCGGTGCCGTCGATCGCCGCTTGAAGATTGGTATACTGGTCCGCAATGCCGTGCCTGAAATTGATCACGTCCTGGAACGTCTTGGCCTTGGTGCTGATCATGACCGCTTCGATTGAATCGATCGCCGCGACCAGGACCTTGCCTGCCACGACGATCGAATCGGTCGGTTCCCGGGTCCGGTCGATCAGCGCCTTCAGCTGATCGCGGACGCCGCGCAACGTCACGGCCCTCCGATCGATGTCGTCGACCCGATTCCAGATCCGGCCGAGCCATTCCTGCTGGCCGCGCAGGTCGGCCTCGGAAGGATGGGTCCGTGGATCCGCGACGACGTCGAAGCTCGCCGTTCGACTCTCGGTTCCGACCGTCAGCCTGGCTTGATAGTGTCCGGGCGCGACCCGGTAGCCCCCGGGGCCGCCGCCCTCGCCTGCCAGAATCCCGGCCACCCGGGTCGGTGCCTCGCCCTTGAGGTCCCACCCAACCCGGTTGAAGCCCGCCTTCACGACGAGCTTCGACCCCTCATTCGGCTTGGCGGTAGACGAGTAGGTCCGAATCGCTGCGCCGGTCGGTCCCAGAATCTCGAGCTTCGACGCCGTGGCAGTGTCCACCGCTTGGATCAGGAAACTGAAGACGGCTCCTTGCGGTGGATTCCGGCCCATGCCCGGGACCGCGGCATCACTGCCGAGATTCGAACGGACAGCGGTCCTGGGCTGGAAGAGATGCAGCGCCGCCCGGGCGATGTCGCTCGAGATCTCGCGGATCGGTGCGATGTCGTCGAGGATCCAGAAGGCTCGGCCTTCGGTCGAGATCACGAGATCTCCATGGTGGATCCGGATGTCAGTGATCGGCACGTGCGGCAGATTCAACTGCAACCGTTGCCAGTCGGCGCCATCATTGGTCGAGATCCAGAAACCGGTCTCGGTGCCGGCATACAACTGGCCTCGCCGTTTCGGGTCCTCCCGGACCACCCTCACGACGTCGCCGTCCGGCAGCCCGCCGATCAGGCGGGTCCAGGTCGCGCCGTAGTCGGTGGTCCGGAAGATGTACGCCGCGTTGTCGTTCCATTTGTGCCGGCTGACGGCGACGTAGGCCGTGGCTTTATCGAACGGCGAGACTTCCACCATGTTGACCAGGGACTCAGGCAGGCCCTTCGGGGTGACGTTGGTCCACGTCTTGCCGCCATCCCGGGTGAGCTGGACCAGGCCGTCATCGGTGCCCACCCAGATCACACCCGGCTCGTGGGGCGACTCCGCGATATAGTAGATGGTACCATAGACCTCGCCGCCGGCACCCTCGTTCGTAATCGGCCCGCCACCCAGTCCCTGATGGGCCTTGTCGTTGCGGGTCAGGTCGGGGCTGACCTCGGTCCAGCTCTGGCCCCGGTCACTCGACTTGAGCAGCACGTTCGCGCCGTGGTAGATCACGGTCCGGTCGTGTGGCGAGGTGATGATCGGGCTCGACCAGTTCCAGCGATACTTGAGTTGGTCCGAAGGTTCGGCCAGGCCCAGAATCGGGTTCGCCATCACGTTGCGTTCCAGCCGAAACTCCTGATCGTACTCACCGAGGATCCCGTGATAGCAGTTGGCGTAGAGATATCGGGGATTGGCCGGGTCGAACGCCACGTGCGCGCTTTCGCATCCGCCCGCGTCGTGAAAGGCTTCGTTGGGAATGCCCGGGCCGGCCGTCGCGCTCGGGATGGCGACGGATGAATTGTCCTGCTGGCCGCTATAGAGCCAATAGGGGTACCGGTCATCCACGCTGACTCGATAGAACTGGGCCGTCGGCTGGTTCTGGTTCGAGGACCATTGCGCCCCCCCGGTAAATGAAATCACCGCACCGCCATCATCGGCCTTGGCGAGATTCATCGAGTTGGCCGGGTTGATCCAGAGGTCGTGATTGTCGCCATGGGGATCAGGCAGTGGTGTGAAGCTCTTGCCGCCGTCGATCGATTTGAGCACCGGCGCGTTGATCACATAGACGACGTCAGCGTTATTGGGATCCGCGGTCACCCTGGTGTAATACCATGCCCGGGCGCGGAGTACTCGGTCGCCGTTGATCAGCTGCCAGGACAGACCTCCATCGTCGGATCGGAACAGACCGCCGTTCTCGGCTTCGATGTTGGCCCAGACCCGAGCCGGGTTTGAGGCGGACACCGCCACTCCGATCTTGCCCATGATCCCGGGCAGCCCCTTCGTCAGGCGCGACCAGGTATCGCCACCGTCGTTGGATTTCCAGATACCGCTCCCGGGGCCGCCGCTCCGGGCGTACCACGGCGTGCGCTGCGCATCCCACATCGCGGCGTAGAGAATCCGGGGATTGGTCGGGTCCATGGCGAGGTCGCTCGGACCGGTCAGCGAATCCCCTTTGAGCAGAAGATTCCAGCTCTTGCCACCATCCTGGCTCCGGTAGACGCCGCGTTCGGCACTCGGTCCCCAACGGCTGCCCTGCGCGGCCACGTAAACGATTTCCGCGTTCTTCGGGTGGACAATCACTCGTGAAATGGTCCGGCTCTGTCCCAGCCCAATGTGTCGCCAGGTCGTTCCCGCGTCCGTCGATTTGTAAACCCCGTCGCCCCACGAGGACGATACGCCCCGGACCGGCGCCTCCCCCATGCCGGCGTACAGCACGTTGGGGTCGTCGGGTGCGACCGCTATCGAACCGACGGAGCCCATCTGGATCTGCCCGTCGGCAATCGGTCGCCACGAGGCACCGGCATCGGTGGTCTTCCAGATCCCGCCGCCGGTGGCGCCCATGTAGTACACCATCGGTTGCCCGGCGACGCCCGCAATCGTCGTGGCCCGCCCGCCCCGAAACGGTCCGACGTTGCGCCATTCGAGCCCCTGCAGGGCATTGAAAGCCGGAGCCAGTGGCGTCGGCGCCGCGGTCGAACGGTTGCGCTGTGCTTGAACCGAGGAACCAACCAGAAGGATGGCCAGGGTGGCAACGCTACTGGGCGTGAGGTGGATCGACACGGTGGGTTCTCCGCTGAAGGCGACCCCGCCGACTATGGACGGGGGCTGCCACTACCCTACACCGTTCCCCGGGGCTCGGCTAGTCCTTCACTCTGGAAAGACAACGGGGCGGCCCGCGCGGCCGCCCCGTTGGCGTCGATCCGGATGCCTGGCGGTCAGGCCTGGAGACGTTCGAGCATCGTGAGTACCCGCCCGAGCTCGAGGTCGATGTGCTCGAGATACCGTTCGGCGTGGGTGACACGCTTGAGCCGCGCATCCGCCTCGGCCAGCGCCACCAGCTTGGCGAGCCACTCGGCGCCGATCAAGCCGCACATCCCCTTGAAGGTCTGGGCCACCCGCTGAACCCCGTCACTATCCGCATCGGCGACCGCGAGCCGCAGGTCCGCAAGTCGTTTCGGCGCGTCGGCGGTGAACGATGCGGCCAATTTCTGCGCCAGCGAGCGAGCAGCGCCCTCCTTTGCGGGCGAGAGCTGCTCGGCAAAACTGATCCCAATCGCCGGCGCGTCGGTCGGCAGGCCGTGCGGTGAGGCCAATTCCAGGGCTTGGCGGGCGTCGAGGAAGGCGTGCTCGATCCCACCCAGCAGGGCCGTCGCGGCTTCGAGCTGCTCACCCGCCACCAGAGCCTCCATGCGTGCGGCGACCGCGTCGATCCGGGTCGCGCCGACGGCTGCCACGAGGCGTCGGAGGCGGGTGAGCTGCTCCGTGACCCGGCCCCCGTCGCCCCGGGTGGCCGCCGTCGCGATGTCCGTGATTCGCGATGGCACTTCCCGCAAAAAACTGGCGATCTGGTACTGGGTGAAGAACCCGCCGCCGGCAAGCGCCTGCTCGAGCAGCGCCGGGCTGACGGCATCGAGCGACGCGTCCGGCTCCGCGGCCGGTGCGGCAGGTCCCGACCTGGGTTCAACCGAAGGCTCGTTGCCGGTCAAACCAAGCTCGGCCTCGCCTGAGGCTGTGAGATCCTGACTGAGGGCCGGCACGACGGCCGGCTCCTCGACGGGGGCCAGAAGGGTGACCTCCACCGGTTCGGGCTCCGGGTTCGCCACCCCGGCCACCGGCTCAAAGACCGCCGCCGGTTGCAGCAGGATGATTGGTGCCATGGCCGGCTCGGCCGGGTCCACGGCGGGCGGCACGAGATCGGCCGCCAGCTCGCCCGGGATCGCCATCGGTATCATCGAGTCGAGGGCGATCGCCTCGACGATGGCGTCGGGAGTTGGAGCCTCGCCTGGGACGATTTCCGGCGGAGCGACATCGACCGTTTCGATAATCGCGTCCGCGACTGGGGACATCTGGTCCGTCTCGGTCGCGAGGAATCCATCGATGGCGGCAACCGGGACGTGCGCCTCCCATTGTGCGTCCGTCAGACCGTCGAGCGGCGTCGGCGCCGCGTCCGTTGGTACGGGAGACGTCTCCGCTGCTTCCACCGCGGGAGCCCCGAACACGATGGCCTCCACGATCGGTGCTTCGATCACCGGCAGGGTGAGCGCCGGCAGCTCCGCCGCGGCGACCGTCTCCCACTCAGGCGCCACAGGCGCGGGGGCCTCGACCACGGCGACCGGGTCCGGCGACCGGGTCGCCGCCGCGGGCGCGGCGAACAACGGCACTTCGGTGAACCACCGGGGGGCGGCTTTGGCGGCGGCCGCTTCGGCCGGCCAGCTCTCGATCACTGCTGCCGGTTCCGGCACCGGTGGCTCGATGATCGCCGCCACGACCGGGCTCTCGACCAACGCAGGTTCTTCGACGGGCGGTTCCACTGTCGTCGCCGACTCAGCGACCACGGCTGGTTCCACGGTTTCGGTTGCTGGGGCTGCGACGATCTCAAGGGACGGACCGCCCTCCTGCCAGCGGGCCAGTGCCCGGTCAATCTGCTCGGCGTCCACCGGCGCGGTCCACACCTCATCCAGGCCGATGCCGATCAGGGCGTTGATGTCGGTCGTGGCGTCGGCAACGGCGACGATCGGGATCGTGCCCTGCGCGGCCAGGCGCTCCCGAATCGACTTCACGTCGCCGATCAGGTCGGCCCGCCCCCTCACGTCGAGGACGATGCATTCGTAACGGCCTTGACCAAGCAGGGCGAGTGCATGGTCGAGCGTCGTCGCCGTGTCGGCCGCGAGCCCGCGCTGGTCAAACAGCTCGGATACGGTGCCGAGTTCGGCGATCGGGATCACGAGCGTCCGGCGGGTGCCTTCCGCTGTTCCGAGGCTGGCGAGCATCTGATCGATACCTTCGACCGCGAATGACTGGGCGTTCCGGGCCTCGGCGAGTGAGTGCCGGGTCACCAGGTTGTCCACCCGTCCATCGGGTCCAGATCGTTCGATGACTTGAAGCGCCTCGCGGATTTCTTCACCGGGAACCGGGCGACGAAGATAGGCCGTGAACCCGGCATGCCAGAGTTTCTTGCCTTCGCCCGGGCTGCCCACCGCCGTGATCATGACCAGCGCGACCTTCGCGAGCGCGGGGTCGGCCTTGAGCCGGGTCGCGATCTCCGCGTGGACCGGCCGGACGGCGTAGTGCGAGAATACGCAGGCGTTGTACGGGTTGCCGATGGCCGCGCCTTCGCGCAATTCGCCGACCACCCGGTCGATATCCTCGACAAACGCGACGTCCCAGTCGGCCGCGTCGAATTGCTCAACGAAGCGCGACCGGCTGGCCGGATCGGCCTCGACGATGAGGGCCCGCCCTCCCTGAAGCAGATTCCGACTTGAAAGCGCCTGGCCGCCGGCCGGTTCCGCGACCACGAGCGGAAGGGTGAACCAGAACCGACTGCCCTTTCCAGGCGTACTCTCGGCGCCGATCTCGCCGCCCATCAGGCGGACCAGTTCGGCCGAGAGGCGGAGCCCGAGGCCGGTGACGCCGAACGATCGGTACGGCGATGCATCGACCTGGACGTACTCATCGAACACCCGCTGCAACCGCTCGGCGGACATTCCGATGCCGGTGTCTTCGACGACGAATCGAACCCAGGCGTGCTCGCCACTCTCGCCGTCGGCCATGACCCGGATGACGATCTCACCTTGACTCGTGGCGTTGACCGCGTGGCCCACGAGGTTGCCGAGCACTTGGCGGGTCCGGCCCGGGTCGCCGATCACGTGCCGGGGCAGTTCGGGCCGGAGATCGACGCGGAGGCCGAGACCGCGTTCGCCGGCTCGCGGGGTCAGGACGCTCGCGGTTTCCTCGATCATCGATTTGAGATCATAGGGGATTGGCTCGACGATCAGGCGGGAGGAAGCGACCCGGGCCAGATCAAGGATGTCGTTGAGAATCGCGCCAAGGCTCTCGCCGGCGGAATGAACGCTCTTGACGTACTGCCGCTGCTGCGCCGTCAGATCCCCGTCCAGCAAGAGTCCGGACATGCCGATGACGCCGTTGAGCGGCGCCCGGAGCTCGTGGCCCATCGCCAGCAGGTAGTCGTTCACTCCGGGTCGTTGCGGGGTCGATCCCGGACGGGGGGTCGCCTGCTTCGAGTCGCGTTCGATGTCAGTCATGGTGGTTGCTTCCGTCAGGCGCCAATCCGGGCGCTCGTAAGTTGATCCAGTACCCGCTGGACTCGTTCCCATTCGTGTCGTAAGGCCCCGACCGCGGTGACGACAGCACCGGTGCCGTTCGCCAACCGGGTCAGATCGCACTGGCGTGCCATCGGCAGTGCGCCGACGAGCCCACACATCCCCTTCAGGTCTTCGGCGAGGGTGCCGACTTCAACCAGATTGCCTGCGGCCGCCGCGCGCCCGATGGCTTCGATTCGTTCCGGGGCCTCGCCGACGAACAACGTGACGAGCTGAGTACCGAGCGCGCCTTCGCCGAGCGACGCCATCAATTGTTCGAGCGTGGCCGGGTCAATGGCCGGCGATTCCGGCGCGGGCGACGCGAACATCGGGCCGAGTGCATCACCGGTTCGACTCCAGGCCTGGTCGAGGCCTGTCAGCAGTTGCTCCGCCGTGTCGAGGTAGGAGTGCTCGGCAGCGTCGATCAGATCGCGGCATCGATGCGTCAGTTCGGTCGCGCCGAGGAGCACACCGACGCGCTCGATGGCGATGGCGTTCTCGATGGCGGTGCGGGCTTCCCCCGCCTGGACGCCGCCGCGCAGCTGGCGCAGACGGGCCGGGATCTCGGCCAAAGCGATCCTGGCGGTTCGGACCGCGTCATCCGTTCCCTTTGCGAGGTCGCCGGCGAATTGAGCGCCGATGGCGACGTCGTCAACGGTCATGTCGCGATCGAAATCGATCGTGACGGTGGCGTCGGCGACCAGTTGGATGACGGGTTCCGCCCGCGACGGCCGATCGGACCCCTGGGACGGTTCTTGAAAGGTGGCGTCGGCGTTGTCGCTGGCCCACAACACGGGATCGGCTACCGGGTCGACCGTTTCCGGCGCAGCGGGCGCTGCTGCTGCCACCTCAGGCAGAAGGACCGTGAGCGATCGGGTCGCGAGGTCGCCATCGATGGTCAGTGCGGCCGTCCCACCGAGGGCTTGGGCCAGGAAGTGGACGGCACGCCAGTCGAGCTGCGGATCCGTCCCCCCGGCGTCGCCGGTCTCGAGGGTGCGGCTGATCACCGCCGCCTCAGCGACCGGGATGACCCGATGGTCCTCGACCGCAATTCGAACGCGGTCGGGTGCGAGTCGGTTTGGCTGATCGGCTCGCAAGACCGCCCGGGTGCTTCGGTCGGCGGTGCCCAGGAAGGCCAGGATCGCTGACCGCAGCAGCCGGCGATCGCCTGCGACCTGCTCGGGAACTCCCGGTACGATCCGCAGGTCGGCGCCGGGCTCAAGGTTCGCGAGCTCCTGGAGCAGCGCGTACAGGTCGAATTCCTCGGCCTTGGCGGCGAGCGTCCCTTCGAGCCCGGCGCCGATCGTTCGGAGGTGCTCGATGGTTTCGGCGGGTGGCGTGGGCCTAGCGGCCCACGATTCGGCGATCGCGGCGAGGAAGCGGCCCTGGGCAGCCCGTCCGGCGTCGCGTTCGGCCGAAGCCTTGGCCAGCGTGTCCTGCAAGGCGACTTCCGCGCCTGGATCGGAGATCCGTCCCGTGATGCGGTTGGGTACGCCGGCTGTGTCCGTACCGACCGTGGCTTCGAACCGGAGGGGCTCGCCTCCGGCTCGGCGAATGATCGTCCGCGCGAACGAACGTGGCTCAGGGGACTCCGCCTGGAGCCAGGCCATCAACTCATTCATCGATTCGTCCGGGGCGAGTTTTTCGCCGAGGACGGCAGGCAGTGGCTCTGGTCCTGCCAGGCCGAGCATTTGACGGAATCGAGGACTGACGGTCCAGTCACCGGTGCTCAGGTCCCGTTCGAACGCTCCGTCCGCCGTGACCCCGGTCAGGCGGTCAAGCCGATCCTGACTGCCTCGGCTGTGGGTCAACAGCCGGTTGATGGCGCCGGTCAGCCGGTTCCATTCCTTGGCGGTCGAGACCGAACCGATCAGCGACGGGAATGGATTGTTCTGGGACGGGACCATGGCCGCCGACAGACGAGAAACCGGCTCGACGAGGAAGCGTCTGGCGGCGACGAACAGGCCGCCGGCGATCCCGGCAGCACCGATCACGGCCGCAAGCATCAGCCAGCGCAGGGTCGATTCGATCGTTCGGTACTCGGCCCGGCCCGTGGTGAGCGTGGCGAGCGTCGTTTGCTGAGCAAAGACGTCCGGGAGCGAGAACGTGACGCGCACACTATCACGACTGCCAGCCGCGTCGACGCGGGTCTGAAACGGCGTTTTCAAGTTGGCGAGCGGAGCCAGTTCGAAGCGAGCCGAGCGGTCACCGGTGCCAGGGGCCAGCGTGGCGGGATTGAAGCGTTGGGCGACGACGAGATAGCCGCGAATCGGCTGGGTCTGATCGGTAAAATTGGTCGGCAGGACGGGGACACCCCCGACCCAATAGAGCTCCTCGCCGTTGCGGACCAGGCCGATGGTGGGCTCTCGATTGTCGAGCATTCGAAAGAGGGCGTTGCCGGTGACGAGGTGTTCGACGTCGGGCAGGGACTCATCGGTCCATCGGTACAGGGCCTTTCCGGCGAGGTCGTAGACGGCGATGAACCGGTCTCCGAACTGGGAGGGGAATTGATTGCCGAATGGCGGGTGGATCATGGAGTCGGGAGGCGCGATGCCACGACCGACTTGGGCGTAGAGCTGGTCCGAGTAGGCGGCTTCGATCAACCGCGAGCGATCGCGGTTGACCAGCCGATCGAGGCGCATCCGGGTTTCGGAAGCCATGCCAGCGTACTGGTTGCGTTCCAGATCACGAACGGCGAGCGCGGCGCGACCGAGCAAGAAGGCCGCTCCGAGGGCGATCGTCACGCCGGTAACGACTACGGCGGCCACCAGCCGGTCGCGCAGGGTCCGCAACTGGAATCGGCGCCGGAGGTTCGCCGGGCGCTTCGCCTCCGATTTGGAGGGGGTGGGGGGTGCCGTTTCGGTTCGTGCCTCTTGCGCCATCTTCAGAAATCCTTGGCTGATCCCGGGCAGCCCGATATGCGGGCGCGAGTCATCGTGACGAGGCATTGCATATCTTGGGCTTGTTTTTTCTGGTTGGCGCAAATCGAAGACGAAACGTGATATTATGTTAAATTGATTCGACAAATATTCAGTCGACGTTGCGTTTAAGACTCCTAACATTGAAATCGCTAGTTAAAGTCATGTAACTGTATATATTTGAGCAATATAACAAATGTAAACGACGTCGTATTGTGAATATTCTCATGTCGAGCAGACGATAATCGAACGGCGATAGTCAGGTTCTTTCACCCGGCTCGGTCCGAGCCATCCCGACAGGGCAAACGCCAAGAATCCGGAGGGCCCGGCTTTGGATTTTGCGGGCTGATCAGTCGCCGACGTCAGGGCGGGAGCCGGACCGGAATCCGAAGGCGGGTCGTTTCCCACGCCATGACGAGAACGGCCTCGTGAGGTTTGGCGCCCGGTTCGAACGCGAACCGCAGTTGTTCCTCGGCCGGCGCCTCGGTGGTTTGGCTGGGCAGTACGACCCTGCCGATTTCCTGGGCTGCGACCGAGGGTACGTACTCTGATTCGAGGCCCCACTGACTGGTCGAGCGATTGATGATCAGTTCCCAGGTCTCTGGGCCAGGAATGGTGTAGAGGGAAACCTTGCCGGCGCCAATCGTAATGCCGCCAAGAACGATGGACCCTCCTAGTCTGAGGGTGGTGGGTTCGTTCGCCCCGGTCCGCCAAAGCCGCCCGAACGGTACGAGCGAGCCGCCAAGCATTCGCCTGCCCCGAGATTCCGGGGCCCCGTAACACACTTTGATCCGCACGGTCCCGAGACTTGTGGTTGCGGACCGGATGGGGCTGACTCGGGGCTGGTAGGACGGGAGCCAGCCCCAGTTTCGCCGACAGGGCAGATAGGTTGCGACCTGGCCGCCCCAATCTCCACCGACCACCATCATCAGGGCTGCCGCCGTGAGGACCACCGCCAAGCCGCGGCCGGTTCGCAGCGCGTTACCAGCCCTGGCGACGGCGGAGGTCGGTGATGTGGGCAAGGTGATGGTCTCCGTGCCAGGCGTAGGTGGCCACCATGCGGTCCAAACTGACCGAGATTCGCCCTTCCGGATGGTAGAACGTGCGGGAGAACTCGACTGGTGGCGTAGCCTCGAGCAGACTGACCCACCGCTCGTGGAGCCAGTCGAGCAGGCCGAGGGAGCCGACGAGCGGGCGTCGCGAGTCGGGGAGTTCGGCCCATTTGGCCTCGTCGTATGGCCGGATGGTCGGGTGGTCCTCGGTGAGGGCCAGCTTGCAGCGAGTGTAGGCGTTCAGGTGGCTGTCGACAACGTGGTGAACGACTTGCCGCACCGTCCAGCCATCGGGCCGGTAGGGCGTGTCGAGCGCCGGGTCATCGAGGCCCGCGACTGCCGCGCGAAACCGAGCGGGCGCCGTCTTGATCCTGCCAATGGCCTCGCGCCGGTCGCTTTCGGTGAACGTATCGGCGAAGACGAACGGGCCGATGGGATAGCGCAGATCGGCGGGCATCAGGGTTTCCTAGGCGGAGGCTGGCGGTCGGTGGTATCGGGTGCGGGCGGCGATACCGCGATGAGGAGCGCGCCGTCGCCGAGCGTCAGGCGTCCATCGGTCGGAATCTGGACATACAGGTCCCGGCCTGAGGCCGTGAGGGCGGGGTATTGCCGACCGACCGACGCCATCATCGATCCAAGGACAAATTCGGGCAACAGAAAGCCGTTGACTCGCAGTCCCCGAAGCCAGAACCGCTCGACTTGACGGCCGGTACGTTCCATCACGACCTCCGCGATGACCACCGTGGCGGAATCGACCATGTGGGCCAACGGGCCCAATAGTGCCCGGGCCTCATGGGGAAGGTCCTGCAGCCGGCCCCGGACCTCGATATGGGTGGAATCGATGCCGACCTGGATACCGAGGCTGTCGGGGATTCGGCCGGTCCCGAGGCGGGCAAGCAGGTAGGAGGCCCAGTCCCCGCCTTCCACCCGTCCATCGGCCTTGGTTCGCCCTACGAAGACGGAGTCCACCTGTGACGCGGCCCGGGCCACGCCGTCGTTCGACAGCCGTCCAGCGGGGGGTTGGCCGGCAGCGGGCGCTCCAGCCAGACCGCAGAAGACGGCGGCCAGGCTCCCGATTCGGCGGACGCGAGCGATCATCATGTTCCGAAGATGCCAGGGTCTTCGGCGGCCGGAAAGCCCAACCGATTTTCAGCCGATGGTCGGGCGGAAAGTCGGGGCCCTGCGAGCCTTCGTGGCCTGCTCGAAGCCGAACGCCAGTCCAATCAGACGCCCTTCGTTCCAGGCTCGTCCGGCGAACAGGAGGCCGACGGGGAGACCGTGGACGTTTCCCATCGGTACGGTGATCGATGGATATCCCGCCACGGCCGCGTAGGTCGAGCTTCCGCCGGTGGACCGATCGCCGTTGGCGAGGTCGATCGCCCAGGATGGGCCGGCGGTGACGCTGACCACCGCGTCGAGCCGGTGCCCGGCGAGTCTGGCGTCAAGGCCCTCGGTGCGTGCCAGCCGGCGACACTTTACCAGCAACGCCTGATACTTCGCCGTGCCCATCGCGCCCGCCTTTTCAGCCAGCAGGAAGGTCTCCTGCCCGAAATACGGCATCTCCCGATCGCGGTGCTCCTCATTGAATCGGATCAAATCGGCGAGCGTACGATGGGGTACGCGGCCACCCAGCGACGCGAGGTAGGCTTCGACACCGACCTTGAACTCGTAGGCCAGGACCTGCCATTCGGCGGCGCCGAGTGGCTCCGGGGCGGCGAAGTCCACGGGGTCGACCAGGACGGCCCCGGCGGCGGCGAGGGCTTTGAGTGCCTCGTCGTATACGGCTTCCGTCTTGGCGCTGACGCCCAGGTGTTTCCGCATCACGCCGAGGCGGGCCCCTTTGAGACTGCCGGCGTCGAGGAAGCGGCGATAGTCGGCGAGGGCATGGCCGCTACTGCCGCGAGTGGCGGCATCCCGCGGGTCGGCGCCGGTGAGCGGCCCGAGCAGGGTGGCCGCATCCGTGACGGTCCGGCACATGGGCCCGGCCGTGTCCTGGGTCGACGAAATCGGGATGATCCCGGATCGACTCCATAGTCCGACGGTAGGCTTGATGCCGACCAGACCGTTGGACGATGACGGGCAGACGATCGAGCCATCGGTTTCGGTGCCAATCGTGATCGCCGCCAGGTTGGCCGATCCGGCGGCCCCCGAACCCGCGCTCGAGCCGCAGGGACTCCGGTCCAGAACGTATGGGTTCCTGGTCTGACCGCCGCGACCCGACCAGCCGCTGGAGGAACTACTCGATCGGAAATTGGCCCACTCGCTCAGGTTGGTCTTGCCAAGCAGTACGGCCCCGGCTTCGCGCAGCCGGCTCACGATGAAGGCGTCGCGGGGCGCAATCGAGCCCTCGAGTGCGAGCGAGCCGGCCGTGGTTTGCATCCGGTCGGCCGTGTCGATGTTGTCCTTGATCAGAATTGGAATGCCGTGCAAGGGCCCGCGGACGCGCCCGGCAGTCCGCTCCTGATCGGCGGTCTCGGCGATCGCGAGGGCGTCTGGATTCACCTCGATTACCGAGTTGACCCTGGGCCCGCGACGGTCGACGGCTTCGATCCGATCGAGGTACAGCTCGGTGATCCGCCGGGCGGAATAACGGCCGGCCTGCATGCCATCCTGCAGCGCGGCGATGGTGGTTTCGTCCAGCTCGAACGCCTGGCGGACGGCGGTGTCGGGCCGAGCGGCCGCGGTGGCAGGGGTTCTTCCGGATTTGGGGCTGGCGGCGAGGCCCCCGGCAATCGTCGCCCCGACAAACTCACGTCGTTTCATTTGGCTCTCCGGACTGGTCGTTTGGTGGGGCCTGGTTTTTTCGAGGGCGCAGCGCCTTTTAGCGCTTCCCGTTTGGACAAGGGTGAAAGACCGGCGCCTTCGGCCGCGAGATATCGCTTGACCTCGGCAGGGTTGGTCCGGGCGAATTCACGGAGCGCCCAGCCGATGGCTTTCCGGAGGAAGACCTCTGATGAGCCGATCGACGGGGTGATGCAGTCGTAGAGCAGGGTGGTGTCGGTCTGGTCCTTGAACGTGATCTGGCTGATGATCGCGACCCGCCGGAGCCAGATATTGTCGTACCGGGCCCAGGCCCGCAGCGTCGGTTTGATCCGGTCAGGGTAGGTGGCGAGGAGTACGGCGACCCGATGGGCCAGCGGATCGACCAGATCCCACCAGCCGCCTTCCTGGATCATCCGCCGATATACCGGCAAGAGGGCGAGGGAGATGAATCGCTGGTAGGGTGGGTGGGTCGCGAGTTCAATCGCCGCGTACCGTTCCTCGCGGTGGGTGGCTTGATCCCACAGTTCAGAGACGGCGCGCCGCCAGTCGGCGGCCATGCTGATCGGAAAACGACCGAACACTTCGGTGCAGATTTCCCGGAGAAGGGGTGCCTGGACACCGTAGCACGGCATCGCGGACTTGAGATAGGCTCGCGCGGCGGCGGCCTGCTTGGCGTTCTTGTGTCGGACCAGTCCGGCGACGATCGCCGTTCTGAGAGGGCTCCCGGTCATACGCGAAGGGGTTCCTTGGTTGCGGTCGGGGCTCACGAGGTGATGCTCTCATGCGGGTGCAGGACTTCGTTCAGGACCTGCGCCAGACGGGAGGCCGCGAATGGCTTGGTGAGCAGCGCGTCGGTATCGGGCAGGGCATGCTGTTCCGCCCCCAGATGGCCGGTGGTCAAGATGAACTTGATCTGGGGATTCAGGGCCCGGAATCGGCGGGCGAGGTCGAGACCGGTATGCCCGGGCATGGTGAGATCGGAAATGACGACCTGGAACCGGGACGGCTCGGCCCGGAAGAGCTCGAGCGCCGCGGCTGCACTGTCGGCGGCGGTCACCCGATAGCCAAGACGCTCGAGCATGCGGACGCCAATCCGGACGACCATCGCTTCGTCGTCGACGAGGAGGACGGCTTCGCCGGCGCCTCGCGGCGTGGCGGCCCCGGCGTCGTCGCTGGTCCGGGCCGGTTCGAGAGCGGGCAGGTAGAGGCGCACCGTTGTTCCACGCCCCATCGTGGACTCCATGGTGATGGCCCCGTCATGCTCCTCGATGATGCCGTGCGCTACCGCCAGGCCAAGCCCGGTACCGGCTCCGGGTGCTTTGGTGGTGAAGAACGGTTCGAACACTCGCGGCAGGATATCCGGGGCGATGCCCGGACCGTCGTCGGCGACCGAGAGCCGAACGTAGCGGCGCACGGCAAGGTTCACATGAGTCCGGGCCAGGGTGCGGTCCACGTCGATCACCGCGGACGAGATGGTGATGGTGCCGGGGCGGCTCCCAATCGCGTCTCTGGCGTTGGTGGCCAGGTTGGTAATGACCTGATTGATCTGGTTGGCGTCGATCGACACCGGCGGCGGATCGGGCTCGTGGCGGACCACGAGTTCGATCGTGGCCGGCAGGGTCGCGCGGAGCAGGACCACGGCGTCGTCGACCACCTGCGGCAGCTGGTCGCTCCGGCGGGCTGGTTCCCGTTTCCGGCTGAAGGTCAGGACTCGCTGCACCACGTCGCGGGCCCGATTCGCGGCGCGGATCACGTCGGCGAGATTGCCCTGGGCGGGGTGGCTGCTTCCAACGTCCTCCGCCGCCATTTCCGCATTGCCGAGAATCCCCATGAGCACGTTGTTGAGGTCGTGGGCGAGGCCTCCGGCCAACGTACCGATCGCTTCCATCTTCTGGGCATGGACCAGCTGAGCCAGCAGCCGGGTCCGGTCGGTCTCGGCCTGGAGCAGACTCGCGTGCTCCACCGCGATGGTCGATTCCCTGGCCAGCGCGGTCGGGAGCCGGGAGAGCCGGCCTGGGGCAAAAACGCCGGCCGCGCCGGTGAGGATCAACGCGTTTTCTTCCGCCGCCGTCACCTCGGCCACGACGAAGACGGGCAGGCGGGCTGGAAACCGCGCCACCTCGGCGACCGTGACGGGCCCGCCGATGACGACGGCGTCGGGGCCGGCCAGGGCCGCCCTGGCCGCGGCGTCGGCGATCGATCCGACTACCTCGATGGTCAGGTCCACCAAGGCCTCGGCGGCCTGCTGCCGAAGCAGATCAGGTGCGACGATCTCAGGTCGGACGAGGAGAATGCCCAGCCGTCTGGGGTCGGCCATGCCAGCGTCGGTTGCAGGAGGATGAAAAATAGCCCGGAAACGGCCCGTCACCTACGGCTGCGCTGGCGACCCATCGGACCGGCGGCTAGCTTGGGCCGATCCATTACCGGGGTCGGGCATGCAGGGTGATACGCTGACGGGCAGGGGTATTGTCGGCCGGTTCGTGGGGGCGCTGGCGCTGGTCTACGCTACCTTCAACCCTGAGGGCTATTCCTACTTCCACTGGGCCATCAATCCGGTCTTTCGAGGCCGGATGGAGGCGGCGCGGGCGCAACTCCCGATCAAGCTGCTGGCCGGCCTGATCCTGGTGGGCGTGTGGGTCTTTCTGGTGCAGACCACGCGCCGGGCGATTGGCTGGAAGGGTGTGGTCCTGATCCTGGCGATCCTCGGGACGCTGATCTGGGCCCTGATCGACTGGCATGTCTTCAGTCCGGACAGCAGCCGAGCCATCGGTCATCTGGTGCTGGTGGGTCTGGCGATCGTTCTGGGGCTCGGGATGTCGTGGTCGCATGTGAGCCGCCGGCTGTCGGGCCAGGTCGATACCGACGAACTCAACTGACGATCACCGGGCTCCGCCGGATGTCGTGATCACGGCTCGGATGCCCGTGGCCCAGCCATCGGGGTTATCCGGCGGCGTGAATGACCAGGTTTCGCGGGACTTGCCGCTGCCGGCGGTAATCCGGACCCGCTCGCCGTCGCGGTGGACTTCGTAGACCCGGCGACTGGCCGGCGTGATCTCGATCCCGATCTTTTCATTCTTGTAGACCAGGACGGTGCTGTCGGTCACGATGATCGACGCGATCCGTTCCTCCCAGCCGGCCTCATGGGTGAAACGGAAGCTCTGGTTCGCGGCCCGGAAGCGCACCACTTCCCTGGCGAAGCGGGTCTCCTGGTCGGCTGACAGCTGGCTGGTGTCGGCGGGCCGGCAGGCAGCGAGGCCGATCAGCAGGGCGGTGATCGTGGCGGCCCGGCTCATTGGCGAGTCTCCCCGGCATTCGGCGTTCTTGCCACCAGATCCAGAATGTCCCGGACCAGCTGTTCGGGGCAGTCCTCCTGAATGAAGTGGCCGGCCCCTTCGACCAGCCGATGGGGCTGACCTGCCGCCCCGGGAATGCGGGTCTGGAACGGCTGGTCTCCACCGGCTGTGATCGGGTCCCGGTCTGCGAAGAGGGTGAGGAACGGCTTGGTCCAGCTGCGGAGCACGTTCCAGGCTTCGCGGTTCGCGGGCACGGCGGGATTGTCGACATCGATCGGTACGAGCATCGGAAACGCCCGGGCGCCGGCCTGGAATGACGGATCGGGGAACGGCGCGTCATAGGCCCGGACCGTCGCTTCGCTGATTCCATTCACCGTGCCCTTGTGCACGATCTTCCCGGCCCGAAAATCGGGTACGGTCCGGGCATACTCCCGCCATTGCAGGAATCCGGGTGTTGCCATGCCCTTTCCGGTTGGGAGGCCGGTGTTGCTGATCACCACCCGGGCAAAACGATCGGGGTGTTCCGCGATGATCCTGAGCCCCAGGAGCCCGCCCCAATCCTGGGCGAAGACCGTGATGCCGTGCGGGTCGAGGGTCGCGATGAATCCGGCGAGCCAGGCCACGTGAGAGCCGTAGCTATAGTCGTCGATCCGTTCCAGTTTGTCGGATCGGCCAAACCCGATCAGATCCGGCGCGATGGCGCGGAAGCCGGCGGCCACGAGCGGAGGAATCATCTTCCGATAGAGGTACGACCAGGTCGGCTCGCCGTGGAGCAGCAGCACGACCGGACCATGGCGCGGCCCTTCGTCCACGTAGTGCATTCGGAGCCCCTGGACCTCGACGTACTTGGGGGCGAACGGATAATCTTCCAGCGTGGCGAATCGATCGTCGGGGGTGCGGAGGGTCATGGCGTTCGGCCTGCGGGGGGGGCGCCGCGAATGAAGGCGATGTAGTCGGTTGCGGCTGGAATCGCACCTCCGCTGCGCAGGATCAAGGCGATTTGCCCGCGGTGGTAGGCTCCGTGGAGACAGACGTGGAGCAGGATGTCTTCTGCCGGGGTCGTGAAGGTCTGACCGGCTGAGTTGGTGTAGGTGATGCCGGTCCGAGCCGCGACGGGATCCAGTTCTCCCACATAGCGCCGGAGGCCGGCGAGGTTGTCCTCGGCCAGCCGCAGGCAGTCGGCGACGGAGAGGATGGGCCAGACCGGTACTGTGGCCGGCCGACCGACCAGCCGGACGTACCAGACGTGCTCGGCGGCGAGCAGGTGGCTCAGCAACTCGGCGGCGGCGGGCGGACCGGCCGTGGCATCGCGGACGGATTCGAAGACGCGCTGGTCGGCCCAGCCCAGATGATCGATCAAACGCTGCAGGTATTCCATGTCGCATCTTGAACGAGTCCGGGCCAAATATACCGCTGATTCGGACGACGGTTTCCCGTTCAGCGTTCCGGTGATTCGCTCGTTCACCGACCTCGAGGTCGGTCCGTCGGTCACCTGCTTCGTCGGCGAGAACGGGTCGGGCAAGTCGACCCTGCTCGAGGCGATCGCGTTGGCGGCGGGACTCCCCTTCGTCGGAGCCGACGAGGGATTTCGGGATCCGTCATTTCAGCAGCAGCGGCGACTGGCCGCCGGGCTGGGTCTGACCTGGCGGCGGCGGACCCACCGGGGGTTCTTCCTCCGGGCCGAGGATTTCTTCGGGTGGCAGCGGCGGCTGGTTCGGGAACGGGCGGAGCTGGAAGCGCGCCTGACCGACATCGACCGGGAATACCGCGACCAGGGGCGGTCCGAACAGGCGCTCGGGTTGGCCAAGGGGCCGATGACGAGTTCCCTCAAGGACATGGAGCGGCGGTACGGCCGGGATCCCGATGCCCGGTCACACGGCGAGGCGTTCCTGAATCTGTTCGGGTCCCGGTTCACTCCCGGGAGCCTGGTGCTCCTGGACGAACCCGAAGCCGCCCTCTCGCCGCAGAGCCAGCTCGGTCTGCTGGCGATGTTGCTGGACATGACGTCCCGGGAGTGTCAATTCCTGATTGCGACGCACTCCCCGATCATCCTGGGATACCCGGGGGCGCTGATCTATTCGTTTGACGGTGGACGGATCGAGCGGGCCGAGTACGACGATCTCAACCATGTCCGCCTGACCCGCGATTTCCTGGCCGATCGCGCGCGATTCCTCCGGCGGCTGTCCGGCTGATCCAGGCCGCCTCAGGCGGCGGGGAACAGGAAGCTCAGCTCTTTCGGCCGGGTGCCGCCGAGTCCGGCGCCGTAGCGGCAGACGGCGGCCTCGTCGGTCGGGAGCCTGGCGCACTGCTGGGCGCGATCCGGCGGGTTGCGGTAGAGCACGCCCATCTCTTCGCCGACGGCATTGTAGCAGGCCACCGAATAGTTCCGGTCACTGAGGCGGCGGCAGAAGGCGAATCCGTCTTCAGGATTGGATGTCACGTCGATGAAGTTCTTCACGACCCCGATGTAACACCACGCCTGGAGCTTGCCGTTTCCCTTGGCGCAGAGTTCGATCGATTTCTCCGGGCTCCGGACGGTGTAGCCGCTCACGTAGGTTCCGATGCCCTGATAGCAGGACGCCTTCATCGAGTCCGGCGCGTCATCGCAGGCCCGGGCAATCTTGCCGAAATCGGGGCCGGTCAATTCAATGATGATGCCGGCCTGCATGCCATAACAGGCGAACTGGTACCTGGTGTCGATCGCCGTGCAGGGGTAGAGCGGGTCGGTCTTGTCGCGAATGGCAAAACTGTCGGCTATGGCTCCGTGATCATGCTCGCTCGCGGCGTGGTCTCCGTGGTCGTGTTCCTCGGTGGCGGCGGCTACCTGCGCGGGTGCCGCGGCCTGGTGTTTGTGGGGGTGATGGGCCTGGCCCCGGCCTTCCACGATGAACTCCATGAAGGCGCCGCCGTAGCAGGACTGGGCATCCCAGCTGTCCACCAGCTGATCGCAGCCCATGAGTGCTTTCGGGAGATGGTGGTTCAGGGCATTCACCAGACCATGGCCGATCCCGTGCACACACTGGAACCGGAGCCACATGTCGGCCCGGGTGACGGTGATCTGGTGGCAGAGGTCGTACACGGTCGCGCTGTCGGTGCCCTTGGCGTCGAGGTAGGCCTGGACCACGCCGTGGTAGCAGCCGGATTGGTACAGGGTGGTGCAGGTTTCGTAGACCGCGGAGACGTTTTTTTCGGGGGACCAGGCGTTGATCCCGACCACATGGGCCAGGTCGTGGCCGTTCCGGACGGTGCCGGGGTCCATACGGGACAGGACCGAGAGGCCGTCCATCGCCAACCGGACGGCCGATTTCTCGACCATGCCGAGGAGAATCTCTTCGTAGCAGGATTGCTTGGTCTTTCCACGCAGGAATCTGCAGCGGGCGACGGCGAGGGTCGCGACCGCGATGGAATCGCCGCTGGCGACGGCCTGCTCGACCACCGCTTCGACCGGTTTGCCGCCGAGGCCGGGGAGGATGGTGCCTCTGGACCGGGCGTAGAGTCCGGCGGTGCCGAGGGCTACAACGAGGCCCAGGACGACGACAATGAGGGATTTCCTGACCATACCGGTGATTCCACCCAGGAGGTTTCCGGAAACGTAAACCGGCCGCGGCCTCGAGGGAGGCCACGGCCGGCGAGCGCACTACGGAGCCGGTCCCTACTTCTTCTTGGGCGGCTTGCCGGTCCGCTGCACCGCCTTGAGCCACAGCAGCGCCTTGTCGAACGCCTTCTTCTTGCCGCCATTGCTGGCGTCACCGAAGAACGCGGTGAACTTGGGCCGCGTGCCGCTCGGGGTGGGCCGGTATCCGAAGCGACAGAACCACCCGAAGGTCCGGGTGCTGGCCTGGTCGATGCGGGAGATGCCCGGAATCTTCGAGGTCGAACGAGTTCGAGTCTTCGTGGTCCGAGACCGGGTCGAAGGTCGACGGGTAGCCATGTGGAAGTTCCGCTACGGTTAGGTGAGTTGGTTGACGTTCCGGCCCTATTATGCGCCCGTTTTTCACAATGCGGAAGGGGGGGATTTTCCGGCCCTTCTTTTTGCATATCCTAACGCTCGAAAATCGCAAGGGGCGAGGTCCGCCGCCTAACTCCCCGGCGGCGGGGCGATGCCGTCCCTGAGGTACCGGTCGAACCACTCCAGCATGTCCAGCAGCACCTGGCGGGACCCGTCCCGTGAGGTGACATAGTACGTCTCGCCGGGGTACACCTTGTACTTCACCACCTTGTTGTACCGGTCCAGGGCGTGGACGAACTCCAGGGAGGCCGGGATCGGGTAGACGCCGGGCCGCCAGGCCGGCGTGATGCCCTCGCCCTGGACCACGAAGGTTGGCGTCGTGACCTGGCTGGCAAGGCTGAGCGGCGAATTGCGCCGGTACACCGCGGCGCTGTCGGGATAGGGGCCCCATTCGTAGGCGTTGAGCTTGGCGTGCTGGAGTTCGGTGTTGTAGTTCTGGAAACTGATCCAGTCGGCGTAGCCCGACTGCGGGACGGCTGCCTGGAAAACGCCGGGGGCCCGGGCGATCGCTCCCATGGTCATGATCCCGCCGTAGCTGTTACCGGTGATCCCGATCTTGGCGGTGTCGACCGCCGCCTGGTGCTTGAGATATGCCACGCCCGCGAGTACGTCCGGGAGGTCGCAGATCGTCCAGCAGGAATTATTGGCGTCTTCGAACCCTTTTCCGTAGCCGGAGCTGCCCCGGATGTTGGGGGCGAGAACGACGTAGCCCATCCGGGCCAGGAACTGGGCCTGGGGGATGAATTGGTCGCTGAACTGTCCGGTGGGCCCGCCGTGGATGTAGAGGATGCCGGGGGCTCGATCACCGGGACTGAGACCCGCAGGGCGGTAGAGATAGGCGTTGATGGTGAACTGGCCGCTGGCATAGCTTATCTTCTCGGGCGCCACCATCGCGGATTCCACCTCGGGGGTCACCGACGTGGTCAGCCGGACCGGGGTTCCACCCCCGGCCGCAACCACCCAGAGATCCGCGGGTGCGGTCAGGGTCGCGTAGGCGTAGGCGATCCGGGTTCCGTCCGGCGACCATTCCGGTGTGGACGCCACGCCCGTGGCGCCGGTGGTGAGCGTCCGGACCTTGCCGCCTTCAAGCGACGCGATGCGCAGGTCCTGGGTGCCGTTGTGCAATGAGGCGAAGACCACCGACCGGCTGTCCGGAGCCCACCGGGCGTCGCCCTGGTCGGCGGGTTCGGCGGCGAGCGCCCTGGGGGCTCCGCCCGAGGTCGGCGTGAGCCAGTAGTTCACCCAGCCACTCCGATGGGACTTGAACACGAGCCACTTCCCATCCGGCGAAATCAGCGGATAGCCGAAGCGCGATCGGGACCCCATGGTGCCGTAGTCGAACAGGTCCCGGTCCGAGGCGACCACGACGGCCGGGCCGCCGTTCCGGGGGATGCGAACGAACTCGTGGTCGGCCCAACGGTCGTCGGACCGGATGAAGAAGAGGGAGCCGCCGTCAGGACTCCAGCTCGGGTTGGTTTCGTACCGGGGGTCGGCGGTAAGACGCGCGACGCGGCCCGTGGCGACGTCGACGGTCCAGATGTCGAACTGTCCCTCGCGAAGTGCCGAGAACGCGAGGGTCCGGCCGTCCGGCGCAAAGCTCATCGCGTTGATGCGGGCGCCAAGGTTGGTGAGGCGGCGTTCGTTGCCGGCGCCGAGGTCGGCGAGCCAGATCTCGGGATTGCCGCTCTTGTCGCTCAGATAGGCGATCCGGTCGCCGGCGGGCGCCATACGGACCAACTGGGTGGCGATCTCGCGGGTGAGACGGACCGGAGCTCCGCCTTCGGCCGGGACGCCCCAGAGTGTCCCGCCACCCAGCGGCGAGGCGTAGAGGACTCGGCGGCCGTCGGGACTCCAGCTCGGCCCTTCGCCTGCGACCAGCGAACTCACCGACACGATCTGGTCGGCCGTGGCGGCGGGCTGGGCCGATGCGGCCGGCCACGGAGTGGCGGATATCAGGGCCAGAGCCAGCAGGCGGGTCGAATGCATTCGATGACTCCATGGGGCGGGATCTTCCCCGTACGATAGCGCCCTACGGCCCAACACGCGACAGCTACGGCGTCACCTCACGGCAGTGTCACCTCACGGCAAAGGTCAGCGTCGCCCATTTCGATTCATGGGTGACGCCGTCGGTCGTCTTTCCGAGACGGGTCATGCTGATGAACTTCACGTACCAGACACCGGGCCCATCGATCGGGATACGCGCGACGCCGTCGGCACCCGCCCGGGTGTGCCGCTCGGCGGTTGCCTTGCCGGAGGGGGACCGCGAGCCGAACAGCACGTTGACGCCGGGCGCCTGCTTGCCATCAACGAGCATCTTCACGCCGAGCGTACCGCCGATCTGCACGGCGTACGGGTTGTCGACAGGCACGATCTCGGCCGGGTAGCCCAGTACCATGGCGAAGTCGTTGGTTCGTCGGTCGCCGACCTGCACGATGGCCTTCACGTGCTTGGAATACCGCTCCTTGGCGTCCTGGCCGAGCTCGCCGGCCTTGGTGCGCCGGGCGAGCTCGTCGGGGAGGCCATCGTCCTTCAGGTACCCGTTGAAGTCCTTGGCGTCGAGCTCGATTTCGCTGGGCCGGGTGGAGACGGCGAACAGGTAGGTCCCGGCGGCCCCCGTCTTGTAGACGATCCGGCTGGTGTCGCCGGCCGTTCCCCAGGCGGTCGTGTCGATCCGGGTCCGTCCGGCGGGACCGACCATGCTCAAGTCCGCGATCCGGGTCCGGTTGATCGAGTTGGAGCTCTTGTCGAAGGTCCCGTTCAGCAGGATGGCCGGCAGCGACGAGCCTGGGGCCACGAAAAACTGGGCCGGCTTGAGGAACATGTCGTGAGCGGCGGCGATCGCGGTGATCGCCAGGATGGCGGTGGCCGTCAGGGCCAGGGCGCGTCGGGTCATGAGAAGCCTCAGTGAGTTCGGATGCGGGCCGAAAAATCGGCACTGTCAAGGTAACGCCGGGCCAGGTCATTGATGCGGTAACGGGCGCGGGCCTGCTCGATCGACATCGTGGAGTCGATCAGCCCCAGGCTCCGGGCGACCTCGTCGGCATACCCGGGCAGCAGGAGTTTGAGGCCCATCGGAATCCGGCTCGGCACCACCCGATTGACATGCCGAACCAGATTCGAGGTGCAGTTGTTGGTGAGGGTGTTGTAGAACTCGGGCCGGCGGGCCAGACTGATGGCGCGGTTCAGCATGTCGGCGAGTACGGCCCGGGCGCGGGCGGGTGTCGTCCGGATCGGGTAGAGGTAGACGTCATGGTCGCCGAAGGCCGCCCGCTGGCCGATCAGGTCACGTTCTTCACCGAGGACATAGATCAGTTCGAAGTTTCGCCCGAGTCCCGGGAGCAATCCGTAGTGTTCTTCCTTTTCGCGGCGGGCCTCGATCGAAATCGCGAGGTAGGACGAGTCGGCGAAGCCGAAACTCACGAAGCTGTGGGCGGCGCCGCGGAACGCCCGCGAGAACGGGGTCAGCACGAGCCAGGCGGAGGTAACCTGGTTCAGGTTGATCGTGCGGGTTTCGTAGCGGGGATCGAAGTCGGTTTCGCTCCGATAGCGGAAGTCGCGGAAGTTGGCGATCCGGACCAGAGAATCGGATGCAACGATCTCGGCCAGGCGGGCGTGATCGATCGCCCACACCCGTTCGTTGGTGGGGCGGCGGGATCCGATGATCGCTCCGAACCCGACCACGGCGCAGAAGAACGTCAGCGCCATGACCCGCCAGAACGTGGCGCGGGGGCTCAGCGTGATGCTCCCGGCCGGACGGCGGCCACTCGTCGTTCCAACGTGGCCAGCGTGCCGATTCGTTCGCGCAGGGCGGCGGCCGCCTGCGGAGTCGGAACCCCGTCGGCGGCCTGGAGCACGCCGTAGATCTGCTGGAGTTCGCCCAGCAGACCGCCGAATGCCTTGTCGAGTTCGTCGAGGGCTGGACTGGCCGACGGGCCTCTCGCCTTCGCGACGGTTTCCCGGGCGGCTACGACCCGGCCGGCGGCGCGATCGACTTCGCGTGAGAGCGCGAACTGCCTCGCCAGGGCGGTTGCCGGGGTCTTCACCCTGGGATCCATCCGCACCGCGAACCACCGCTGATACCGACGGCCCTCGACGGTGAGCCGGGCCTGGTAGCGGCCGGGCATGACCCACACGCCGTTAGGCTCCTTCTCCGTCTGGCCCGCCACGGCGGCGATCGGGTAGGACCGGGTGAACCCGGCGGGCACCGGATATTTCAGGTCCCACAGGAATCGATGCGCGCCGGCGGCTGCCGAAAGAATCCGGGCGGGCCGAGGCCAGTAGCGGGGGACCTGGCCTTCGTCGTCGACGGGATCGGCGTGATCGTCACTGGCATACTTTCGCACCAGTCCGCCGTGAGCGTCGAAGATCTCGAGCGTGACGATGCCGGATGCCGGCGCCTTGAGCCAGTAGTCGATGATGGCGCCGTCGGGCGGGTTCGGGGCGCCTGGTTCGTCCGGCTGGGCCGGGGTGTCCGGATTCATGTTCCAGCGCACGCGCGTGGCGGTTTGAGGCGCGATCAACACCACCGGTTCCGCGGCGGATGCCGGGGTGATCTGCCGGAGCGGGGTGATGTTGTCGAGAATCCAGAATCCGCGGCCGTGGGTTCCCGCGACGAGGTCGTCGTCCTTGATCACGAGGTCGCGAATCGAGGTTGCCGGCAGGTTGAGGCGGAGGCTCTGCCAGTGGTCGCCGTCGTCAAAGGACACCGAGACGGCCCGCTCGGACCCGGCGAAGAGGAGCCCTTTCCGTTTCGGATCTTCCCGAACCGCGTTGATCGTGGCTCCGGCGGGCAACCCGATCACGATTGATCTCCAGTTCTTGCCGCCGTCACGGGTGCGGTAGATCCGGGGCTCGAGTTTGCCGAGCCGGAGGGGGTTGATCGCGGCATAGGCCGTGAGGGTGTCGAAGTGGGAGGCGTCGATCAGGGACACCTTGGCCCACGGCTCGAGCTCCGGCGGCGTCACGTTCTTCCAGGTCCTGCCGCCGTTCATGGTGACGTGGATCAGGCCGTCATCGCTCCCGGCCCACAGGATATTTTCGCGGAGATACGACGGCGCCACAGTGTAGACGACGCCGGGATGGTGAGCTGCCGCGGAGGCGGTTGAGGCGTATTTCCCGACGCTGGCCGGAACGATCGAGTCGGTCCGGGTCAGGTCCGGACTGATCCGGGTCCAGTTCTGGCCGCCAGTCAACGTCGTCCACACGGTGTTGGTGGCGAAGTACAGCGCGTGGGGGTTGATCGGCGAGAACAGTACCGGCGCCGTCCGGAGGGCGCGATAGTCGGGCCCGCGGAACAGACGGGGCCCGACCTCCTGGATCTGGCCGGTGCGGCGGTCGTACCGGGTGACCTTGCCGCCGTAGACCAGATCGGGATCGAGGGGATCGGGCGCGACGTATCCGTACTCCTCGACGCCCACCGGGTGCCATTCGCGGAAGGTGATCTGTCCGTCGTTGCCACGGCTCGCAACGCAGGCCGAGCCGCTTTCCTGCTGGCCGCCGCAGACTCGGTAAGGGAACGCGTTGTCGGTTGCGACGTGATAGAACTGAGCCGAGGACTGGTTGTACCAGGAGCTCCAGGTCTCACCGCCGTTCACGGTGACGATGGCGCCCTGGTCCGCGGCGATCAGGATGACGTCCGGGTTGTCGGGGTTGATCCAGATCCGGTGGTAGTCGTCGCCGCCGGGGGCGCCGCGCAGCGCGGTGAAGGTCTTGCCGCCGTCGGCCGATTTCCAGGTGACGACGCTGGCCGTGAAGATGATGTCGGGGTTTTTGGGATGGACCTTCACCTCGGCAAAGTCGGATGCGCGGGAGACGACGCGGGGGTCGCCGCTCGCCCGGGACCAGTGTTCGCCGGCGTCGTCGGACCGGTAGAGGTAGCCGCCGGTCTTGAGATCGGTGGTGAGATAGAGCCGGCTCGGGTCGCTTGGGGCAACCGCGATCCCCATGCGGCCGAGACCATCTCTTTCCCAGCTCGGGAGCCCGCTGGTGAGTTGGCGCCAGGAGAGGCCGCCATCGGTCGACTTGTAGAGCCCGGTGCCCGGGCCGTCGAAGGCGCCGTTTTCCCATGGGGCCTGCCGGGCTTCCCAGAGGGCAGCATAGATGATGTCGGGATTCGTCGGATCGAGCACGACGTCGATCGCGCCGGTGTTCTCGTCCTTGTAGAGCACCTTCCTGAAGGTGGTGCCGCCATCAGTCGAGAGGAACAGACCGCGCTCTTCGTTGGGCCCGTAGGGGTGGCCCTCGACTGCCACGAACAGACGATCGGGGTCACGGGGATCGACCGCGATCTGGGGAATCTGCTGGCCGTCGCGGAGGCCCAGGTGCTGCCATGTCCGCCCGGCGTCGGCGGAGCGGTAGATCCCGTCCCCGGTAGAGAGGTCGGGTCGTTGGAGCCCTTCGCCGCTGCCGACGTAGAGGATGTCCGGGTTCGATGGCGCGACGGCAATGGCGCCGATCGATCCGGTCGGCTGATCGTCGAAGATGGGGTTCCAGGTCCGGCCGTAATCGGTGGTCTTGAACACGCCGCCGTTCACGACGCCGATGTAGAAGACGTTGGGCTGACCGGGCACGCCGACGGCGGCCTTGGTCCGGCCGCCTCGAGGCGGGCCGATGCCGCGCCACTTGAGACCGCCCAGCAAGGCGGGGTCGACCTGTTGGGCCGACAGTCGTTGCGAGGGCGCCATGGCGGCGAGGAACAGAACGGTGGCCAGCGTGCCTGGCATCCTCAACATGAGTCGGGCCTTGGAGGGGAGCGCGGGAAATCTATTATCCAGGGATGAGCGATGCCGAGCGATCCTCCCGCCAGGCCCTGAGCGTGGGCCTGCTCCTTTATGGCTTGTGGATCATGCGGACGCCGGACGGCTACCACTTTCTCGATGCCGTCGACCTCCCAATTCACGAGACCGGCCACCTGGTTTTCGCCTGGGGCAGCGAAGTAATCACGGCCCTCGGCGGCACGCTGTTCCAGTTGATGGTGCCCGCGGCATTCGCCATCTATTTCGCGTTGAGGCGGGACTGGCACTCGGCCACGGTGCCGGCGTGGTGGATTGGCCAGAACGGATGGAACATCGCCCGGTACGTCGCGGATGCCCGGGCCCAGGAGCTCCCGCTCGTGGGCGGTGGCGAGCATGACTGGGCGTTCCTGCTGTCCGAGTGGGATTTGCTGGGCCAGGATCAGATCATCGCGGGGCGGATCCGGGTGGCTGGGCTGGTAGTGATGGTCGGCGCGGCGGTGGCGGGCTGGTGGCTGATCAGGCGGGAGCCGAGAACAGCCCCTTGACCTCCGCTTTGGTCACCTTGCCCATGGCGTTGCGCGGCAATTCAGCGATCAGGCGAATCTCTTTCGGGACCTTGTAGGGCGCCAGGCGTTCCTTCAGCCAGCCACGGAGCGCCTCCAGGTCTGGCGCAGGTTCGCGGGCCACCACCGCCGCGGCAATTCGCTCGCCCAGGTCGGGATCGGGCACGGCGACCACGGCGGCATCGCTGATGCCGGGATGTTCCCGCAGCAGTTCTTCAATCTCGAGCGCCGAGATCTTGTAGCCGGCGGACTTGATGATGTCCATGCTCTGGCGGCCGAGGATCCGGTAGTAGCCCCCTTCGAGCACGGCGACATCTCCGGTCATGAACCATCCGTCGCGGAACGCCTTGGCGGTTTCCTCCGGGCGATTCCAGTACTCGGTGAACACCTGCGGGCCACGGACTTCGATCTGGCCGGGGGTGCCGGGCGTCACCGGCCGGCCGTCGTCGTCGACCAGGCGGACCTGAACGCCGGGAAACGGCTGCCCGACGGTCCCCGGGCGGCGCTCCTGGTGCAACGGATTCGAGAGCGCCATCCCGATCTCGGTCATTCCGTAGCGCTCGAGCAGGCGATGCCCGGTCAGTTCCTCCCACCGGGCCAGGGTCCCGACGGGCAGCGCGGCCGACCCGGACAGCATGACCCGCAAGTCCCGGCTTCCCGCCGACCATCGGGCCCGGGTCGCGGGGTCAGCCGCCTCCCAGGCGGCGGTCAGGCGGGCGTAGATGGTTGGCACCGCGGTGAAGAACGTGATCTCTCCCGACGCCAGACGATCCCAGCATCGGACCGGATCAAAGGGGTGAAGGAACTCCACCGAGGCTCCGGCCCAGAAGGCGCACGTCAGGGCGTTGATGATGCCATGGACGTGGTGCAGTGGCAGCACGTGGAGGCTTCGGTCCGCCGGGACCCAGCTCCACGCCTCGGCCAGCGTGCCGGCCATGGCGGCGAAATTGGCGTGGGTCGAGACGACGCCCTTGGGGCGACCGGTCGTGCCGCTGGTGTAGATCACCTGGGCCCGGCGTTCCGCGGTCAGCGGAGGCAATAATCCGGCGCGGCCCCGCGGGGCGAAGGCTTCGTCGGTGGTTCCAAACCGGATCCCACGGGCCCGGGCCAACGGCTCGATCCGATCGGCCAATTCGGGCGAGGCGATGACGATGGCTACCTGGGCGTCATCGAGGGTGTATTCGACCTCCCGGGCGGGGTGGCTCAGGGCAACGGGGACGGCGATGCCGCCCGCCCTCCAGATGCCCCACTGCGTCCCGACGTGATCGAATCCCGGCGCTACGAGAAACGCCACCCGGGCCTCGGCGAGGTCCGGAGCGCCGCTGAGCAACCAGCCGCTGATCCGGTCGGCGGCGTCGAGCAGATCGGCGTAGGTCCGGGGCTCGCCGTTGGTCCAGACCGCGACCCGGTCCGGTGCGGTGCGGGCGCGGGCAAACAGCTCGACCGAATCGGTCTCGTTCAAACGGGAATGGGGCATCGGGACGGGAAGGATGAGACGCCGCCGATGGGATCGCAAGATGGTCCGCCCCGCCCCGGTGTGATAGTTTTCCGGTCATCCCTACCGCTGAGCCGAGCGCATCCGATGAATCCGACCCCCGTCGTTCTGTACGGCGAGCATGTCCGGATCGAACCGCTCGATCCCAAGCATGCGCCTGACCTGCTCGAGGGCGCCAACGACGACGATGTCTGGCGCTTCATGCCGGTGCGTCGGCCGGTGGACCTGGCCGCGATGAACGACATCATCGACCGGGCCTGGAAAGCCGCTGCCGTCGGTGACGAGATCCCGTTCGCGATCGTCGATGACAAGACCGATCGCGCCGTCGGGTCGACTCGTTTCCTCGAGATTCGCCGGATCGACCGCGCGGTCGAGATCGGCTGGACCTGGCTCGGCACCCAGGCCCAGCGGACGGCGATCAACACCGAGGCCAAGTTCCTTCTCCTGCGGCATTTGTTCGAGGATCTCGGCGCCATGCGGGTCCAGCTCAAGACCGATGGCCGCAACACGCGTTCGCAGCAGGCAATCGAGCGGCTGGGGGCGGTGAAGGAAGGGACGCTCAGGCGAACCCGGCTGACGTGGGACGGCGTCTATCGGGACACGGTGTATTACAGCGTGATTGAGCCGGAATGGCCTGCCGTCAAGCAGCGGCTGCTCGGCCTTCTCGGCCGGGCCTGATCCGCCTCGCTCCGCTCTCGCATCATGCCGGTCTGGCCCGCGGAGGTGATCGCTGCGCTCCGCTCAGCGGAGCACGTGGCGGTTCTGACGGGGGCCGGGGTCTCGGCCGAAAGCGGCATTCCCACCTTTCGTGACGCCCTGACCGGCCTGTGGGAGAACTACCGGCCCGAGGATCTGGCGACACCTGAGGGGTTTCGCCGCGATCCCCGATTGGTCTGGTCGTGGTATCGGACGCGCCGCCTCAGGGTCGGCACGGCGGTGCCCAATGCCGGCCATCGGGCGCTGGCGGCGATGGAGCGGGTGGTTCCCAGGTTCAGTCTGGTCACCCAGAACGTGGATGGCCTCCACGAGCGGGCCGGCAGTCGGGACGTCATCGAACTGCACGGGAACATCGGGCGAGTGAAGTGTTTCGACTGTAGTCGCATTCCCGACCGGTTCGACGATACCGAGGCCCTTGGTCACTGCGGCTTCTGCGGCGGGATGCTCCGGCCGGACGTGGTCTGGTTCGGCGAGTTTCTGCCGCCGCTGGCCCTCTCACGGGCGCAAGAGGCGGCTCTGTCGTGCGACGTGTTTCTCTCGATCGGGACGTCCAACGTTGTCGAACCGGCCGCGTCGCTGCCCTGGACCGCGGCTCGCCATGGGGCCGTGGTTCTGGTCGTCAACACCACGGACGAGGGCCAGCGTTTCGGCGAGCGGATTCACCACCTGACCGGCTTGTCCGGCGAGATCGTGCCGGCGCTGCTGCGCGCCGCCTGGCCCGATCTACTGCCAATCTAGATTTCGGAGTACCATGACCGGCCCCATCCCGCCCATCGCGTCGACCGCTCCGAAGGTCACTGAGATCTTCGGTGAGCGGCTGGTCGACGAATATCACTGGCTCCGCGACAAGGACGATCCGGCGGTGCGCGGCTACCTCGAGGCCGAGAACGCCTACACCGCCCAGGTGATGGCGCCACTCCAGGGCCTTGAGGGCACGCTCTACGATGAGATGCTGGCCCGGATCAAGCAGACCGATCTGTCGGTTCCGTATCGCGACGGGGACTACTGGTACTTCACCAGGACGGAAGAAGGCAAACAGTATCCGACCTATTGCCGGCGACCGTTGACCGGCGGTGCCGCCGAGGAGATCCTGCTCGACCTCAACGCGATGGCGGAGGGGCTTCCCTACCTTGGGCTGGGGGTATTCCAGGTCAGCCCCGACGGCGGCACACTGCTTTATTCGACCGATGTCACGGGATTTCGGGAGTACACCCTCTATGCCCGGGAAATCGGGTCGGGCCGGCAGTTGGTCGATCCCATCCCGCAGGTCGGATCCGCCGTCTGGGCGGCAGACAGCCGCACGCTGGTCTACACCGTCGAAGACGATACCAAGCGGGACTATCGGGTCTTCCGCATGAGGATCGGCGAGACCGCGGTGCTGATGGGGGAAGAGCCGGACGAGCGGTTCCGGTTCTTCGTGGCCCGAACCCGGAGCCGCCGTTTCCTCCTGCTCTACACGGCGAGCCACACGACGTCGGAAGTTGCGGTGCTCGAGGCGGCCGCACCCGAGGGCCTCTGGCGAACGGTGCTGCCCCGAGTGCAGGACCGCGAGTACGACCTCGATCATCACGATGACCGCTTCTTCCTTCGAATCAACGACACCTCGAAGAACTTCCGGATCGTCACTGCGCCGCTGTTGGATCCCTCTCCCCCCAATTGGTCCGAGGTGATTCCGGCCCGCGAGGACGTGGCCCTGGAGGGTGTGGAGTGTTTTGCCGGGCATTGGGTGGTCTGGGAACGTCGGGACGGGCTGGTCCGGATTCGGGTCGCGCCGTTTGCGGCGGACGCCGGCGAACCGGTGCACTACGTTGATTTTCCCGAGGTGGTCTACGATGCCGGTCCTGGCACCAATGTCGAATGGGAATCGACGATGCTGCGGTATCGGTACGAGTCGTTCGTGACGTCGCCTTCGGTGTATGACCACGACATGACGACCGGCCACTCGACGCTCCTCAAGCGGAAGGAGGTCCTCGGCGACTATGAGCCGGCCCGCTACCAGAGCGAACGGGTGTTGGTCGTTGCCGCGGATGGAACCCGAATCCCGGTGTCGCTGGTGTGGCGGCGGGACCGGGCTCAGTCCGGCCCGATGCCGACCTACCTCACCGGCTATGGCGCGTACGGCATTCCGTACCCGATTTCATTCACATCCAATCGCCTGAGTCTCCTCGATCGCGGCGTGCTCTTCGCGGTGGCGCATATCCGGGGCGGCGGTGAAATGGGCCGCCCCTGGCATGACGCCGGCCGGATGGCCGCGAAAATGAACACGTTCACCGATTCCATCGCCGCCGCCGACCGCCTTGTTCACGGCGGCCGAACTGACCGGCCTCGCCTGGTGATCGAGGGCGGCAGTGCCGGCGGACTCCTGATCGGCGCGGTGCTCAATCTTCGTCCGGATCTGGTGGGGGCGGCATTGCTGCAGGTGCCGTTTGTCGACGTGATCAACACGATGCTCGACGCCACCCTGCCACTCACGGTGGGCGAATACGAGGAGTGGGGCAACCCGACGATCGAAGCTGAATACCGCTGGATTCGGGCCTACTGCCCCTACACCAACCTCGCCGCCCGTGAATACCCGGCCTTGCTGGTGCGGACGTCCCTGAACGACAGCCAGGTGATGTACTGGGAGCCGGCAAAATATGTCGCCCGGCTCCGCACCCTCAAGACGGATGACCGGCCGCTCCTGCTTCACACCAATCTCGGCGCCGGTCATTCCGGTGCCTCGGGCCGGTACGACCGGCTCCGCGAGATCGCCACCGACTACGCCTTTGTGCTCTGGCGCATGGGCCTGGTACCCGGAGTGGCCGTCTGACGGCGCCTGGCGTCTACCGTCGGGAACTGTCCTTCACCCACGCCGCCCTCGCCGGTCAGGTGTGGCCGGTGATCGACGTTGTCGGGATGGGGTCCGGCCCACGGTTGTGCGTGATCGCCGGGATCCATCCCAACGAAGTGGCCGCGGTGGACGGCGCGTTCCGGGCGCTCGAAGATCTTGATCCCGCTCGCCTCAAGGGCACCGTATCGGTGCTGCCGATGGTGAACGGGCCCGGGGCTCTGTCCCGGAGCGAGTATGTCTGCCCGGTCGATGGCCTGAATATCAACTTCTGTTTCCCCGGTCGCCGGGACGGTTCGTTCAGCGAAGCGATCGCGGATGGCATCCTGTCGCTCTGGGCCCGGGATGCGGTCTGCCTGATCGATCTCCATGGCGGCGACCTCCGCGAAGAGATGAGCCGGTTCGTGATCTGTCAGCTGACCGGCCGTCCCGGCTTTGACGAGCGCAATCTGGCGCTGGCCCGCGGGTTCGGGGCCGACTTCCTGGTCCGGCTCGGCCCTGAACATCTCGGGCGCCCGGGGCGGAGCTGCACCGCCCGGGCCGCCCGGGGGCAGCACGCCGTGTTCGCCGAGGGCGGCTCTCAGGGCCGGTTGACGCCGGCGGACCGGGACTTTCATGCCGAGGGCATCCTGCGGGTGGCGGGCATGCTCGGCATGATCGAGGCAGCCGGTGACCGGGACCTCCCGATCGAACTGTCGGGCTACCGGTTCCTCGAGGCCGCGGCCGACGGCTGGTATCGCTCGCTGACACGAGCCGGCGATCGGGTCGACGCGGGCACGCCGCTCGCCGTGGCGTGTGACCCCCACGGCCGGCCGATCGCTACACTCGCCGCTCCCGAAGCGGGCTACATTCTCTGGCGCGTCACCCACCCCATCGTGCGGCGGGGTGACGCAATCGTCGGTCTCGGCGTTTCCCACACCTGAACCCCAAGGGCCTTCCCATGTCCGATCCCCGGGTGCTGTATCTGCTGGCGGCGTTAGGCGTCTTTGCGGTGGTCTTCCTGGTGGCCTGGTATCGCCTGGGGCGGCCCCAGTCCGAGGATGACAAGGGGCCCCCGACGGCCACGCACATCGGACTCGGGTTCGTGATCAACTTCTTCGATACCCTCGGCATCGGTTCGTTCGCGCCGACCACGGCGATGTACCGGTTGCTCAAGCTGGTGCCGGACGAGCGGATTCCGGGCACGATGAACATCGGCCATACCCTGCCGACGATTGCTCAAGCCTTTGTGTTCATTTCGGTCGTCCAGGTGGAATTCAAAACCCTGGTGCTGCTGATCCTGGCGTCGATTCTCGGCGCCTGGCTTGGCGCCGGCGTCGTGGCCGGGTGGCCCCGGCGGACCATTCAGCTCGGCATGGGCATGGCCCTGATCGTCGCCGCGGTGCTGTTCACGCTCACCAATCTTGGCATCGTGGCTGGGGGTGGCGACGCGCTGACCCTGGAGGGATCGAAGCTCCTGCTGGGCATCGGCGGCAACTTCCTTTTGGGCGCATTGATGACACTGGGGATCGGTCTCTACGGTCCATCGCTCATCATGATCAGCGTTCTCGGGATGAATCCGAAGGCCGCCTTCCCCATCATGATGGGATCCTGTGCCTTCCTGATGGTCGTCGCGGGTATCCGATTCCTCCGGGCCGGCGCCTACCGCCAGCGGGCGGCATTGGGCCTCGCGATCGGCGGCGTCCCGGCGGCGCTGATCGCCGCACTCCTGGTCAAATCGCTCCCGCTCACCACGGTCCGGTGGCTGGTCACGGTCGTCGTGCTGTATACGGCGGTCACGATGCTCCGCTCGGCCATGAAGAAGGCGTAGCGCCGGCCCAAAGGAGGGAACCGATGTCCCGGGCTCCATCGATCGGCATTCCTGAACTCGCCGGCCTCGGCACCTACGCCGAGGCGGCTCGCATCGGGTTCAGCGTGGACGAAACCGTCAGCCGGCTCTTGCGGTATCAGTGGCTCGAACGGGCCGTGATGCGGACCCTGGTGTCGCATCTGATCGCGACCCCCGAGTGGGAAGTGAAGTGCGCCGCGGCATTGCACCAATGGCAGTGTGCCGAGCACGTGGAAGGATTGCGGCAGCGAGTGGGAGAGATGCGCCGCCCGCTGCCGGCACTCGATCAGGCTCCCGATCCCGCGCTGGACCGTTTCTGCGAGGAATTGCTGCGGGCGGGCGACACCCTGGAGCTGCTGGTGGGCGTGTACGAAGTGGCCTTCCGGGCGCTGATCGGGGCGTACCGCGACTACCTGAGTCGCGCCAATCTCCTGGTGGATCATCCCGGCCGCCGGGTGATCCGGTTTGCCCTGGTCGAACTCGAAGAAGCGGTCTGGTGGGCCGAGGACGCGCTGGCCGCCGTCGCCGCCCGGGGGGCGCGTGCAGCCGAAAGGGCCTCCGCCTGGCGCCAACACCTGCTCGGGTATCTGGCCGCCGCGGGCGGGGTGTCGGGAGCCGACGCGATTCCGGATGACTCGCTCCCGGCCCCGCGCGCCATCGCTCCCTTCGTTCCTGGCACCACCCCGCGCCGCGACGACCGGTTCAAAGGCCAGCGGAACTTCGAATTTCCGCCACACGTCATCTACAACGATCCCCGGGCGCCGGCCGACGAACGGAACCTGGCGCTGCTCTGCAAGCGGGCGCTCGAAATGGACGTGCCAGAGCTGATGGCGTCGGTCATGATCGACCGCACCGATCTCCCGTGGGAATTCCATCGGGATTACTCCCGGCAACTGTGGGACGAGGCGCGGCACGCCATGATGGGGACCGTGGCGCTCGACGCCCGCGGCATCGACTGGACCGGCATTCCCCTCAACGTCGGGTTCGGCCTGCGGCTCAATCATCACGCCTCGGCGGCCGAGCGTCAGACGATGCTCTTCGCAATCGAGCAGTCATTGATGCCCGGAGAAACGGGCAAACGTTTCGAGTATCGGACCGCCGTCGAGTCCGGCGACACACTGTCCGCGCACTTCCATGATTTCGATTGGGCCGACGAGGTCCTTCATGCCCAGATCGGCCGGCGATGGCTCAGGCACAGCGGTATCGATCCGGCCGATGCCCCGGTTCACGCCGCCCTGATTCATCAGCGTACCTGGCCGGAGCTCGACCGCTACAAGACCGAGGCGCAGCGTGACTGGTGGGGTGACTTCGTCCAGGCGGCGCTGGGCCGGCCCAGCGCCGTGCCGGCGGGTCAACGGTCGGACCTGAAAATCCTGGCTGAATGACGCCGCTCACGTTTCATCTGATCCCGCACGTCCATTGGGACCGGGAGTGGTACCTCACCCGCAGCGTATTCACGGCGCGACTGGTTCCGACCATGGATCGGCTGCTTGAGCTGCTCGAGTCGGCGCCGGGACTCCGATTCCATCTCGACGGTCAGATGATTCTGGTCGAGGACTATCTCTCAATCGTTCCGGGGGCTCGCGGGACGATTGAAGCGCTGGTCCGGCGGGGCCAGTTGGCGATCGGGCCATGGTACGTCCTGGCCGACGAGCTGATTCCGTCCGGCGTGTCACTGGCCCGGAATCTCGCCATCGGGCTCGCGATGTCCCGTGAGTTCGGGCCGGACACGCCAGTCCTTTACAGCCCGGACGCATTTGGCCACCCGGCCGGACTTCCGGATCTGGCGGCTCGTTTCGGAATTCGGTGGGCGGTGGTCTGGCGCGGGCTCGGCCGGCCGGGTGGCGTCGAGCGGGATCTCTACCGCTGGCGGGGCGACGGGGGCGCGGTCGTACTGACCCACCATCTTCCGCCGCAGGGATACGAGGCCGGGGTGGACCTCGCGGACTCGCGTGGTCTTGCGGGACGGTGGGCGACGTTGCGTTCGCAGCTGGTCGCGAGGGCGATTGGTACCGAGATCGCGATTCCGGTGGGAGCGGATCATCATGCGCCGGCCTTGGACCTCGCAGGGCTGGCGGCGCGCCTCGGCGCTCTTGAGTCCAAGGCCCAGGTCCGGTTCAGCAGCTGGGCGGAATATTTCGGGGCCGTCGAGCGTTCAGGGGTGGAGCCTCCCGGGATCGCGGGGGAACTCCGAGACTCGACCGGATACGTCTGGTCGCTGCAGGGCGTCCACTCCACCAGGAGCCGGATGAAGCGGCGGCACGCCGCCGCCGAGTCGCTGGTGGTCGAGGCCGGCAGCATCGCCCCGAGCCCGGTGGTGGATCGGCTGTGGCGCGAGCTGATCCAGAGCCAGTTCCACGATACCATCGCCGGCTGCACAGCCGATTCGGTCGCCGCCGAGCAGGACGTTCGGCTGGCGGGGGTCACGGACGTGGCCGTCGATGTCATTCGGCGAGCCGTGCACCACGCGGTTGGCCACGACGCCGACCGGGCGCGGCGTGACCCCGATCAGACCGAACCGGTTCTGGCGGTGTGGAATCCGGATCGCCGGGCTCGATCCGGGGTTGTCATTGCGGCCACGACCTGGTTCGATCGCGATGAGCTGGTGGGACCGTCCGGGGACCGGGAGCCGCGCGAAGGCCTTGGCTACCGGGCCTTTCATCTGAAAGCGCCTAACGGGGACTCATTGCCGGTTCAGGTGCTCCGGCTCGAGCCTGGGTTCGAACGGGTTGACGCCTCGGAGCACTATCCCGACCTCGATCGGGTGGATCGGGTCTGGGTCGCTGCATGGGTCGACCAGTTGGCGGGGCAGCAGACGACGGTCGTTCGGGTGGGCGAGGGCGCCGGACCGATGATCGACCCGCCGCATCCCGTCGAGATCGCCGGGTCCGGTCTTGGGAACGGCCTGGTCCGGCTCGGCGTCGAATTCGATGGGGTCTTTCGTATCGACGATCTGGTCCACGGCCGGGTCCACCGGCACCAGCTCCTGGTGGAGTCCGAGCCGGACCGGGGTGACCTCTACACGCCGGACGTCGCGAGCCAGGAGCAACGACGGGCCCGGGTCGCTTCGAGCCGCGTGACGGCCTCCGGGCCGCTGGTGGGAGCGATCGAAACGGCGTGGACGGTTGCCCCGGCGAGCGGGGGCGTGGTCCGCGGCCGGACCGTCGCATGGCTCGAGGCCGGCGACCCGGGCATCCGGGTCCGGGTGGAATTCGACAACTGGGCCAACGATCATCGGCTTCGGGTCATGCTGCCGGGGGTGTTGTCGTCCGAGGTGCTGACGGGCACACCGTTCGGCTCGGCGCGTCGCGGCCCCGGGCGACTCAATCGATCGTGGCCCGAGGAGGCGTCACTGCCGACGGCCCCGGCCCACGGCTTCGTGGAATCGACGGACGCCGAACGGCCGTTCCGGCTCGAATGGCCCGGATTCTTCGAATACGAACACCGACCTGACGGTGGGCTGGCGCTCACCCTTTGTCGAGGCGTCGGGATTCTTTCCCGTGCCGACGGGCGGAATCGCCGCGGCCACGCCGGCTGGACCATGCCAACGCCGGACGCGCAGGAACGAGGGCGCCATGTGGTGGAGTTCCGGATCCGCTTTGGCGGCGCTTCGGGCGGCGCACCGATCCCGATCTGGATCAGGGCGGCGGCGCTGGCCGCGGCCCCTCGTTAGGCTCAGTCGCCGGGGAGGGCGCGGAACAGGGTCGGGAAGGCTCGCCGCAGGTGCTCGATCTTGGGGCGGTCGTTGACGACGATGTAGCCTTGATCGGGATGGCGGGCCGCGTAGTCCTGGTGGTAGGCCTCGGCCGGATAGAACACGGGGAGGGCTCGGACTTCGGTGACGATCAGGGCCGGGAACCGTTTGGCGGCGGTGATTTCCCTGACGTAGGTCTCGGCCGCCTGGCGCTGGGCTTCGGTCCGGTAGAACACGATGGCCCGGTATTCGGCTCCGGCGTCCGGGCCCTGGCGATCCCGTGAGGTCGGATCGTGGGCCACGGTGAAGAACACTTCGAGGAGTTGACGGTAACTGATCACCGCGGGATCGAACGCGACCCGAACCGACTCGGCGTGTCCGGTAGTGCCGCTGCCGACCTGTTCGTAGCTGGGCGACGCCAGCGAACCACCGGCGTAGCCGGACTCGGCGACCCTGACCCCACGGACATGTTCGAAGACCGACTCCACACCCCAGAAGCACCCGCCCGCGAACACCGCGACCTCCTCGGTGCGGCCCGTCCTGGCCAGCGCGACCGCCACGGTTCCCATTCCGATCCAGCGAGCGAGTCGCATCAGGCCTCTCGGTTCAAGCGGCGGCGCCGCAGTTGCCAGCCCAGGAAAGCCATCACGGCCAGGTTGGTGATCAGGGCCCCGATCGGTTCGACCGCCGGGTGGACGAGCGAGGCCCGCAGTTCGAACGGGAGGTAAATCCCCGCCGTGGCGACTCCGAGCCACTCCGCCCAGGTGCGAGCGCGCCAGAGCCCCCACGCTTCCGTCAGGCGGGCCACGGCATAGATCAGCGCGCCGAGTGCCAGCAGCCGGATGCGTCCCGGCGTGGCTTGTTCCGCGAACCGCATGAAGATCCGAGGGTAACGGCTGGCCGGGTTCAGGTGGAGGTGCCCTACCAGCCGATCGGCGAAGATCTGCATGTCGTGATGGACAAGCAGCAGCAGGCCGGAGCCTGCCGCGAGGACCACGAGGCCTTTTCCCGCCTCGAACAGCGCCACGGCCCGGAGGGCGGTGGCGGCCGCCACGTCAGCCGTGCTTGATGAAGGTGCCGTCGTTCAACTCCTTGATCGCCTGGCGCAGCTCATCATGGGTGTTCATGACGATCGGTCCGTACCACGCCACCGGCTCTTCGAGAGGTTTGCCGGACACCAGCAGGAACCGGATGCCTTCGGGGCCGGCCTGGACGGTCACTTCGTCGCCGCTGTCGAAAAGCACGAGGGAGCGGTTCCCGGTCGCTTCGCGCACGACGCTATCGTCGTCCTTTTCCGTCAGGACTCCGAATGGGCGGGAGGCGCCCCTGAAATCGCCACTGCCCGCGAACACGTACGCGAACGCGTGCCGATAGGTCTCCACGGGCAGCGTCTTCCGCTTGCCAGGAGGGACCGAGACATCGAGGTAGATCGGTTCGGTGGCGATCCCGTCGACCGGGCCGGTCTGGCCCCAGAAGGCGCCGCAGACCACCCGAACCACGGTACCGTCGTCGTCGGTGAGCTCGGGGATCTGGCCCGCCTTGACGTCCTGATAACGCGGCGGCTTCATCTTGAGCGATGACGGCAGGTTGGCCCACAGCTGGAAGCCGTGCATCCGGCCGACCGGATCACCCTGGGGCATTTCGTGGTGAAGAATGCCGCTGCCCGCGGTCATCCACTGGACGTCACCGGCGCCCAGCGTTCCGGTGTTGCCAAGGCTGTCGCCGTGAGCCACGGTGCCCGCGAGGACGTAAGTAATCGTTTCGATCCCGCGGTGCGGATGCCACGGGAAGCCGGCCAGGTAGTCGGCCGGGCGATCATTCCGGAAGTCGTCGAACAGGAGAAAGGGGTCGAATTCCGTGGTGTCGCCGAACCCGAAGGCCCGGCGGAGATGGACGCCGGCGCCCTCGAGGGTCGGTTTGGCTTCGACGATGCGTTTGACGGGTCGAATCGACATGGCTCTAACGGTACACCGGGTCCGGGCCCGGTGTCAGGCCGGTTCCCTGATCGGGCCGCGGGCGAGGATCAAAGGCACGAGCGCCTCGGTTTCCGCGGCCATGGCCTGTTCGATCTCGTCGCGGTGGACCTGCGCCAGGGCCCGTTTGAGGGCGCCGAACGCATGGCGCGGCAGGTCGCCGAGACGCCGGGCCAGCGTGAGGGCCTCGGGCATCACCTGGTCGGCCGGAACGACCGCGTGAGCGATGCCCATGGTGAGAAAATCCTGCGCGGAATGCTTCTCCCCGAGAAAAAACAACGCCCGGGCCCGCTGCCACCCGACCAGCCGGGGCAGGAGCGAGGTGACCGCCCCCGTCACCCCGAGACCGAGCGACACCTCCGGCATGAACCCCCGCGCATGTTCCGCCCAGACGGACAGGTCGCAGTCCATCACCCACTCGAGACCGCCGCCGACCGCCCAGCCGTTCACCGCCGCCACGACGGGCTTGTCGCCGAAGAGGATGAGGCGGGTAATGTCCTGGACGACGCCGATCACGCGGCGGACCTCGGCCTCAACGGAACCAAGGCTTTCCTTTAGATCGTCTCCGGCGCAGAACGCCCGAGGGCCGGCGCCAGTCAACACAACGGCCCGAACCGAAGCGGCGCGGGTGACATCGGCGAGTGCCGCGTGGAGGTCGGCGGCAAGCGCGGTGTTGATCGCATTCAGACGGGCAGGGCGATTGAGGGTGACGGTGGCAATACCGTCCGTCACATCGAGGAGGACCGTGGACATGGGCCGAATGTAACCGGTGCGGGTCAGGCTTCGGCGCGCCGGTCCCTGCTCTGGCCGATCGGGCAGGCCACTTTGGTTTCGGGGTTGAGGCGGGGCTCGGCGCCGAACCAGTAGAGCCCGTTCGCCATGATACAGAACCCAGTCGCGGCGAACCAGACCATTGCGACCCCGACGAATCCGGTGAAGGCGAGCCACCATGGGCTGTGCAGCACCGAGAGGACCGAAGCAATGGACAGGTTGATCCCGACGGCCAGGTAGATCCGGCGCTCCAGATACCAGCTGTCAGTTCGCATCCGATACCACCGCCGCGGTTCCGGCGCCGGGGCGTCCAGCATGCCCTTGAAGCCGAGCCGGTGGAGGATGTTGCCGACCGGGCAGAAACCGGTCAGGGCGACAACGATGGACGTCAGTCCGGTCGCGATGACGAGGACCACGAAATACGGGTGGACCCAGGCAGCCAGGGAGGTGCCGATGAGGAGGGTGACGCCGGCGATCAGCCAGACCGTTCGTTCGATGTACCACCGGTTGGTGGGCACGATGTAGATGCCGGATCGGAACGCCATGGCCCCAATGTGCGAACGGGGCCCCGGCAGCGCCAGAGATGCCGACCGACTGTTAGGCGACTTTCATAAACGGTTCAGAATTCGACCCGGCGGTAGACGACGGTCATGTCGCCGGTCTGGCTCGGTAACACGCCGGCGGGCCGGGGCGGCATGGTCACCCCGGGCAGGACCGGCAGCCCGGACGTCTGCGCCGCCAATTCGAGCACCGGTCGCGAACCGTTCGCGACGGTAAGGGTCAGGCTAAACCCTGAGTCTGCCGGGCCCCAGTACGTCAATTGCCACTCGGGCGTTTTGAAACGATAGCGGCTCGGATCGACTGTGCGGCCGTCGACCGCCGCGGCGAGTACCGGGGTCCCGGTCACATGGAGCAGCACCGCGTTCGTTCCCGGTGCCGTGCCGACGTGGAGGGTGATCCGTCGGCCGGCCTCGGTGATGGTGTCCGTCGTCACGGTGACCGATGGTGCGGTGAGGGTGACCCGCGGCGCCGCGCCGGCCACGACCGGGAACCGGCCCCCGCCGACCCGGGTGAGCCAGTGCGGTGGATTGCCGGGAACATCCGCGCCGTCCGGCTCCACTCGCCGGGCGGCGGCACCGATGGCAGCCGCGTTCCAACTCCCCGCGCCGGCGTATCCAGCCGCGGTGACGAGCCAGGCGTCGGCCGCGTCGGCGCTCTGGGCGTAGGCGACCAGCGACCGGGATGGGAAGGCTGCGCGGCTGCCCATGGCCCGACCCGCCACGGCCGCGATCAGTCCGACGGCCAAAACGGCCAACGCGGTTCGCCACCGATGGTCGCCGGCGACGGCCTCGAGATCGGGCGCCAGGAGCCCGGCGATGAAGGGAACCAGCGCGCCGATCGCGATCCCGCCCGGGCCCGCGATGCCGAGGGCAATCAGGCCCATGCCGTACAGGATGGGCATCAGCAGGAACGCCGTGACCACTGCGGGCAGCCACTGGAGGACGCGACTGGCCAGTGACGATCGTTCATCGGTCCCGATCACGACCACGAGCGCCGCCGCGATGGCCGGCCAGGCCACAACGAATGACAGGCCCGGGAGCTTCCAGCTCGCCGCCACGGCGAGTCCGGTCCACACCAGGAGCGGTCCCAGTGACGCCGCGGCCGGCCCGACCCAGCGTCGGACGATGGCCCAGCAACCGAACGAGAATCCCAAACCGAGCAGTCCGAGGCCAATCGCCATTGTGCCGCGGGCCCCGCTCGCGGCAACGCCCGCCGGCGCGGATCGGGTGAATCCGTAGGCCGCTGCGCCGCCCAGGGCCGTGGCCACGACCAGTCCGGCCAGACCCAGCACGAGCCCGAGGAGCCATCGCGGCTCCCGGCGGGCAGTGCGCACGAGAGCGGCGATCGTCAGCAGCGCGGCCAGAATCGCGAGCGGCCGGGCCCAGCCTTCCGGATAGACCACGAGGCCGGACACCGGAAGGTCGACGAAGATCGCGTTGTCCGTCTTCGGTCGGGGCAGCGGGCCGTGGCCGAACGCCCGGGTCATGCCAAGGGCCGCGGCGCCTTCCTGCTGAATGGTGCCCGGGTCGATGTGGGCCGCATCGTCTTCGGATGTGTGATACCGCTCCACGCCATCCGCGAAGGCGAAATTGAGTCCCGGCTTGGCGAGAGTGAAGAATTCAGACAGATCGGTGTCGTTAGGCAGAAACTGGTAGACCGTCACCGAGAGCGAGGTGGCGGAGATGTCGGGCAGCCGGCGGAGAAGCCGGATCTGGTCGAGGTTACCGGGACCGGTCTGGAACATGACCGCCTGGCCGCCGGTGCCGCGGGCCTCGAAGTTCAGGATCGCTTCGACGTCGCGGGCCCAGGGATGCTCAGCCACGAAGGCGGCGGCACCGAGCAGCCCGGCTTCTTCACCATCGGTAAAGAGAAAGATGACATCGTGCTCGAGCGGGCTGCCGGCCTTCACGGCCCGCAACGTCTCCAGCAGAACGGATGAGCCCGAGGCGTCATCGCTGGCGGCCGGCCCGGCCCCGACGCCATCGTAGTGCGCTGCCAGCATGACGGCCGGACCTCCCGGCTTCGTTCCGGGGAGCCGCGCCATGACATTCTCGACCCGGCCGGCTTCCTGGAACCGGGTCCCGATTGCCGTGGTCGCCTGGATCTGTGGTTCGACGCCAAGGGCCTTGAGCTGGCCGACGACGTAGTCCCGGACGCGCGCGTGGTCCGCCGTGCCGGGCGGATGAGGCCGCTCGGCCATTGCGCGGACGTGAGCCATGGCGCGCTCGGCTGAGAACACCGAGTCGGGTGCGGTGGCCGGCAGAGCGCGGGGCGGCCCCTTGGCGGCGTAGCCGATTGCGGCCGCGAAGATTGCACCGAGGATCAAGGAGGAACCCCACCGACCAGGCCGGCTCGGCGTTGTCATGCGATCACCATTCCACCAGTTGGCCCACGCCGCGTCGCTCCGCCTCGGCCAGAATGAAATCAGCGGACACGAGGTCTTCCGAGACCATGCCCAGCGACTTAAACAGTGTGATGTCCTGGTCCGACGTCCGTCCGGCGACCCGGCCGGTCAGCACGTCCCCGATCGACCCCAAGATGTGATCATCGCCGACCGCGCCGGCCTCCCTGGCGCGGCGGAAATCGCCGGCCAGGGCCAAGGCGCTCTCCTTGAAATCGACGAACAGCCGGCAGCGAGCCACGGTTTGAACATCGATCTCGGATGTCGTGGGGACGCTCGAGCCGACCACGTTCAGGTGCTGGCCGGGCCGGAGCCAGGCCGCTTCGAAGAACGGTTCCTTGGCCGCGGTCGTAGTACAGAGCACGTCCGCCTCGACGGCCGCCTCCTTGGCGGCTCGGACCGCGACGATCTCGAACGGGTGATGGGCCTGCTCGGCGGTGCAGAACGCCTTCGTCTTCTCGAAGTCGCGGCCCCAGACCAGGGCCCGCTCGAAGGGGCGCACTCGCGGGACGGCCTCGAGGTGGGTATGGGCCTGCTCTCCGTAGCCGAAGATCGCCAGCGTCCGGGTATCGCGGCGGGCCAGGGCGTCAGTACCGGCGGCGGTCGCGGCGGCGGTGCGGATGGCGGTGATCTCCCGACCGTCCATGATCGCCCGGGGAATCCCGTTTCCGGTTTCAAAGAGGATGACGAATCCCTGATGCGAGCCGTGCTGGGTTCCGAAGTTGCCCGGGTACACCGACATCACCTTGATGCCGAGCCACTCGGGGTTGGCGGTGTAGCCGGGCATCATGCTCATGAGCCCGCGCTTGTCGGGGTGGAAGACGGCCTGGCGGATGGGCTGAATGGTGCCGCCTTCGGTAGCCACCAGTTTCATCGCCTGACGGGCGAGACCGATGCACTGATCTACGGGAAGGAGAGCCCGGACCGCGGCGGCGTTGAGGAGTCGGATCTGCATGGGACGTCGTCGGAAAAGGGTGGCCCCAAGTTACCGGGCGGGCCCGGTGAATCGCCACCACCAGGGCGCGGGCCGGGGCAGCTGGGCGAGGTCGTCGGGAGCGTCGACTACCCCGGGCTCCGGGACAGCTCGTGGAGTCTGGTCATCGTGTTCCAGTTCCGGGTAGTCACGCAGTCGCGGAAGATCCGGCCGAGGATGACTGACGCCAGGCGGCTCTCGAGGATGCCCTCGGGGCACCAGATGTAGGCCATGCTCTGGCCGAGCGCGAATCGTTCCGGAGCCCAGTTCTCGGTCGCCAGCAGGGCGAGCTTCTCGTGATCCTTTGGAGTGGCGGGGACGACGGCGAGCAGTCGGCTGAGATCGGTGGCGATCGCGGCCAGCGGGTTCTCCCTCATCATCTGGTCGAGGTCCGCCACGGTCAGAATCGTTACCCGTGAAGACACACCCAGTTTCTTCACGAGCTCTCGCTCGATCCTGAACGCGGGATCGCCCTTCGATTTGGGACCCAGCGTGAAGATGACGTTCCCGCTGTTGAGCGCCGTGGACACCCGCTCGTAGCCCAGGCTCTCGACCAGGTCGCGAAGATCCGCCATGGCGATCCGCTTGGCCCGGCCCACGTTGATGCCCCGGAGCAGTGCCACCCGCACGTTCGCCGTCATTGGCGCCGCTCCAGTCCGTCGGCGACGAGGGTCGCGCTGAGCACGACCAGCACCAGGGCGATGCCCGGTACCAGTCCCACCCACGGTGCATTGACGACCGTGTCCCGCCCCGAAGCGATCATGGTCCCCCACGAAGCGGCCGGCGGCTGGACGCCCAGGCCCAGGAAGCTCAGGCCCGCCTCGAGGCTGACGGCGCTGCCGAGGCCCAGGGTCGCCGCGGCCAGGAGCGACGGAGCAACGTTAGGCAGGACGTGACAACGGAAGAGCCGGAACCGGCCGCCGCCCAGCGCCCGGGCCCCATCCACGTAAGCCCGGCCCAGCTGGCCCCGGGTTTCGGCGTAGGCGAGCCGGGCAATCGGCATCCAGCCGGTGAGCCCCAGCGTGAGCACCGCCAGCCGGGCGCTCGGCTGCCAGAGCGACGCGAGCAGCAGGAGCAGGACGACGCGGGGAACGGCCAGCGAAAAATCCGTGAGCCCGAGCAGGAACCCCGCGGCCGGCCGCACCAGAGCGGCGGTGGCCCCGACGGCGATTCCCACCACCGCCGCCACGACCGTGGCGAGTGCCGCGACGGCGAGGGAAATCCGGGCCCCGAACAGGAGGCGGCTCCAGACATCGCGACCGAGCCGGTCGGTGCCGAGCAGGTGGAGGACGCCAAAATCGTCGATGGTGCCCGGGGGGAGAAAGCGGGTCCGCACGACATCGGACACGTCGCCCGGTCCGACCGGCGCCAGCCGCACCGCGAAGACGGCGGCTGCCGCGAACAGGACGATGAGGACGAGGCCCAGCCGGCTCGACGTTCTCACGACCGGGACCTCGGGTCCACCCGGTGCAGCAGCTGTTCGGCCAGGACGCTGCCGAGCACCACCATGATGGCGCTCACCGTGGTCGCCGCCATCACCACGGGATAGTCCCGGGCCTGGACGGCCTGGATCAGGACGGTGCCGACGCCCGGCCAGGCGAAGACGCCCTCGACGAACACGGCGCCCGAAAACATCGCCGGCAGCGAGAGGCCCAGCAACGCCACAATCGGAATCAGGCCGTTTCGCAGGTGATGGCGAAACAGGACCCGCCAGCGGCCCGCGCCTTTGGCCCGGGCCAGCATCAGGTAGGGCTCCCGGGCCACGGCTCGGAGGGTGCCCCGGGCGTATCGTGCCGCGGTGCCGATCCCGATCAGGGTCAGCGTGGCGAGCGGCAGGGCCAGGTGCGCCAGGCGATCCATGAACCGCTGGCCGGGGCGGAGGTAGTCGGCGTCGAGTCCGGCGGCGCCGAACCCAGGCAGCCAGCGCAGGACATAGGTAAACACCATGACCAGCACGAAGGCGAGCCAGTAGCCTGGCAGGGCGGCCAGGGTGGCAGTCAGGCCCGACAGGAAACCGTCAACGCCACGGCGCCGACTCGTTGCCTGGACGGCGGCGATCAGCATCCCGATGGCATAGCTCAGGAGCATGGACAATCCGACCAGCAGAGCCGTGGCCGGCCAGGCTTCCCACAGCATGGCGAGCACCGGACGGCCGGTGGCGATGCTGGCCCCGAAATCGCCGCGGACCGCCCGCGCCAGCCACCGGCCGTACTGGACGGCGAGCGGGCGCTCGAGGCCCAGCGCTTCGCGGACCGCCTGGATTTGATCGGTCGTCGCCCCGGGCCCCAGGAGGTGGGAGGCCGGGTCGCCGGGGGCGAAGTGCAGGAGGAGAAACGTCAGGGTAACCACGCCAAAGACGACCAGCGGGACCCGAAGCGTCCCGAAAACGAAGCCGCGGGGCATAAAGGAATCTAAATTGCCTCCGTGACTCGCCGCCGACTTTCGTCCCTGCTGCTGGCCGCCCCGCTCCTGTGCGGGGCCTGTCGGTCATTGGACGATCGCCGCGCCGGCACCGTCATTATGGCGTCCGGGGCCGATCTCCAGAGCATGAACCCGTTGCTCACCACTCACCCGTTCGCCAAGCAGATCCAGCGCTATGCCCTTCTGACCACGCTGGTCAGATACGATCGGAATCTCCGAAAGTCGCCCTATCTCGCCGCGCGGTGGAGCTGGTCGGCCGACAGCGCCCGGCTCACGTTCGTGCTCCGCCGGACTCTGCGCTGGACCGACGGGGTCCGGACCACGGCGCGGGACGCGGCATTTACCCTGAACGCGGCCCGGCAGGCGGTGACGGGCTATCCCCGGCGGCGGGACCTCGACCATCTCCTCGAGGCGGTCGCCGTGGACGACACCACGCTCACCCTCCGATTCGACCGGGCCCAGGCCGATCTGCCCGACGTGCTGACCGATCTGGCCATCCTTCCGGCCCACCGCTTCGCCGGCGTCCGGCTCGACCGGATCCGGGAAGCGCCTTGGAATGCCGATCCGGTTGGAAACGGGCCATTCCGGTTCGTGCGCCACGAGGCCAATCGTCGCTGGGTGTTCGAAAGGAACCCCCGGTTTCCGATCGAACTGGGCCGGCCCAGGATCGACCGCCTGGTCGTCGCGGTCGTCGATGAGCCGACCACCAAGCTCGCCAGCCTCACGGCCGGCGAACTGGACTTTGCCGGGATTCAGCCGGCCCACGCGGCCTATGTCCAGGCCAATTCCCGACTCACTGTGCTCGACTACCCGCTGTTGATGAGTTACGCGGTGGTCTTCAATGCCCGTCGGCCTCCGTTCAACCGCACGCCGGTCCGACGGGCGATCAATCTCGCCATCGATCGCCTGGCCATCGTCTCCGGCTACCTGTTCGGTTTCGGCACGCCCGCGGGCGGCCCGCTGCCCCCGGAACTCGGCTCCAGTCCCCAGCCCCTCTACGCGCCGGGCCGGGGCCGGGTACTGCTGGGAGACCGGCCCCTCTCCTTCGAGTTGCTGACGGTGGGCAGCGGCGAGGCGGCGATGGAGCAGATGATCCAGCAGCAACTGGCCAGGATCGGGGTGACCGTCACCATTCGCCAACTCGAGCTCGGGGCGTTCACCGACCGGGTCTACCGGGCCCATGACTTCGACGCCGCTGTGATCGGCATCTCGGGTGACCTCGGGCTCGGCTACCTGGGCCAGATTTTTGACCTGTCGGGCATCGGCAGGACCGCCGGCGGCCGCGGTTTGTTGCCGGTCTTTCCGGATTCGGTTCCCGCCGCCTTCCTTTACCATGCCCGCGGCGTCCAGGGTGTGAGCCGGCGGGTGCGCGACGTGAGGATGGATCTCCGCGGTGAACTGGCGTCCCTCACCGAGTGGCAGGTCCCGTGATTCGCGCCTCCGCGCCGGTCCGGCTCGACTTTGCCGGCGGCTGGACCGACGTGGCTCCGTACTCCACCGAGGTTGGCGGGGTCGTGGTGAACGCGGCGATCGCCCTTCGGGCGGAGGTGACCCTCGAACCGGGTGGAACCGGCCATCGGCTCGAATCCCGCGATCTCGGTCAGACGCTGTCGATCGACCACGCGGACCAACTGGCGCCGGATGGCCGGCTCGATCTGCTCAAGGCGGCGATCCGGCGGTTCGAGTTGCCGCCGTGCCGATTGATCACCCGGTCTGAAGCGCCACCCGGCTCCGGCCTCGGAAGTTCCGGCGCCCTCGACGTGGCGCTCGTGGCCGCGTCACTCGCGGTCTTCGGCAACCGGGCCACCCCCCCCGAGGAAATTGCCGAACGGGCCTGGGAACTCGAGACGATCGAAGCCGCCCTGGCCGGTGGCAAACAGGACCAGTTTGCCGCGGCCCTCGGCGGGTTCCATCGGTTCGACTTCGGGGCCGCCGTGTCGATTCGTCCGCTCCGGATCGAGCCGGCGTTCGCCGAATGGCTCGAGCACCACCTGATAGTTTGTTACACCGGCCAGTCCCGGGTATCCTCGGATACCATCCGCCGCGTGATGGACCGCTACGCCAGCCGGGACCGGGCGGTGGTCCTGGCGCTGAGCAACTTGCGAGCAACCGCGGAAGAGATGGCCGAGGCGCTGGAAGCGGGCGCACCGGCGGTCGTGGGCCGGCTGCTGTCGGTCAACTGGCGTCATCAGTGCGCGCTCGATCCCGCCATCCGGACCGACGGCATGGCGAAATTGGAACAGGCGATGGACGGCGCGGGCTCGCTCGGCGGCAAGGCGGCGGGCGCGGGGGCCGGCGGAACGATGTTCTTCCTGGTCGAACGGGATCCGGCGGAAGCGGCGCGGGCGGCGCGGGAACAGGGCGCCATGGTGCTGCCCCTCCGGTGGTCAGCGGAAGGAGTGCGGGTGTGGTGACGATGGAAGATCTGGAGCGCCGGATCTCGGCGCTCGGCCCGGACGGCCAGGCTTTGCTGGATCGGTTGGCGGCTCGGGCGGCGCCCCTGGTCGCCCGGATGCCGGTGGTGCCGGCGACCAAGGCCCTGCTTTCTAAGGAGGGCGGCACCTGCCCGGCCTGTGGCGGGGAGGTCGCGTTCGATCCGTGGCGCCCGGTGGAGCATGTTTGCACCGACTGCGGTGCGGTGGCCCGGGGCGACCGGCACGATGCCCACTGGGCCCGGGCGCAGCACCTCTGGGTCGCGGAGCGGGCCGCCCACCTCGCGACCGTGGCGGTCTTCACCGATGACAAGCGTTACGCCGACCGGGCCCGGGATCTCCTGCGAGCCTACTACCAGCTCTACTTCGCCTTGCCGAACCAGGACAACGTTCTTGGCCCGAGTCACCTCTTCTTTTCGACCTATCTCGAGTCCATCTGGGTTTTGAATTTTCTGGCGGCGGCGTTCCTGCTGCGGGAGCGAGGCTGGCTCGAAGAATCGGATGTCGAGGCGGTCAACGCGATTGCCGACGAGGCAGCCCAGATCATCGGCGAGTTCGACGAGGGCCTGAGCAACCGCCAGACCTGGAACGCCGCGGCCCTCACCGCGATCGCCGCGTGGTTCGGCGACGAGGAGTTGGGCCAGTCGGCGGTCGAAGGCCGCACCGGGCTGATCGGCCACCTCACGGAGGGCTTCGGTGACGACGGGATGTGGCACGAGGGCGAGAACTACCATCTCTTTGCGGTGCGGGGTCTCCTGCTCGGCCTCGAATGGGCCCGGGTGGCGGGCGCCGATCTCTGGGCCGATCCGGCGATCGCGGCGCAGTTGGGATTTCTCCTGATGGCGCCGGCGAAAACGGCGCTGCCGGATTTCACCTTCCCGGCGCGGAAGGATTCCCGTTTCGGCGTGTCGCTGGCTCAGCCGGCGTATGTCGAATGCTGGGAGGTTGGTCTGGCCCGGATGCCGGCCGGAGCGCTGCCGGAACTCGAGGCCTGGCTCGCCGCGCTCTACGGCCAGCCCTCGATGCCGGCCCAGACCTACGACGCCTATCTCCATGACGCGGGGGAACCGGCTCGATCGTGGACGACCCGGACCGACCTGTCGTGGTGGATGCTTATGACGATGCGGGACCAGGCGCCCGTGGGCCCATTGGCGTACGCACCGGGGAGTGCGTTGCTCGCCACTCAGGGCGTGGCGCTCCTCCGCCGTGATGATCGGTATCTCGCCATGGAATGCGGCGCCTATGGCGGCGGCCACGGTCACCCGGACCGGCTCCACCTCTCGCTGCATGCGGGCGGTGTCCACTGGCTGGCCGATCCGGGCACGGGATCGTATGTCCGTCCTGATCTGTTCTGGTATCGCTCGACGCTCGCCCACAACGCCCCGCGACTGAACGGCGAGTCGCAGGACCCCGGGGACGCCAGAGCCATCGCCTTTGAGGCCAAGGGAGATTTCGGGTGGATGACCGCGGCATTTGGCGCCGTGAGGCGCACGGTGGTCTCGGGTCCGGATTGGGTTCTGGATGTGGTGGAGGTCGAGCCCGGCGTGGCGCGCCGTCTCGAGGTGCCCTGGCACCTCGAGGGTGACGTTGCCGTCGTCACCCCGGGCACCTGGCATTCGACCGACCTGGACGACGCGTTCGCCACCGACCCGGCGCGGTTCGAACCGGCGGGTGGGGCGGATGTCGTGCTCGAGGCGCGGCACGGCGATCAGCGCCTCCGCCTCCATCTGGTCGGCGGGGTTGTGCTCCGGGCGACCGGCCCCGGCCGGCCAGGTTCGCCGTCCCGGTCGTTTCATCTCGTTCGTGCCGAGCCACCAGCCCGCTTGGTGGCGCTCATCGATCTTGGCGCCGGCGTGACCCAGGTGAACGTGAGCGCCGACAAGATCGATCTGATGTCGCCGCAGGGTGCCGTCAGTATCCGGATGCGCGGGGCAGTCTTCGGCGCCTGGAATGAGAAAGACCTCCTCAGCGGTTCGGCGGGGGTGACCGTGACAGGGCCGACTGGATCAGCGTCGCTCAGCGGGCCCGTTCCGGTGCGGGCCGAGCTCAAGGTGCTGATGGCGGATCGACCGATCCGGTCGGAAGGTAGGGCGTTTGCCGTTCCGGGACCTCCGGCACTCGACGGCACACTGGAAGGCTTCGATACGTCGGCCCCGCTCGAGATGGCCGATGAGGGTCACTACTATCGCAGTGAAGATCCCTATCCCGGCCCCGAAGCCTTCGCGGCCGCGGCGTTCGTCAATTGGGATCACGACTGTTTGTATGTGGCGGTGGACGTGAGCAAGCTGGAGGTCGTGGTCCGGCCGGTCGACGCCGAGCCGTTGGGCTTCGACAACGATCCCGAGGACATTCACTCCGACGGCATCCAGCTCTATGCCCGGGTGGGGGACGCGGGCGCCGTGGCGGCGTACCTGATCCGGCCGACGGAAGACGGTGGCATACTGGCCCGCCCGATCCCGGGCTCACCTGCCCATCTCACCGCGCTGGCCGGTGGCTCCACGATCGGCGAGAACGGATACACCATCACCGTGGCGATTCCGCTGAGCGAGCTCGGTCAGGCCGGCCGGAGCGCCTCGGTGCAGTTCGACGTGGTGGTCAATGAGATTCGCCCGGGCCGTCACCGCCGGGCCGGCCAACTCGCCTGGGGCGGTGGCGGCGGCTGGGTCTACCTCCGGTCCGACTATCGCGACCCCTCGCGGTGGGGCACGCTGGATTTGCTGGGATGACGGTCGCCGGGTTCACATCCACCGGCAGCAAGCGGCCGGCCGCGCTGTTCGGTCCGGCCGGCGGCGACGATCTGCCGCTTCGGATGAGCCGGTGCGAGGGCGCTCGTCTCTGGGACGACACCGGGAGCGACTATCTCGATTTCATGATGGCGCTGGGCGCCGTGACGTTAGGCTACGGTCATCCGGCGGTCCGCGCCGCGGCCCGCGCGGCCCTGGAGCGAGGCGTCGTCGGGTCGCTGGCTCCGGTCGAGGAGGAACAACTGGCCGAACGGCTCAGGGCGGTGGCGCCCTGGGTCGAACGGGTCCGGTTCCTCAAGACCGGGGCCGAGGCGGTGGCGGCCGCGATTCGCCTGGCGCGGGCGTCGACCGGCCGGGCCAGCGTCCTCGGCTGCGGGTACCACGGGTGGCTCGATCTCGCGAGTCGCGAGGCGGGGGTGCCCGGACCGGTTCGACTTCTTTATGATCCGATCCCGTTCGGCGACGCCGAGCGGGCCCGGTCGATGATTCGTGAGGTGGGCGATGGGCTGGCAGCGGTGGTCATCGAACCAGTGGTGGACGGGCCGCCCCCGGACGAGTGGCTTCACGTCATACGGACGGAGACCCAGCGGGTGGGCGCGGTTCTCGTCTTTGATGAAATCAAGACCGGCTTCCGCGTGGCGCTGGGTGGGGCCGTCGAGCGCTGGGGCGTCGTTCCCGACCTCGTCGTCTACGGCAAGGCCCTGGCAAACGGGTTTCCTCTCGCCGCGGTCGGTGGACGCGCCGACCTCATGGACTGGGTCAGCCGGACCTGGATTTCCTCCACGCTCGCAACGGAGTTCGTCTCACTCGCGGCCGCCCGGGCCAGTCTCGATGAAACCGAGCGCGCTCGGGTTCCGGAACACCTCCGGATGGTCGGCGGGTTCCTGGAACGAGGGCTTCGGACGCTCGCGGCGGCGCATCCG
>JANXXJ010000120.1 GCA_025350665.1 Gemmatimonadota bacterium | reverse complement strand
CGGCGAAGCTCGCGCACGGCCGAAGCGTCACCGCGGTCATCGCCATGCGCCCGCCGCCATCGCGTGACGGGCGGCTGTTCCATGCCCTCCGCGACCGGCGATCCCTCGCGTACACGGTCATGATGTCGAGCTGGCAGCGGGCGCGGGCCGGCGCGATCGTGACCTACATCGCCACGTCGCCCGATCGGGAGGATGAGGCTCGGGCCGCGATGCTCGCGGAACTGGCCCGGTTCGGGACCGAGCTCGTCTCGACCGAAGAGTTCGACCAGGCCGTCAACTACCTGGCTGGCCAGGCCTTGGTTCAGCGCCAGACCGCCGGCTCGATCATGGGCGAAATTGCCGATGCCTGGCTCGTGGGGGGCGGGCTCGACGAAGTCGCCGATCCGGCGGCGGGATACCGGGCCGTCACTCGCGAGGCGGTGCGGGAGGTGGCGGCGCGCTGCCTGGTGGGCGAGGCCCGGGCCGAGGGCGTCGTTCGGGGAACGGCGGGGCAGAAGTAGTGGCGGTGGTGACGAGCGGAGAGACGGCGGACCGGCCGATCGGCCGGTGGGTGGTGGCGGACCTCCTGACCGGGGCCCGAATCCCGCTCGCGGTGGCATTCGTGCTGGCGTCGACCACCGGACTCCGGGTCGGGATTCTCTGGGCGGCCGGGATCAGTGATTTCGTGGACGGATGGGTCGCCCGGCGGTGGGGGAGTTCGCGGCTTGGCCCCTTCCTCGATCCAGTGGCGGACAAGCTGTTTGTGGCGGCCGCGTTCGGGGTCGTGCTGTTCAGTGGCGCGCTGCACTGGTGGGAGATCGTGCTGGTGCTCGCCCGGGACATTGCGGCCACCATCGCCTTCCTGCTCACGATCGTCTTCATCCGTCCCTCCGCGATCCCCGCCCGGGTGGCGGGCAAGATCGTCACGATCGGCCAGCTCCTGGTGCTCCTGGCCTTCCTGATTGATTCGACGTTATTCCGGCCCCTGGTTTGGTTGACCGGGGCCGTGGCCGTGTACGCGATTGGCGATTACGTATTGGTGGCCCGGCAGCAGCACCGGACCCTTTAGCGCACAACCAGACAGGACCAGATCATGGGTGACCTACGCGTCGTGGAGTTGGAGTGGGAAGGCGGAATGCGGTTCCGGGGAGGGGCCACGGACGGCCCCAAGGTCCTGTTGGACGCCGGCGCCACCAGGGAAGGGCCCGGGCCCATGCTGATGCTGTTGCTGGCCTGTGGTGGCTGCAGCGGGGCGGATGTGGTGAGCATCCTGGAGAAGGCCCAGGTCAAGCTTCGGAAGTTCCACACCGAGGTGAAAGGCATTCGGGCCGACGACCATCCCAAGCGATACACCTCGATTCATTTCCTGATGACCCTGGCCGGTGACGGCCTTGATGAGACCAAGGCCCGGCGGGCGATCGACCTGTCGCTCACGAAGTACTGTTCGGTGATCAAATCGCTGGCCAGCGACATTGCCGTGACCTACGACTTGGTGCTCGAGCCCTGAATGCAAAACGGCCGCCCCTGTTCCGGGGCGGCCGTCTGTCCTTCGATCCCGGATGCCTATTCGGCGGCCGAGTTCGCCACTTCCACTTTGCGCGACACCGGCCGGCAGAACCGCTCGCCGAGCGTCCGAACCTGGCCCAGCATCTCCTCGTCGAGGTCCGGATACCGCTCGCCGAGGTACTGGACGGTGTCGTCCATCCATTCCTTCTGCTGGTCGGGCTCAGCCTCGGTCACGCCGCATCTGAGGATGTGGCCGAACAGTTCGTCACGGGCCTGATCGATGAGGGATGGTGCCGTCGTTGTGCTTTTTGTAAAGGGCTTTCTCTGCTTTGCCATTGACCGTCCTTGGGGGGTTGGGGCGGGAGCGACCCGCGCCCGTTCTTCATGCTCAAGAGCCACGCAAATATACACTTGCGCCCCGCCTTGGGCCAAGGGTGGGGGGCATACGTCCGGGGGGCCTACCCATTACATTTGCGGGTCGCTGAACCAGGGGTCGGGCGGCCCCAACCATGGCTGATCACGAAGAGGTATACGGCAGGGACAGGATGCAGCGCCTGGTGGCGATGCTCCGGGATCTAGCCGAGCGGATCGAGGACCTGGACGAGCGGGGTGAACTGCTCGATCGGGTGCCTGAACTCCAGAAACGCCTCGGTGACCTCCGCTCCGAGTTGTTCCATTATGAAGTGCGATCGACCTATGACACGCCGGAGATTGCGGACAGCCGGCGGATCATTGAACAGGCCGACCAAGCGTCCGATTTCCAGACCCCCAACCCCGAGGACGAGGAACCATGGCGTCGCCCTCCCGAGTAGCCCCCCGTCGTTCCGAATCCGGCGCGTCGTCCAACCGGTTTTTCCTGATCCTTGGGGCGCTGGCCGTAGCCGGCGCGGTGGTGCTGGCCGTTCTGGTGCTCAAGCCCAAGGACGAGAGCATCCCTGCCAATGTGACTGTCCTGGCCGCCGACACGGCCGGATTCCGGGGCTACCTGGTCGGGTCGCCGACGGCTCCGCTGGAGGTAACCGAGTACGCCGACTTCCAGTGCCCCGCCTGCGGAAGTTTCGACGTCATGCAATGGGATGTGGTCAAGCGCCAACTGGTTGATTCCGGGTTGGTTCGGTGGCGCTATCGCGATTTTCCGCTGGACCAGGTCCACCGCCACGCCCGGGTGGCCGCCCATTCGGCGGCCTGCGCCAATGACCAGGGCAAGTTCTGGGAGTTCAAGGCGCTCGTCTACCAGCGCCAGGCCGACTGGTCTATCAAGTCCTCGGCGTCCGGGATGTTCCACGACATGGCTCGCGAGGCCGGTCTCGATCCCGCCAAGTTCGACGCCTGCATGAGCTCCAAGAAGTACGCCGGCCGGATCGAGGCCAGCCTGCAGGAGGGGATCAAGCTCGGGGTGCCGTCGACCCCGACCTTCTTCATTGACGGCCGGCTCTATCCGGGGGCGTTCTCGTCCGACAGTCTGGCGTCGCTGGTTCGTTCCATCGCGGCCCGGCTGACGTCGGCCAAGCAGGCAAAATGAACCGACGGCAGGCCATCGCGCTCCTCGCGTTGGCCGGATTGTTCATCTCGATCTACCTGTATTTGTACAAGATCGGGAAGATCGGGACCATCGCCTGCGGGACTGGAGGGTGTGAGACCGTTCAACTCTCTCCCCAGAGCCGGTTCCTCGGGGTCGAAGTCGCGCTGATCGGGATCGTGGGCTATCTGGTGCTGCTCGTCGTGGCGGCGCTGGCCTCCGCTCCCCGGTTCGCGGCCGCGGCCTGGCCGATTCGCTGGCTCGCCCTTCTCTCCGGCGGCGCCTTCGCCTTCACGCTCTACCTCAAGTCGCTCGAACTCTTTGTCATCCACGCGATCTGCCGCTGGTGCGTGGCGTCGGCGGTGATCATCACGGCCATCTTCGTACTCGCGGTGCGCGAGTGGCGGGCGGAGCGGGCGCCCGGATGAGAGGTCCGGGCCCGCAACGAACCGGCAAGGCCCTGGTCGGACTGACGCTCGCGGCCCTGGGCGTGGTCTACGGCGATATCGGTACCTCGCCGCTCTACGCGCTCAAGGAGTGTTTCGCGCCCGAGTACGGTCTGACGCCGAGCCCTGAGAACGTCATCGGCGTCCTGTCGCTGATCCTCTGGTCGCTGATGTTCGTGGTGACGTACAAGTACATCACGGTCATGCTCCGGGCCGACAACCGGGGCGAGGGCGGCATCCTCGCGTTGCTGGCCCTGGTGCGGACCAACGGCGGGAGCGCCACGCTCCGCCGGAATCTCGTGATGCTGGCTCTGTTCGGGGCCGCCCTCCTGTACGGCGACGGTGTCATTACGCCTCCCGTCTCGGTGCTCGGCGCGCTGGAAGGGGTCCAGGTGGCCGCGCCGGCCTTCGGGACCGTGAAGGTGATTGTCCCGGTGGCCTTCGTGATTCTGCTGGCGCTGTTCTCGCTCCAGCGGTTCGGCACCGATCGGGTCGGCAAGAGTTTCGCGCCGATCATGGTGGTCTGGTTCATCACGATCTCGATCTGGGGTGTTCTGGGCATCATGAAGAACCCGGTGGTGCTGAAGGCGATCAACCCGTGGTACGGGATCGACTTCTTCATCCGCGACGGGCTGCTCGGCTTCCTGATCCTCGGGGCGGTGGTGCTCGTGCTGACCGGCGGTGAGGCCCTCTACGCCGACATGGGCCACTTCGGTCCCCGGCCCATTCGGATCGCGTGGCTGGGCCTTGTCCTGCCGGCCTTGATGATCAACTACTTCGGCCAGGGGGCGCTCCTGCTGTCCCGGCCGGAGGCGGTCTCGAACCCGTTCTACGAACTGGTGCCGAGGGTTTTTCTCTACCCGATGATCGTGATCGCGACGCTGGCCGCCATCACGGCGTCGCAAGCGCTGATCTCGGGATGTTTCTCCCTCACCAGGCAGGCGGTACAACTGGGGTACTGCCCCCGGGTCACCATCGTCCATACCTCCGCCAAGGAAGAGGGCCAGATCTACGTCCCGGCGGTCAACTGGGGCCTGATGGTGCTCTGCCTCGCCTGCGTGGTTGGATTCCAGAGCTCCACCAGGCTCACCGCCGCCTACGGCATCGCGGTCACCGGCACGATGTCGATCACGACGGTGCTGTTCGCTCACGTGGCCCGATTCCGGTGGCAATGGCCGGTCTGGCGGGTGGCGGTGGTGACCGGCCTGTTCCTGATCGTGGACCTGGCCTTCTTCAGCGCCAACCTGGTCAAATTTGCCCACGGTGGCTGGTTCCCGCTGGCCCTGGCGTTCGCCGTCTTTGCCCTGATGACGACGTGGAAGGTCGGCCGACGGATCGTCTCCGAAGTGACTCGGAGCCCGCTGACCATCGACGAATTCGTTCGGAGCTTCGGCAAGAGTGCGACCCACCGGATCCCCGGCGTCGCCGTCTTCATGAATTCGGATCCCGTCGGCGTCCCATCGATTCTCCTCCACCATCTGAAGCACAATGCGGTGCTCAAGGAGACGGTGATCTTCCTCTCGGTGCGGAGCGAGGAAGTGCCGGCGGTGGATGGGTCGGAACGGTTCGAATACGAGGGCTACGGCCAGGGGTTCCATCGGGTCGTGGTGCGCTACGGGTTCATGGAAACCCCGGATATCCCGGCGATCTTTCCTTCGCTGGCCCGGTTCGGCCTGGTCGTTGCGGCGGGGCAGGTGTCCTATTTTCTCGGCCGGGAGACCCTGCTGCCGACTGGTCGTCAACGGCTCTCGGGCTGGCGGAAGCGGATCTTCATTATCATGGCCCGGAACGCCCAGAGCGCCACGGCCTTCTTCAATCTCCCGCCCAATCGGGTGGTGGAGATGGGGGCCCAGATCCAGATCTAGGCGGTTTTCAGGCGGTGAGCGTATTTCTGCCGCAGCTTGGCCACCTTCGGTCCAATGTTGAAGGCGCAGTACGGCTGGTTGGGGTTCTTCCGGTAGTACTCCTGATGATATGACTCGGCGCGGTAGAAGGCGCCGGCCGGCTCGATCGTGGTGACGATCGGGTCGCCGAACACCCGGTCCCGCGTCAGGTCTGCAATCACTGATTCCGCGGTGGTCCGCTGGGTCTGGTCGTGCGGAAAGATGGCTGACCGGTACTGGGTACCGCGGTCGGCGCCCTGACGGTTCAGCGTGGTCGGGTCGTGGAAGGCGAAGAAGAGCTCGAGCAGTTCCCGGTACGACACCACCGCCGGATCGAACTCGACCTGGATTGCCTCGGCGTGGCCGGTCGTGCCCGAACAGATCTGTTCGTAGGTCGGCCGGGCCGCCTTGCCGCCGATGTAGCCCGACGCGACGGTCGCAACGCCCTTCAGGTCCTGAAAGACGGCCTCGACACACCAGAAGCAGCCGCCGGCCATCGTTGCGATTTCGGTCATTCGCTCGTCATCCCCGGGTTTCGGTTTGCCACTCCCTGAACGACGGCGCCCGGTCCGCGGTTCCCGGACCGGATCATCCTTCGTCGGATTCGTACTGGTCCTTGAGTTTCGCCACCACCGCCGGGTCGGCCAGGGTCGTGGTATCACCTAACGTGCGTCCCTCGGCGATATCCTTGAGCAGCCGCCGCATGATCTTGCCGCTTCGGGTCTTGGGCACGTCGGCCACGAAGAAGATGTCGTCCGGCTTGGCGATGGCGCCGATTTTCCTCGCGACGTGATCCTTGAGGTCGTCCTTGAGCTGGGCGGTGGGGTGGTTGCCTTCCTTCAGGATGACGAAGGCCGCGAGTGCCTGGCCCTTCAGTTCGTGGGTCTTGCCGACCACGGCCGCCTCGGCCACCGACGGATGATCGACCAGCGCACTCTCCACCTCCATCGTGCCGATCCGGTGGCCGGCCACGTTCAGGACGTCATCCACCCGCCCGAGCACCCACCAGTAGCCGTCGTCGTCGACCTTGGCGCCGTCCCCGGCGAAGTACCGTCCCGGAAAGCGGCTCCAATAGGTCTCCTGGTACCGGGCGTCGTCACCGTAGATGGTACGGAGCATCGACGGCCACGGCTCCGTCAGCGCCAGGAATCCGCCACCTTTCGCGAGGGCGACGCCTTTCGTGTCCAGCAGCACCACCGAGACTCCGGGAAGCGGATGGGTGGCCGACCCCGGCTTCGTGGTTGTGACGCCGGGGAGTGGCGAGATCATGATCGCGCCGGTCTCGGTCTGCCACCACGTGTCCACGATCGGACAGCGTCCGTTCCCGATGTGGGAGTGGTACCAGATCCAGGCCTCGGGGTTGATCGGCTCCCCGACCGAGCCCAGGAGCCGGAGGGTGGAGAGGTCGTGACGGGCCGGATGCTCGGTGCCCCATTTCATGAACGCCCGGATTGCCGTGGGGGCGGTATAGAAGACGGTGACGCCGTATCGGGCCGCGATCTCCCACATCCGGTCCCGATTGGGCCAGTCGGGCGCCCCTTCGTACATCAGGACCGTCGCCCCGTTGGCGAGCGGCCCGTACACCACGTAGGAATGGCCCGTCACCCAGCCGATATCGGCGGTGCACCAGAAGACGTCCTCGTCCTTGAGATCGAACACCCAGCGCGTGGTCGCCGCGACCTGCGTGAGGTAGCCGCCGGTGGTATGGACGATGCCTTTCGGCTTGCCCGTCGTGCCGGAGGTATAGAGGATGAAGAGCAGATCTTCCGCATCCATCGGCTCCGGCTCGCATCGGGACGACGCGGCCCGAAGGAGGTCGTGCCACCAGAAGTCCCGCCCCGGCTTCATCGTGGCACCGGCTTCGGCCGAGGCGGTCCCGGCCAGCCGCTGAACCACCATCACCGTCGTGACCGACGCGCATTCGGCCACCGCCAGATCGACGTAGCGCTTGAGGGGCACGATCTGGCCCCGGCGGTAGCCGCCGTCGGTCGTGATCACCGCCACCGCTTCCGCGTCGTTGATCCGGTCCCGAAGGGATTCGGACGAAAATCCGCCAAACACCACCGAATGGACGGCCCCGATCCGGGTGCAGGCCAGCATCGCGATCGCCGCTTCGGGGATCATCGGCATGTAGATCGCGACCCGGTCGCCTCGTCTGATCCCGCGCGCCTTCATGGCATTGGCGGCCCGATTCACCTCGCGGGCCAGATCCCAGTAGGTCAGCACCCGGCGGTCGCCCGGTTCACCTTCCCAGATCAGTGCCGCCTTGTTCCGACGGGGGCCGGCGAGGTGCCGGTCGAGGCAGTTGGCCGACACGTTGAGCTTGCCACCGAGGAACCACTTCGCGTGGGGGGCCGTCCACTCGAGGGTGGTGTGCCACGGTTCCATCCAGGTGAGCCGCCGCGCCTGCTCGGCCCAGAATCCGATCCGGTCGGTCTCGGCCGCCTGGTAGAGGTCGGCGGTCGCGTTGGCGGCGGCGGTGAACGCGGGGTCGGGTGGGAACCGCCGCTGTTCGTCGAGGAGCGTGGCGAGCTGGTCGGACATGGGTCTCGTTCAGCGTTCGGGTGAGACGACTGGCCAAAGTCTATCGTGGCACGCGCGGCTCTGGCAAACCCCCGCTGCAGATTGTTGCCGGACTCGCTGCAGGATTGGGCGCGAAATGCTTCTCAAGTCCATGGCATATCGTCATTTGCAATCCAAGAGACTTCAAGCGGAGTGCGATGTGGTACCGGTGCCATGTCCCCGCAGCAGCGTTGGTAAGTCGTTCCGCTCGCGCCGCTTAACATGGAGCACACGGTGGCACTCGACTCGCCATTTCTCCCCGCAACGATTGAAGGGGTTCGACTCGATGTCCGCGACTGAAGCAAACACCCGTGTGGTTCACGTGCCCGAAGTACTTGGGCTCGACACCCGCGGTGCGTTTCGCGACGGAGCGGTCGAGATTCTGAACCAGCTGCCCGAGGCTGACGGCGTCCTCTTGATCGACTTTGCCGGTACCCGCCGGATCGACTCGGCCGGGCTGGGCGCCCTGATGCTGGTGCAGCGGAAGGCAGCGGAGCGGCAGCAGCGAGTCGTCCTGCGCCACCTCCGGGATGAATTCCGGTTCCTGCTGGTCCTTACCAAGCTCGACGACCTGTTCGAGATCGAAGCAGGCAAGTAACCACCGCAGTATATTCGGCGGCATCGTTTCGATGCCCTCACCGCCCGCGTCTCCCAACCACCACCTGCTCGCGATCGACGATGTGTCGAGGCGCTTCGGCACGCGTACGGTCGTCAACCGGGTCACCCTCGCCGTGGACCCCGGCGAGATCCACCTGATCGTCGGGCCGAACGGCTCGGGCAAGTCGACGCTGGCTCGGCTCGGCGTCGGCCTGTTGCGGCCCCACAAGGGCCAGGTGCGGATCGGTGGTTTCGATCCCAGGGCGGTCGAGGCCGTCCGGGCCCGGATCGGCTATCTCGGCCACGAGTCCCAACTCTACGACGACCTCTCCCCGCTGGAGAACCTCCGGTTCGCGGCCCGGCTGCACGGCCTGAACGACCCGGACCGGGCCGCCCGGGCCGCGCTCGACCTGGTCGGGGTCCCGACCGACCGGCCGATCAAGGTTCGCCGGCTGTCCCGGGGCTTCGTCCAGCGGGTGGCCCTGGCCCGGAGCCTGGTCCATCGGCCGGCTCTGCTGGTCTGGGACGAGCCCCTTACCGGGCTCGATGCCGGTTCAGTTTTGCGGGTGATCGACCTGATCGCCGCCGAGCAGGGGCGAGGCACGGCCGTGATGCTGATTTCTCACGATCTGCCGGAACTCTGGCGCCTCCGGGCCCAGGTGCACGTCATTCGCGACGGGGAAGTCGCCCACAGTTCGGACACATCGCTTGATCTGGGGCAATTCCGCGATCGGTACGGGGCGCTGATCTCATGAGCCCGTTCCGCGCGACCCTCGCCATCGCGGCCAAGGACATCCGGGTCGAGCTCGCCAGCCGAACGGCGATCGCCACGGCCGTCACCTTCGCGGTACTGGTGCTGGTCATTTTCAACTTCGCCCGGGATCCGGCCGAAGTGAGTCTCGCGGTCCTGGCCCCGAGCGTCCTGTGGGTCACCTCGGCGTTCGCGGGGATCGTGACCTTGAACCGGAGCTTTGCGATGGAGCGGGAACGGGGCGCGATGGAGGGTCTCCTTCTCGCCCCGGTGAGCCGGAGCGCCATCTATTTCGGCAAGTACATCGCCAACATGGCCTTTGTGCTGGTGGTGAACGCGGTCCTGCTGCCGCTCTTCATTCTCTTCTTCAATGTGAGCCTGACCGGCGCGCTGGGCTGGATCGCGTTGCTGCTCCTGCTGGCGACGGCCGGCTACGTGGCGGTCGGGACCATGCTCGCGGCCATGACCGTGCGGACCCGTTTCTCCGAGTTGATGCTGCCCGTGTTGCTGCTGTCGTTCGTGGTGCCGCCGGTGCTGGTCGGCGTCCAGGCGACGACCCGCTTGCTGGGGGGGCGTCCCTTGAGCGAAATTATCGGGTGGGTCCGCTTCCTGGCTGTGTACGACATCGTGTTCCTGGTCCTTGGCTGGCTGCTTTTTCCCGCGACGATGGACGAATGACGACAGATTCCGCTGGTCCCATCATCCGCCGTGGCATGGTGATCACGGTGATCGCCTTGGCCGTGCTGGCCTCCGTCTATGGCATGGCGATTTTCGCCACGCCGACGGAGCGGTCCCAGGGCCTGGCGCAGAAGATTCTGTACATCCACCCGTCGGCCGCCTGGGCGTCGCTTATGTCCTTCGGGATCGTCGGCATCACCAGCCTGGGCTATCTGCTGCTGAAAGACCGCCGGCTCGACACGTTCTCCGAAGCGTCGGCCGAGGTCGGGCTTGCGTTCGGCGTGGCCATGCTGACCACCGGGCCGATGTGGGGCCGGCCGGTCTGGGGTGCCTGGTGGCAATGGGAGCCTCGGCTGACGCTGACGTTGCTGCTGGTCCTGCTCTTCGTCGGGTACCGGGCTCTCCGCACCGCGATCGACGACCCCGAAGAGCGAGCCCGGTTTTCGGCGGTGGTGGGGATCATGGCCCTGGTCCTGGTCCCGTTCGTCCACCTGTCAGTCTATATGTTCCGGACCATCCACCCCCAGCCGGTGTTTCTCAAGCCGAGTGCGCCGTCGATGCCCTGGGAAATGACCCGGACGCTGTTGTTTTCCATGGCCGCGTACACCCTGTTGTACGTCGGATTCGTCACCATGCGCTACGGCATCGGCAAGCGGCGGGAGGCACAATCGGCATGAACGAGACTCCGGATACCAGCGCGTACATGGTGGCGGCGTACCTCGCCAACGCCGTGATTCTGATCGGCTACGCACTGAGCCTGTGGCGCCGGTCGGTCCGGGAGCGTTCGCCCCGCCAGGGCGACTAGCCACTGGCGCGCGGCACCGGTCAGTTGGCTCGCCGAAAGACCAGGGCCGCGTTGATTCCCCCGAAGCCGAATGAATTGCTGAGGATGAACTCCGGGTCCGCCTCGCGACCGGAGCCCGGGATGTAGTCGAGATCGCAGGCCGGGTCCGGGCTGGCCAGGTTCACGGTGGGCGGAATCCATTTCCGGGCCGTGGCCAGGGCGCAGATCGCCGCCTCGATTGCTCCGCTCGCGCCTAACGCATGACCGTAGTATCCCTTGGTTCCGCTGACCGGTACCTTGCCGGCTCCCGCGCCGAACACCGATCGAATCGCCACCGTTTCCGTCGGGTCGTTCAGCGGCGTCGATGATCCGTGGGCGTTGATGTATCCCACATCGCCAGGGGTAATCCGGGCGGACGCCAGTGCCATGCTCATCGCCCGGGCCGCCTGCCGCCCGCCGGGGAGCGGGGCCGCCATGTGATGGGCGTCGTTCGTGAGGCCGAAGCCCACGACCTCAGCGTAGATCCGCGCGCCCCGCGCGACCGCCCGCTCCCAGTCCTCGAGCAGCAGTACCGCCGACCCTTCGGCCATGACGAAACCGTCGCGGTTCTGGTCGAAGGGCCGGCTCGCGGTGCCTGGATCATCGTTCCGGGTGGACATCGCCCGGATGATGGCGAAGGCGCCGAATGTCAGGGGGCCGAGCGGCGCTTCGGAGCCGCCGGCCAGCATCAGGTCGGCTTCCCCTCGCTGGATGGTCCGGAACCCCTCGCCCACCGCGATCGCCCCCGACGCGCAGCTCATGCCGTTGGTGAGGTTCGGCCCGTTCAGTCCCAGGTCGATAGCGAGGTTGCAGCTCGATGCGCCCGCGAACACCGTGAGCGCGAGCCCCGGATCGACGGCGTGAACGCCGCCCTCGAGATAGCGCCGGTGCTGGTCCTCGGCCATGGTGACGCCGCCCAGCGCCGTTCCCATCATCGCGCCGACGCGTTCCCGGTCCTCCCGTTCGAGACTGATGCCCGCGTCCTCGATCGCCATCTTGGCGGCGGCGAGCGCCAGCTGGGAGCAGCGATCCATCCGCTTGGTCCGTTTGGCGCCGAGGAACGTCACCGGATCGAAATCGTTGACCTCGGCCGCGACGTGGCAGCGGAAGGGGCTCGGGTCGAACCGCGTTACGGTGCGGACCACCGACCGCTCGGCTCGGAGACCTTGCCACAAGCCCTCGACTCCGCTCCCGATCGGGGTGACGGCACCGATACCGGTGATCGCGACTCTTCGAAGGTTCGTCATGCCGAAAGTTCCGCTTTCCGTTTGATGCCCGCGAGAGTGCGCCAGGCAATACCGTGTACGAAGATCCGCATGATGACGGCGGCCACGATCCCTCGCCCGATGGGCAGCCAACCCGGCCCATCCCAATCGTGAATCAGGTCGATGTGTACGCCGCCGGCGCGGGGAGTAAGCCGCCAGATTACCTCCATGCCGGTGGTCACGCCGCGCACGTGCCGGTAGCGAACTTCGCGACGGTCCCGGTCGATCCCCATCTCCGACGTCCACCAGGTCGGCCAGTTGATCGGGCCGAACGGGCGGTTGGCCGACATCTCGACCACGGTGGTGCCGTCGGGCCGCCGCTCGCGGATCGTCACCCACCGATAGTGGGGCAGGATGGCGGGCCACCGCTCGACGTCGGCGGCCAGGTCGAAGGTCGGCCCGATCGGCGCCGTCACGTCGATGGTGTCGATGATCCGGTTCATTCCGTACTCCAGACGGCGACCACGCGGGCACCGGGGTGGGTCGAGACCGTATTCGGGAAACCGCCCTCGCGGAGCAGCCGCGACAGTCCAGCGGGACTGAACCCTCGGGCCACGGACGTTACCCCGTCCACGCGGGTGACGGGGTCGAACCGGAGGAGGCGGGCTCCGACGGCGAATCCCCACCGGGCCCAGACGGACCGCCTGAGGTCGGCGATCACGACACCGAGCCGGGCCACTCGCGAGGCCTCGCGGGCCAGCGCCAATATGCCTGGGGGCGCAAAATGGTGACACACCTGACTCATCAGCACCACGTCCACTGACTGGTCGCGAAACGGCAACCGGAAGGCGTCGGCGACCGCCGTAGGGACGCCGGCCCGGGTCGCGAGCGCGGCGGCGGCCGGGTGGAGGTCGATGCCTAACGTGCCGAGGCCGATGCCCCGGCGGCGGCACCAACCGGCCAGCCGCCCGGGGATGTCGCCGTGGCCGGTGCCGACGTCGAGCAGCGTGAGCCGGTCCGGTCGCCGGGGTCCCAGCAGCCGGGCCAGTCCACCCCGGGCGGCCCAATAGCCGCCGAACCAGGCATTGGACCGGGCCAGATGATGGAGCGACTCCCTGACGAGCGCGGGATCGGCCGTCGGGTCGTCGAGCAGCTCCCGCCCGACGGGCGATCGGAATTCCGGCTTCACTCGAGGGTGTGGTAGCCGCCGCGATAGTACAGCAGCGGTCGCCCGTCCAGCGACTCGCCCCCGACCACCCGGCCCACGACAATCGTGTGATCCCCGACCTCGAAACCATCCTGACGCAGGCATTCGATCGTTCCCACGACGCCCGTGAGCATGATGCCGCCGGCCTGGCTCCTGTGGTAGCCAATTCCGGTGAACCGCTCCGACGCGTCAGTTCCTGCGAACCGGCGCGACAGGGCCTCCTGGTCCGCCGCCAGGACGTTGATCGTGAAGCGTGGCGCTGCCAGGATCACCGGATGAAAATCGGAACTCCGGTCCACGTTGACTGAGATCAACGGCGGGTCGAGCGACACCGAGGCGAAGCTGTTGGCCGTCATGCCCGCGGGCCGGTCCCCGTCGTCGGCCGTGATCACCACGACGCCGGTCGCGAACCGGCCACAGAGCTGGCGGAATCGGGACGGGTCCACACTGTCGGCCGTCATCACACTACCATCGCCATCAGGAAGCCGGCGTTGAGGACCGCGCGCGCCGGCACGATCTCGCCGGTGACGCCGATCAGCGTGTGGCCCATCCCGCGCCGCTCGAGCCGGCCGACGGCCCGGTCAAAGAGCGCGGGCGCCAGCATGCCGTATCCGATCAGCCGTTCGACGGCCCACTTTCCGGCAAATGCCCGGCGCCGGAGCAGGCGGTACCGATCCAGCTGTTCGGCCGTCGGCGTACGGGTCGCCGCCAGAGCCTCGACCACGACGGGCGCGGCCATTTCGGCTTCGCGCAGTGCGGTGCACACGCCCTCTCCGGTGAAAGGATCGAAGAAGCCGGCCGCGTCGCCGATCAGCAAGGCGCCGTTGGACACCAGATGGCGGGAGCGGGTCGCGAACGGCCCGGTCGTGAGCACCGGTCGGACGATCCGGTCGGCGCGAACCCGGCCGCGCACCGCCGGAAACCGATCGAGTGCCTCGGCCCAGAAGCGGGTGGGATCGCCGCCCGCTGCCGCCAGAGTGGCCCGTGAGGCGACGACCGCTACGTTGGTGAGGCCCGGGCCAATGGTGTTCAGCCCCACGTAAAGGCCGCGACCAACGTGCATTTCGGCGGTGAACCCAACGTCCGGCACGTCGGCCACGTGGGCGACGAAGCCATAACGGCGCAGCGGCTCGCGGAGCCGGCCGCCGAGCAGCCGGGCGGCGACGGAATGCAACCCGTCGGCTCCGATCGTGACCCGGGCGCGAATTGTTTCCGTCGCCTGTCCGCGGGCCACGAGGCCGCCCACAATCCGACCATCTTCCCGGATCAGATCGGTGAGCCGGCAATCTTCGATGATCCGGACGCCGGCCGCGCGGGCCAATTCCATCAGGATCTGGTCGAGCAGCCGCCTCGGCACGGAGATCCCTGGTTCGTGGCGCGTGCCTGGCGCCTCGCCGAAGAGGCCGGTCAGGGCATGCCCGCGGGGTCCGAACACCCGGGCCCCATGCAGGGGAACGGCGACGGCCCGGAGCGGTTCAGTGGCCCCGAGAAGATCGAGCTGCCGAACGGTTTCGGGGTTCAGGAATTCCGAGCAGATCTTGTCGCGAGGGAAGACAGCCCGGTCGATGGCGGTGACCCGGAGTCCGGCCCGAGCGAGGCGGATCGCCAGGCCCGCGCCCGCGGGACCCAGCCCCACGACCAGCACATCGGCCGGCGCTTCGATCACGGGGCTCGCTCGTATTCGACCCCTTCGATCACCAGTTGCGTGGTCGAATTGAGCGGGACGGAGTATGGCATCGCGACCGTGGTGCCGGAATCGAGATAGGTCGCTTCCACCAGCGACCCCCGATCAATGTAGCTGCAGTCGCGGTCGGTCGTGCGCGACGTGCCTTCGAGCTGGGAGTCAACCTTCCGGTTGAGGTGGCACTGGCCCGTCGGCAGGAAGGTCCACCGGGTGGTCCAGCGCTGCAGGTCGGCGCCGGCATCGATCAGCAGGATCACCTGCCAGGTGCCGACCAGCGGCGACGGGCGGGAGCCGCCGACACTGTTCGGGTCGTCTTCGCCGAGCCCGACCGGGTCGCGCGGGAGGCCGCGGCAGGCCAAGCCCGCCAGCGCGACGAGGACCGCTACCAGAGCGCCAATCCGACGGCGATGGCGAAGCCACTGGCCAAGGCATTGACCGCGTCGTTGTCGAGCCATCGGATTCCCCGGACCAGAGTAGTCGTCCGCCCGCAGCCGTGGCGGCGAAGTTCGGTTTCTTCGCCGCACGATTCGCACCGGAACCGGGCCTGCAGGCCTGAACCGAGGGCGGAATCGAGCAGCATGGCACCGGCCCCTGTCAGGGCCGCGGCCAGGAAGAGCCGCGGCGGGGCACCGACCGCGGAGGCGGCCAAGCCGATCATGGCCGCCCCCAGCAGTCCGCCGGAACTCCCGAACCAGGAGACACCGCCGCTCCGGCCCGCCACGACTTGACGCCCCGTGAGGAGGTCGCGGGGCGGCCGGGGACTCAGGCTGCCCAGCGCGGTCGCCCAGGTATCGCCACCGGCGGCGGCGAACCCGATGGTCGCGAGCCAGAGGCCCAGGCCCGGCGCCCGGAATTCAGCCAAGGCCCCCGCGGCGGCGAACCCCCCGTTGGCGAGCACTTGGCGGGCGTCGCGGGTCTCCCGGGCGGCGTCTCCTTCGTTGCCCCGGGCCGCCGTGGCCAGCCGCGAGACGACCGTGCTGGAGACGAAGTAGGTCCCGAGGACGGCGAGGCCGGGCCATCCGAGCGCGGCCAGGACTGTCGTCCCGATCAGGGTCGCGGCGCCGGCCCCATCGGCCGAGAGCGCCCGGAGCCGCCACGAGGCGAACGCCACACCGGCCGAGATTGCCGCCGCCAGCCCAAGGTGCATCGCCGAATCTAACTCCCCTTGGAGGCCCGGTCGTTCGACCTTAAGTTGCCCGCCCAGCAATGGCACTCCCAGAACAGCCGTGAACCCCTCGTCGACCGTCAACGCGATCGTTCCGCTCGCGTTGCTCGAAGCCATTCGGAATCTCGACACCCCTCTGAACGATGGGCTCTCGGCGGAGCTCGCCCAGGAAACGTTCACGAAGCGCTTCGGCCTCACCAGCACGGTCGCGGCCCAGATCGAGCGATATCGCGACATGGTCGGCAAGGCCACGGCGGTGGGGCTCGAGGAAGTGGTCCAGGTCTTCCGCCTCGTGGGCCGCCGGGCCGACGCAACCCTCGTCTATTCCGATGCCGGCCGTCGGGCCGCGCGGTATGCCTCGAGAACCCGGGGGGGAAGTCCGAGCCTCCTGTGGAAACTCACTCCGAAGGCGATGCGACGCCGGGCCGGCGAGCGCGCGGCCGCCCGGGCCATGGTCCGGATCTTCGGACTCGCGCTCATTCGCGAGGGGACGGGAATGGGCCTGGCGGTGCCGGAATCCCTGGCCAGCCGGTCCGGCTTCGAGGGCAGCGGCTGCTACTTCTACAGCGCGCTCACGGCTGAACTGCTCCGGGTGACCAGCGGGTTCGAGGGGTCGATGCTCCATGACCGGTGTCGGAGCCGCGGCGACGACCAGTGTCGCTGGCGCGCGGCCGAGGCCGATCAACGATGGCAACAGGAGGGCTGAATGCGTCATCTGGCGACGTTGGATCGGGCGGCCTTGGCCGAGGCCCTCGGACGGGCGGAGGCCGATGGCTGGCTCCTGTTCGATTTCCGCGGGACCAATCCCGTGGCCCTTCGGATGCTCGGGGTGAAGCCGGGCACGCGCCGGCTTTTCGTGTTCCTCCCGAAGGACGGCCAACCGGTGGCGATCGCCCACAAGATCGAGCTCCAGCAGTGCGAGGGTTTCCCGGGCCAGGTGATTCCCTATGCCCGGTGGCAGGAGCTCGATGCGGCGCTCAAGGCCGTGGTTGGGGGTCGCACGGTGGCGATGGAAATCTCGCATCGCGACTCTGTCCCCTACCTCGACCGGATCCCGTTCGGGGTGGTCGAGCTGATTCAATCGGTCGGCGCCCGAGTGGTGCCGAGTGCCGCTCTGGTGACCCATTTCACGGCCCGCTGGCTCCCGTCCGAGGTCAAGGATCACTTTGACGCGGCCGAAGTCCTGAAGAACGTGGCCCGCCAGGCGATCGCCGAGGTGGTGACCGAAGGCGGGAAATCGGTCACCGAGACCGGGCTCCAGGGCCGGGTGATCGAGTTGATCGAGCGAGAGGGTTTCGCGGTCGATCCCGGTCACCTGCCGATCATCGGCTTCGGGCCCAACGCGGCCAATCCGCACTATGCTCCCATGGCGGGGCAGGACCGGACCCTGGCGAAGGATGAAGTGGTGCTGGTCGACCTGTTCGCCGGCCGGACGCTCGAGACGGTCTTTGCCGACCAGACCTGGATGGGCTTCAGCGGTCGGCGGCCGCCGGAGGACGTGGAACGAGTCTGGACCATCGTGCGGGACGCCCGCGATGCCGCCCTCGCCTGCGTGTGGGGAGCGGCCCGGGACAAACGTCCCCTCCGTGGCTTCGAGATCGACCGGGCGGCACGCCAGGTGATCGAAGCCGCTGGATACGGAGAATCGTTCGTCCATCGAACCGGTCATTCGATCGATCGCGACCTGCATGGTTCGGGGCCGCATTGCGACGACTATGAGACCCACGATGACCGGCTGCTGGTGGCCGGCGTCGGCTTCTCGGTCGAACCGGGGATCTATCTCACCGGGCGGTTCGGCGTCCGGAGCGAAGTGAACGTCTACTGGTCGGCGGACGGTCCCGTCCTCAGCCCAGGCGAGGCGCAACGGGATCTCATTCTGCCGTAACGGGGGGGCATGGTCGGAGTCTGGCTTCACCTGCTCGCCGCGTTCGCGGCGAACGACACCGGCCTTGTGGTGCGGGCGGTCCGGTTCTACCGGGCCGATCCGGGCCAGTCGCCGGGGCAGACGCAGGTGACGGCGTTCCTCCGGGTGCCCGCTGAGCTTCCGACGCCGGGAGCGAGCGGCGAAGTGAGCCTGGGCTTGGCGGTCCGGGTGGTCGATTCGGCAGGCGACGTTCTCTATCAGCAGGCTTGGCAGCGTCGGACCGCCCTGCCGTTTCCCCGCGGCGAAGCGGATCGACTCGATCTCATCCGATTCACGCTCATGGCCGGACGGTTCCGGCTCGAATCGTCGGTGACGGACTCGGTGTCGGGGCGGCGGGCCGAATCGAGCCTTGCGATTGAGGGGTATGCGGTGCCGCCTACCGTATCGGATCTCCTGGTCAGCCCGTGGTTTCGTCCGGTCGGCCTCGGCGACACCATGCCGCAACCGGCCGAATTCCGGCGCGGGGGCCTGATCGTGCCGATCGCGCCGGAAGTGAGTGTCGGCGGGGCCACCGCCTCAGTGGCGTACCTCATCGAGACCTATGCGGGCACGGCGACCGACGGGCGCCTGGCGCTGTCGGTGGTCGATTCGGCGGGGAACGAACGCCGCCGGGTGGTGCCGGCCGCGATCCGGGCGGTGGCGGGGATTGGGCTCCTCACTGGTCAGGTCCTGCTGGGTGACCTGCCGGCGGGCCGGTATCGGATCAGGGCATCGATCGAACTGGGCGGCGCTGCCGTGGTGCGCGAGGGGGCCTTCGTGGTCGATCCGGTGGCCGCCGCCGCGCCTTCGGCTCTTGCCGATCAGGCGTACTTCCGGGGTCTTATGGGGCCCGAGCTCGATCTGGCCTTCGCCCCGGTTGCCGCGATTGCGGACCCGCGGGAGCTCGAAGGCTGGCCCGTCCGCGGCTCGGACGAGGAGAAGCGCGAGTTTCTGGTCGAGTTCTGGCGGAAGCGAGACCCTTCGCCTCGCACGGCGGGCAATGAGCGCCGGGCGCAGTTCTACGACGGGGTCATCTACGTCAACTCGTTCTATGCCGACGCCCGGCGGCGGCTGGTCGGGTGGCAGACCGACCGGGGACGGGTCTTCCTCCGCCAGGGACTGCCCCCGCAGGTGCTCCGGCGGGAAAAACGGGGTGGGACGCCGGGGTACGAGATCTGGCGTTACTTCGAACCGACCGGCCGCTACTATGTGTTCGTGGACCGCGGAGCGTTAGGTGGTGTGGGGCTGGTTCGGAGCAACGATCCGCGGGAGCCACGAGACCCCGGCTGGCAGGAGGTGCTGACACCCGCCGGCGTGCGGGACGTCGTCGGTTTCCTGGGGCGGGCCGTCCTGGTGCCGAACGAGTAGGCGGCTAGTGGTGGTGTTCGGTCTGGGCGGCGGCGGCCGGCACCAGCCCCAGGTTCACCCGGGTCGCCGGATGGCCGAACGGGAGCGCGCTGTCGATCCCCATGGCCAGGAACAACAGGGCCAGATAGAGCAGTGAGTAGCGGTACATCTTCCAGGCCGTCGGCGTGACGCCGTCCTCCCGCAACAGCTTGACGCAGTACCACAGCAGCCGCCCGCCGAGCGCGATGGCGACCAGGCCGTAGACCACGCCCTGGTGACCGACCAGGGTCGGCAGGATGGTCAGCGGCAGGAGGAGGATCGTGTAGCTCAGCATCTGTCGTTTGGTGTGGAGGTTCCCTTTGACCACCGGCATCATTGGAACGCCTACCTTGGCGTAGTCGCCTTGTTTGACGAGGGCCAGGGCCCAGAAATGGGGTGGCGTCCAGTAGAAGATGATGGCAAAGAGCGTCAGCGCCGCGAGGCCGATTGAATTGGTCATCGCGGCCCAGCCGACCAGGGGCGGGAACGCGCCTGCCGCTCCGCCGATGACGATGTTGAGCGGGGTCGTGCGCTTGAGCCAGACTGTGTAGATAAAGACGTAGAACAGGAAGCCGCTGAGTGCCAGCCAGGCCGAGAGCGGGTTCACCCGGGTCCAGAAGATGGCGAAGGCGGTGGCGGCCAGGGCCATGCCGAAGACAAGTGCCGCAGCGGCCGATATCCGGCCCGACGGAATCGGGCGGGTCCGGGTCCGGGCCATGAGTTGATCGATGTCACGGTCGAACCACATATTGACCGCGTTGGCCCCGCCGGCCATCAAGTAGCCCGCCAGCGCGACCCAGCCGACCAGGCTCCACGTCGGCAGCCCCTGATCGGTGATGAACATGGGGGCGATCGTCGTGAGCAGGAGCAGCGAAATGATTCGCGGCTTCGTCAGCGCGATCAGATCGCGCAGGATGGTAGCCATTGGGTCGCTGGTGCCGTAGGATAAGGACAGGTACGAGCCACGAATATACACGTCCGTCGTCCGGGAGCCCAATGACCGATCCAGCCGAGCGTCTGCCGCGAACCGTAGGACTCTTCTCAGCGGTGGCCGTCATCGTGGGGACCACGATCGGGTCCGGGATCTTCCGGGTTCCGGCGACCGTAGCCGCTCGCCTGGGCGAACCGGGGCCGGTGCTTCTCGCCTGGGTGCTGGGCGGGATGCTGGCGTTGTTCGGAGCGCTTACCCTGGCGGAACTGGCTGCCATGTATCCCCGGTCCGGCGGGATCTTCGCCTATCTCGAGGAGGGCTTCGGCCCGCTGCCGGCTTTCCTGTTCGGCTGGTCGCAACTCACGGTCATTCGAGCCTCGGCGCTGGGCGGGATTGCGACGATCTTCGCGGAATATCTGGGCTACTTCGTGCGGTTGAGCCCGATGGGGGTGCGCTACACGGCGGCGGGCACCATTCTGGTGGTCGCCCTGATCAATTATCTGGGCGTGCGGCACGCCGCCCGCGTCATGGGGGTCGCGACGATCGCCAAGTACGCCGCCATGATCGGGCTCGTCCTGCTCGCGTTTACGGTGGGTGAGGGTCACGTCGCCAATTTCACCGGCAGCGGCATGACCACCTTCAGTCTCTCGGCCGTCGGTGCGGCGCTGGTGTCGGTGATGTGGGCCTACGACGGGTGGGCCGATCTGTCCTATATCGGTGGCGAAATCAAGGATCCGGGGCGGAATTTTCCCCGGGCCCTGATTCTGGGGACCGTCCTGATCATTCTGGTCTATCTGTCGCTCAACGCGGCGTACATCTACCTCGTGCCGGTGCCCCAGATGGCCGGCGAGCGCCTGATCGCGGCGACCGCGGCGAGCCGGATCCCGTTGCTGGGCGGGGCCGGGGCCGGTGTGGTGTCGGCGATCGTCATGATCTCCTGTTTCGGTACCCTCAATGGGTCGATGCTGACCAATCCGCGGATCTTCTTCGCAATGGCCGACCGGGGGCTCTTCCTCAAGAGCGTGGCCCGCGTCTCGCCGCGCTTCCAGACGCCATCCGTGGCCATCTGGCTCGCCGCGGTCCTTGGTTGTGCCTACGTCCTCTTCAACGATTTCCAACAGCTGGCCGACCGGTTCATCCTCGGGATCTGGCCGTTCTACATCATGGCGATCGGGGCGGTGTTCACGTTGCGGCGGCGGCTTCCGAACGCCGAGCGCCCGTACCGGACGATCGGCTACCCAGTGGTACCGATCATTTTTCTGCTGGCGGCCGGCGGAATGGTGGTCAACGCTTTCGTCACCGATCCGGTGAATACGGGGGTGACGTTTGCCATTCTGGGTGCCGGGATTCCGGTCTACTACCTGACGCTGGGGCGGAAGAAGCGGGCGGCGGATGTCGTTGCCAAGCCGTAACGTACATTTCCTTGACCGGTGGGGACCGGTCCGTATGTTTGTCGCGTCGCACGGTCGGAAACGTCCATCCCAGCTGGAGTTACTGATGCGGGTCGCCCTGCGGAAGGTCTTGTACCTCGTTGCGCTGGCAGCGTTTGGCGCCCTCGTTCCTGTTTCGGTCTCGGCTCAGGGCGTCACCAGTGCCGCGGTGCAGGGCATCATCACCCGCGAGGGCGGTCATCCGATCGAGTCGGCGCTGATCCGGGTGGTCAACGTCGCCAACGGCGCTCGGCAGCAGACGATGTCGCGGGCCAACGGTCGCTACAATCTCGAGAACGTCACGGTCGGTGGTCCGTATGTCATTGAGATTCGGGCGATCGGCTTCGAGAAGGCCTCCAAGTCCGGGGT
>JANXXJ010000116.1 GCA_025350665.1 Gemmatimonadota bacterium | reverse complement strand
CGCGCCTTCGGTACACACCACGACCACCGTCGTCGACGGACCGGCGCCAAGGGCGGCCCGAAGCTCGGCGGCCGCGGGATCCTCCATCAACGCAATCAGCCCCCCAGTCGACGCGGCCCCCGAGTCGCCCGCCTCGATCGGGGTCTCGCCCTGGGCGTTCCACAGCCGCCGGACCGCTGCCTTGGCCCACCGGTCTTCGATCGCGATCAACGCGTCCACCCCGCGGCGAATGGACGGCCAGGACGGCAGCGACACTTCGGCGCAATTCAGGCAGGCCATCGTCGTGGCCCGGCTCCCAGGCGATATCGCCGGCTCTCCACCGGGCGACAGCAACGACGTGGTCAGGCAGTCGGCTTCCGCGGGCTCGACGCCGACCACCTTCGGGCCGCCGGCCCGGCTCCGGAAGAAATCGACCCCGGCCTGGAGGATCCCGCCAACCCCGCCGGGGATCAGCACCAGATCGGGAACCACCCCCGCCTCCCGGAGCTGGTCGTCGATTTCGAGATAGAGCGTCGAGTACCCCTCGACCACGAGCGGCGGAATCTCGAGATACCCTTCATAGCCCACGTCGGAAATGATCTGCCAGCCGCGCTCGCGGCTTTCGGCGTCGCAGCGCCGGACAGCATCCTCGTACGTCCCTTCCACCAGGATGACCGTGGCCCCTTCGCGCCGGATATTCTCGATTCGTTGGGGCGCGGCATGGGCCGGAAGAAAGATCACGCAGGGGACGGCCATGAGCCGCGCCGCCCAGGCGACGGCCCGGCCGTGGTTGCCCTCGCTCGCCGTGGACACGGTGCCGAGATTCCCGCCCCGGACCGCCAGGAGTCGATGGAGCGCCCACGCCCCGCCGAGGCCCTTGAAGGCCTGCAGTCCGAACCGCTCCCCTTCGTACTTGACCCAGAGATCGGCGACGCCTAACGACCGGGCCAGGCCCGGCCGGCGGATCAGCGGCGTCGGGGCGTAGCCCGGCAGGGTCCGGTGAAAGGCCCGGACCGGCTCGCGGGCCGGCGTTGGGAATGCCCCCGCCTGCCGGTACGGGTTCTGAACGTATCGGGATGCCATATCAGTCATGCCGGAGCCCGCCGATGTCGAGCAAGACTCCGATCCCGCGGGCCTGCGCTCGCTCGTTGACGAAGTGGGCCGCCGCCAGATCCTCGATCGCGATGCCGAGCGACTTGAAGAGGGTGATCTCCCGCCCGGTCCGGCCGGGGATGCGACCCTCGAGCAACTCACCGACCTCGCCGACCAGGTGGTCATCACCGAACCGGCCCTCCGCCTTCGGAATCAGGAAGTCGCCGCCCTCGGCCATGATCGATTCGCGCCGGTCGGCGTAGACCCGGGCCACGGTCACGGTATCGCTGTCGATTTCCCGGTTGGCCGCCACGGAGGATCCGACCGCGTTGATGTGCGCCCCGGCGGCAACCCAGGCCCGCTCGACCACCGGGGTTCGCGCCGACGTGACAGTACAGATGATGTCCGCCTCCCGGATCGCCGCCTCGGCGCTCGCCACGACCTCGATCGGGACCGCATGACGAGTTCGGGCCGAAACGGCGAATTTTTCGGCGTTGGCCCGGTGGCGGCTGAAGATCCGAACCCGACGGAGCCGCCGGGCCACGGCCATGGCGTCGAGGTGGGTCTGGGCCTGGACGCCGCTGCCGATGATGGCGACGTCGCCGGCATCGGAGGCGGCCAGGGCCCGGGTGGCCACCCCCGAGACGGCGGCCGTCCGGATCGCCGTCACCGAACTCGCGTCCAGAATCGCCGAGAGCGAGCCGTACTTGGCCTCGAACAGAAGGACCACCCCCTGGTGGGAATCAAACCGGGTGCCTTCGTTCCCCGGGAAGACGGTGATCGCCTTGAGGCCGATCGCGTCGGGCGGATCGAGATACGACGGCATCGAACCCAAGATCCCACGGCCCTCGGGCAGTCGAAGCATGGTTCGGAGCGGCAGCACGGCGCCGCCGCGGGCCAGGGTCCGCAGGGTCTGGTCCATCAGATCCACGCAGTCGGCCATCGGGAGCAATTCGGTAACCTGCTGCTGGGTGAGAATGCGGGTCGGCATGGCGGAACGGGCCTCGGGCGAACGAGCGGACAGTGGTGGCGCGCGGAATCGACCAATGCTGAGGAGCCAGGCCCAAAAGATCAAGGGCCGTCGCGTTACCGCGACGACCCGTGGCCACCCTCCCCGCGGAGGTTTACTGCGAAATCGCCGGCGCCGAGCCGGTTCGGTACCAGCGGACCTTGGGCTGATTGGCGAGCCGCACCTCAGGCTGCGGCACGTCACGGAAGGCAAACGACAGCGTGATCGCCTTGCTGTCCTGGAGATAGTCGACGTTCAGGAACAGGGTATCGGCCGACTGCCGAAGCTTGACCCGCTTGATCTGGTGAATCGAGAAATCATTGGTGGTCTTGCCGTTCTGGAACGCCACCGCTTTCGCGTTGATCCAGAAATTGCGGCCTTTGTACTTGCCATCGCTGGTGGACCAGGTGCCGGCCACCTGCGGCGGCAACGGTGTGCTGGAGAGGACTTCCTCCCAGAGGTAGTAGGCGGCCACGGCGATCACCGCCGGAGCGATCGCCATCGCGATCTGCCTGACCGGGATCCTGATCCGGAAGCGCTTGGCCGCCTTGACCTTCCTGGCTTCGGCCTCTTCCTTCTTGCGATCCCGGCGCGGCAGGCGAAATACCACGCCCACGCCGGAGAGGTATTCACGGAGCCGGACCGGCGTGGCCAGATTCCCATCGGCAATGCCGGTGACATACCCGGCCGTGGTATCGGTCGAGGCGTCGGGCGGCCGGTTGCCCTCTTGCGTTGGTGGCTGCACCGCGGTCATCAGTACCTTGCCGCCCGTCCGATGAATCCGCCATCCATTCCGAGCACAACGTCGTCCTGACTCGTACCCGCGGTCAGCGACAACGCGCTCGAGCCGTCAGGGCCCATGCTGTAGACGTCGTACTCGACGTTGAGATTGACGCCGAAGACATCGGTCCTCGGGGACCCGCCGAGCTTGAAATTCACGAAGATGTACGGCCGTCCCCACGGATCCATCAGGCCGGCGCGATCGATGTCGGTCAGCGTGGCCGGCAACGCCTGCGAAGGCGATGCCACCTGATACCCGGCGATGTCCACCTGAATGGCTCGAATATCCCCGATCGCCTTGGCCAGTTTGCCCTGCTCGATGGTGTACTTGCTGCGCGCGTAGCCCATCGTGACGAGGATGCCCATCACGACCACGACCGTCATGAGCTCGATTATCGTGAAGCCGCGGAAACCGGCTTGACGTCGCGAGAAGGGTCGAATCGGTCTTGTCATGGTGCGCCCATCCTATGCAATCACCGCGCCCAATTCCATAAGCGGTTACCTGCCAGTAACTTAACAAAACCGAGGAGATTGGGAATGCCGCAAACCGCTACGCAGTCGACTGCGGCTTCCTGCAGATAGCTGCACCCCCCCGTCCCTGCCGAGGAGATCGCTCATGTCGGTTGCCCTGCTGGCCCTTGTAATGGCGCTCCAGACCCCGGCCCGGCCGGATTCAGTCAAACCGGCCCCCCCGACCGCCGGGATGGTCGAAGAGAAGCCGATCCAGACCCACCATTCGATCACGATCGGGAAGGCCCCGAACGCCCGGACCCTGGCCTACACGGTGACCACCGGCCGGATGCCGCTCCGGAGCGACAAGGGTGAAATCGAAGGCCAGATCTTCTACATGGCCTACACGCTGGACGGGGTAACCGACCGGAGCCGGCGCCCGCTGATGTTCTCGTTCAACGGCGGCCCGGGGTCGGCCTCGGTCTGGCTCCACCTCGGGGCGTTGGGTCCTCGGCGGGTCAAGATGGAAGACGAAGGCTGGCTCCCGGCGCCGCCGTACCAGCTGGTCGACAACGACCAGACCTGGCTCGAATTCACCGACCTCGTCTTCATCGATCCGATCGGGACTGGGTTCAGCCGGGCGGCGACCCCGGAACTCGGCAAGAAATTCTGGAGCCTCAAGGGCGACATCGCCTCCGTCGGGGAGTTCATTCGCCTGTATCTCACCCGGGGGGAACGCTGGACCTCTCCGCTCTACGTCGTCGGCGAGAGCTACGGCACGACCCGGGCGGCCGGTCTCTCCGGTTGGTTGGTCGATCATGGCATTGCCCTGAACGGCGTGGTCCTGGTCTCGACCATCCTCAACTTCGGCACCACCAATTGGAATAGCGGCAACGACCTGCCGTACGCCCTGATGGTGCCGACGTATACGGCAACCGCCTGGTATCACAAGAAGCTGGCGGCCGAGCTTCAGGGCCGCCCCCTCCGCGAAGTGCTCGACGAATCGGAACGATGGGTTCTCGACGAATACATCCCTGGCCTGGCCCGGGGCGACCGGCTTTCGCCCGACCAACGCCGGCACCAGGGCGACCAACTCGCCCGGTTCACGGGCCTCGACCGGGGGTTCGTCGAGCGCAGCAACCAGCGGATCGAGCTGGGCCGGTTCGAAACCGAACTGCTGCGGGACCGGAGCCGCGCCGTCGGCCGGCTCGATACCCGGTTCCAGGGCATCTCGGCCATCCAGGGATCGGAGTACCCGGACTTCGATCCGAGCATGGCGGCGATTCGGCCCCCGTACACGGCCATGTTCAACGATTACGTGCACCGCGAACTGGGCTACCAGTCGGACCTCGAGTACTACATCCTGGGCGGCGGAATCGGGGCCCGCTGGAGCTTCGACTCGGACAACGAATTCATCGACGTTGGCGAGACCCTGCGCGGCGCCTTCGCCCGGAATCCGCACATGCGGCTGTTCATCGCCTTCGGCTACTACGACGCGGCCACACCGTACTTCGCGGCCGAGTATTCCGTCGAGCACCTGCGCCTCGACCCGTCGCTCAAGGGCTCGATCAAGCGGGGCTACTACCCCGCGGGCCACATGATGTACATCCACCAGCCATCGCTGATCCAGCTCCGGAAGGATGTCGGCGACTTCGTTGGGAGCAAGTAGGCCCGACAAGGCGGCTTCACGCGCGATTCATAGCTGAACCACCGGGGAGGGGGCAACGTTCGGTCCCCTCTCCCCGGAGCTGGTCATGCGACAGGCGTGGATGGCATCAATTCTCGTGATAGGCGCTGCGGCCACCGCCACGGCCGCCGCGCAGACGATCCCCCTGCCGGCCGCCGAAGCCGCGGGCCTGATCGGGAAAGTGGGGTTTTTCGAGGGTCTCGTGGCCGGGGTCCGGATCGGGGCCCGCGGCGCGATCACACTGGACCTCGATCGCCGGTCCCCGCGCGCCGCGCTCTCCGTCGTGGTCCCCGACGCCATCGCGTCCCAGATCGCCGGCCTCGCCAAATGGACGGGCCGCCGCATTGCGATCAAGGGACTCGTCGAGCGGATCGACGGCCGTCTCCAGATCACGGTCCAGACCGCCGCCGACCTCGCCATCGCCGAGCAGCCGACCCGCATTCCCTGCGACTGAGGAGTTTCACCGGACCTTCAACGGTTCTTCACTCCCCCCACGGGACATTGGGTTCCATCACCAGGGCGACGGGACCGCCCTCATCCATCAGACCATGGCCCCCCGCCCGCACCCACACTCCCACCGGGAGAGGTTGCCATGGCTATTCTGACCCCTCGTCCATGGACGGAAGGCGAAACCCTTGGCGAGCAGCTGGCCGCCCGCGGGGTAAGCCGGCGCGCGTTCCTCGAATTCTGCGGTAGCCTGGCCGTCGTGATGGGCCTGAGCCGCGAAGCCGGGGCTCAGGTCGCCAAGGCGCTCGAGGTCATCAAGCGCCCGCCGGTCATCTGGATCCAGCTTCAGGAGTGTACCGGTTGCGTCGAGAGCGTGATCCGGACCGCCGAACCGACGATCGGCGATCTGGTCCTCGACCTGGTCT
>JANXXJ010000096.1 GCA_025350665.1 Gemmatimonadota bacterium | reverse complement strand
CGGGCTGCCCGGGAACGGAACACGGCCGGGGCCGGGAAATCGGTGGTATCGAGCTTGGGAACCACCGCGGCAGCCGCGGCGACACCCAGAAAGGACCGGCGGGAGTACGATTCGGACATCGGCAGCTCCAGAGAAGGGCAGTCAGGACCGACCGGAATGTGGTCGAACGGCGGGCGCTGTCAACTTGCCGGGTCGGCCCCGGGGGCAATAGGTTGGGCCATGACTTTCGGACGGAACTTCCTGCCCGGGCCCACCGGGGTGCATCCCGACGTGCTGGCCGCCATGGCCGAGCCGATGTTTTCCTACCTGGGCCCGCGGATGCGGCCCATCCTGGAAGAGATCCAGCCCCCGCTCCAGGCCATGTTCGGGACGGCGCGCCCGGTCTTCGCGGTCACCTCGTCCGGAACCGGTGTCCTCGAGATGGCGATCCGGAACGGGGTCCGGGAACGGGTGATGGTGGCGGTGGGCGGATTCTTCGGGGAGTATCTGGCCCGGATCGCCGAGCGGTGCGGGAAGGAGGTGGTCCGGGTCCACGTACCGTTAGGCAGGACCATCGAGCCCGACCAGCTGGCCGCCTTTCTCGACAGCCCCCAGGTGGACGCGGTAGCCGTGGTCCATTCCGAGTCGGGGACCGGGGCGCTGGCCCCGATCGCGGACCTGGTCCGGGTCGTGGCGGCGAAGAAGGACGTCATGTTCATCGTCGACGCCATCAGCTCGGCCGCCGGGACGCCGATCGACATGGACCGGCATCAGTACGATTTCGTGGCTACGGGGTCCCAAAAGGCGCTGGCCCTCCCCCCCGGCCTCGCCTTCGGGGCGGCCAGCACCCGGTTCGAGGAGCGGGCCCGGAGCATCGAGGACGCCGGCTACTACTTCAACGTGCCGCGGTGGATCCGGATGGCCTCCGGGTACGAGCTGTCCGAAACGCCGGCTTTGTCGATCTACATGGCGCTTCTCCTCCAACTCCGCCGCATCGCCGCGGCGGGGGGGTGGCCGGCGCGGTGGGCCCGGCACCAGGCGCTAGCGGGACAATTTCACGCCTGGGCAGCCACCCAGCCGGCCCTCGAGATGCTGGCGGCGGAAGGGCGGCGGTCGCCCTGTGTGTCGGCCATCCGGCTCAAGCACCACGATCCAGCCGCGGTGGCCGGAGCACTCGAGCACGATGGTTTCCTGGTCGGGAAGGCGATTGATCCGGCCAACGGCCCTCTGCTCCGGATCGGCCATATGGGCGACGCCCAGCCCGAACACTTGAGCGCCCTGCTCGAAGCCCTGGGCCGCTTGATCTCGTAAGGTCTCCCGGACCATCATTCGCCCGCACTCAAGGGAGTCGTCATGCGCAGGATTTTGTCCGTCATCGTCATCACCGCCCTCTCCCTCACCGCCGTCCCCGTGGTCCGGGCCCAGGCGGTCCACGTGCAGGTCACCCCATTCATCGGCGGCCTGGTGCCGACCAGCGCGCTCGGTACGATCCGGATGGTGGTGACCGGGTCCTCGCCGACCAACGTGAAGACCGAGATGAAGTCGGCCGTGGCGTTCGGCGGCCGGCTCGATGTCTACAGCCGGGGCCGCTTCGGCCTGCAGGCTCTGTATTTCCATTCGAATACCGGCGTCCGGACCATCGTGGCGGCCCTGCCGGTGACCCGGGACGCGGTGTTCCAGGGTGGCTCGATCAAGGTGAACTACCAGGCCACCAGCGCTCAGACCGGAACCGACCTCGTCCTCTCGGGCGGCGTGGCCGGCCTGAGTCACAGCGGGCAGGCCTTCGCGATCAACGGCAACCGGTTCAACGTCGGCGGGGATCTCGGCGCCGGGCTCCATGTCGTCATGACGCCCAATGTCACCCTCCGCTTCGACGCCGACATGTTCGTCCACCGGTTCAGCTCGGCGCCAGCCGTCTTCCCGGCGACCACCCAGGTGGACATGCTGATCACCGCCGGTCTGGCGTTCAAGCTCGGCCGTTAGGCAGCGTCATGCGCCGCTTCGCCAACTATTTTTTGCGCGGGCTCCTGATCACGGCCCCGGCGGCGCTGACCTTCTATCTCTGCTGGGTCGCGATCCGGTGGGTCGATTCGCTCCTCGGTATCGGGATCCCGGGCCTCGGCCTGGTTCTGGCCCTCACCGGCGTGACCCTGATCGGGGCCCTGGCATCGAACCTGGTCACCCGGACGCTCCTGGCCACGGCCGATCAACTCCTGGCCAAACTCCCGTTCGTCCGGCTCCTCTATACCAGCATCAAGGACCTGCTCAACGCCTTCGTGGGCGAAAAGCGCCGGTTCAACCGGCCGGTCCGGGCCCGGATCGGCGAAGGCAGCGCGGAAGTGTATGTGCTGGGGTTCCTGACCTCGGAATCGCTGGGGCATCTGGGGCTGGCACAGCAGGTGGCCGTTTACGTGCCGTTTTCCTACAGCATGGCGGGCCATATCCTCATTCTGCCGGCCGATCGGGTGCTGCCGCTGGCGGTGGACTCGGCCGATGCCATGGCTTTCATCGTCTCAGGGGGCGTGACCCGGACGGCCAAACCCGACCACACCCCAGCCGCTTAACAGACCTCGGTCCCCGCCGTCAGACAGGGTGAGGCAACCGGAAGGCTGCCGCAACCGACGACAACCCAAGGGATCGAGGATACCGCCATGAAGACGCTCACCCGTTTCACCGCTCTTGGCCTGGCGCTGGGCTTGGCCGCCTGCAACGCCGACGCTACCACCCTCTCGGATACCCCGCTGGTCACCGCACCGATCGACAAGGACATCGCCCTCTCGTCCGGCGACGCCGCGGCCCAGGACATCGAACTGATGGGCGCCGCGACCGGGCCGTTAGGCGTCGGCCTGGCGCCCTCGGCCACTGCGGAAGACGACGTACCCTTCCGGTGCGGCACCCACTCCCGGGACGCCCTCACCATCGTCCGGACCTGCGCCTTCAAGGATGCGGCCGGCGGTGCCCAGGACAGCTACAACCCGCTCACCACCGCGTCCGCGAACATCCACGCGGTCATCACCGGCGGCGTCACCCGCGACAACTGGACCGCCACCGACATCAACCGGGTTCGGGACCTGATCGTCTCGGGCCTGGCGGGGATCGAAACCCAGCGGACCTGGAATGGCGCCGGTACCGGTTCCTCCAATCGCGAACGGCACACCGAGAACGGCGAGGTCCGGAACTACACCACGGCCTCGACCCTCACGATCACCAACGTGGTGGTTCCCGCGCCCCGGACCGAGAACAGCTGGCCGCTCTCCGGGACAATCACCCGGCACGTGACGATCACGGTGGTAGGCGGCCCGAACGACGGCAAGACCCGGGAACGGACCGTGACCATCACGTTCAACGGCAGCGAGCTGGTGCCGGTCCAGGTGAACGACAAGAGCTACACGTTCGACTTGAAGACCCGGAAGATCGTGACCGGCGGCTGAGCCCCTTCGCCGGAATGCCAGCGGGGCCGGGAGCGATCCCGGCCCCGTTTACATTGGGGCCATGCCGCCGCTCACCGCCCTTCGCTTCGACAACACCTACGCGCGGCTCCACCCGTCCCTCTACGAGGTGGTCGACCCCACCCCGCTGCCCGACCCGTACCCGATCGCGTTCAATCCCGACGTGGCGGCGCTGATCGATCTCGACCC